>DATKNT010000061.1:0-24762 GCA_035541175.1 Gaiellaceae bacterium
GGCGGGCCGGAGGGGAAGCTCCGAGGACGACCCTCCCCTCCGGTTCAACCACACCCGAGACCGTGGCGACGGACGGGGTCTGAATCCGCCGCCGGACGAGCGCGGACCCGCCGGGGCGAGTATGACTCAGTGGTCACGAAGTTCGCTAGACGACTTGAAAGTCGTACGCGGACTCACCGGTCGGCCAGGGCCTGCAGACGGCGCAGCCGCCGGTAGGCCGCGGCCTTCGTCGCCGGGGGCCTGCAGCGGCGGGCGAGCTCGGCGATCGAGAGGGTCGGATGACGCAGCCGCAGCTCGGCGACCTCGCGCAGTTCCGGGGCGAGCCCGTCGAGCATGCCCTCCGCCTCGAGCCGGCGCACCGCCTCGAGCTGGGCGTGGGCGGCGCGGCTCGTGCGGACGAGGTTGGCGTGGTCGGCGTTGGCGAGGCGGTTGGCATCGGCCCGGGTCGCGGCGACGATCGACCGCTCCTCGAGCGCGAGCACGACGCCGACGGCGCCGGCGGCGACGAGCGCGTCGGCGATCGTCTCCGCCCCCTTCGCGTAGGCGACCGCGTGGCGGCCGCGGTCGAGGACGTGCAGCTCCGCCCCCTCGCGCCCGGCGACGTCGGCGAGGAAGCGCGCGCCCTCGATCCCCGCGGTGCGGATCTCGAGGTGCGGATCGCGCGGGCCGCTCAGCGACCCGGCGCCCATCAGCGCGCCGCGGAGGTACGCGCGGCGGCAGCAGCGACGCGACAGGACGCGCCGCGGCGGGCGGCCGACCGGCCGGTGCGAGGCGTCGAGCACCCCGGCGCGGTGGAGCGTCTCGTACGCGTGCGGAGTCCCCTCGACGCGGAGCTGGTAGCGGGTGGCGCGGTCGAAGGCGGCGCGCCGGTAGGTGCGGATCTCGGAGTCGACTCTGAGGGAGCGGAGCAGCGCGAAGGCGCGGCGCGCGACGGCGGAGCTGGCGAGATCGAGGTGTACGTCGACGACACCGCGGCCGCGCAGGTGGGCGCTCCCGGCGACGTGGAAGAGGCCGGAGAGCTCGGCGAGGCGATCGCACTCCGCGTCCGGAGCGATCGCCGCGAGCTCTTCGCGGAGGTCGTCAGACAACAAGGGCACAGCCTTCGAGCGCGAGCAGCCGGCGCTTGTACGCGACGCCGAGCGAGCCGTACGAGCCGAGTCCGTTCGCGGCGATGACGCGGTGGCACGGCACGAACAGCCCGAGCCGGTTGCGCGCGCAGAACGTCCCGGCCGCGCGGGCCGCGCCGGGCGCGCCCGCGAGCGCGGCGAGCTCGCCGTAGGTGACGACCTCGCCGCGCGGCACCTCGCGGAGCGCGAGCGCGCAGCGCTCGAGGAAGGGCGTCTCGTACTCGAGGTCGACCGGCACCTGCTCGAGCGCGACCTCCTCGCCGTCGAAGTAGCGGCGCAGGCTCCGTACGAGTTCCGCGACGAAGTCTCCACCTGCGCGTGCACGTCGCCGGTCCACACTTCTCCCCGAACCCCCTGGGTGGGTGGGGGTTAGGGATGGGTCCCTGGAGGCGTCCGGGCCGCCCGGGGGTCGCGGCCACGGGAGCTCGTGCCAGAGGACCGTGCCGTCCTCGATCCACAGCTCCCCCACGCCCCAGCCGTCCGCCTCGTAGGACACGTGCGTCACAGCCATGTCCCGAATCCTAGAATCGCCCTCATGAGCAGCCACGCCATCTTCCGCGTTCCCGAGCCGCACAACGAGGCGGTTCGCTCCTACGCGCCCGGCACGCCCGAGCGCGACGAGCTCCGCCGCCGCCTCTCCGAGCTCGAGTCGCAGCAACTCGACATCCCGCTCGTGATCGGCGACGAGGAGGTGCATACCGGCGACACGTTCGACGCGGTCGAGCCGCACAACCGCTCCCACGTCCTCGCCACCGTCCACAAGGGCGGCGCGGCGGAGGTCGAACGCGCGATCGCGGCGGCCGCCGGCGCCTGGCACGACTGGTCGCGGACGCCGTGGGAGGAGCGCGCGGCCGTGCTGCTCCGCGCATCCGAGCTGCTCGCCGGCCCATGGCGCTCGACGCTGAACGCGGCGACGATGCTCGGCCAGTCGAAGACGGCGCACCAGGCCGAGATCGACTCCGCGTGCGAGCTGATCGACTTCTGGCGCTTCAACGTCCAGTACATGACCCGGATCTACCAGGAGCAGCCCGTCTCCTCGCCGGGCGTCTGGAACCGGATCGAGTACCGCCCGCTCGAGGGCTTCGTCTTCGCGGTGACGCCGTTCAACTTCACGGCGATCGCCGGGAACCTCCCGACGTCGGCCGCGCTGATGGGCAACACCGTCGTCTGGAAGCCGGCGTCGACCGCGGCCTACGCCGCGTGGTGGCTCATGAAGCTGTACGAGGAGGCGGGGCTGCCGCCGGGTGTGATCAACCTCGTCTACGGCTCCGGCTCGCAGGTCGGCGACCCGGCGCTCGCGAGCCCGGACCTCGCCGGCATCCACTTCACCGGCTCGACCGACGTGTTCAACGGCATGTGGCGGACCGTCGCCTCGAACCTCGGTCGCTACCGCAACTACCCGCGCATCGTCGGCGAGACCGGCGGCAAGGACTTCATCGTCGCGCACCCCTCCGCCGACGTGGACGCGGTCGCGACCGCGATCGTCCGCGGCTCGTTCGAGTACCAGGGCCAGAAGTGCTCGGCCGCGTCGCGCGTGTTCGCGCCGTCGAATCTCTGGCCCGAGCTGCGCGAGCGGCTCGTCGACGAGATCGGGACGCTGCGGATGGGCGACGTCTCCGACTTCTCGAACTTCATGGGCGCCGTCATCGACGCGAGCTCGTTCGCGACGCAGAAGGCCGCGATCGACGAGGCGAGGGCCTCGGGCGGAACCGCGTCCGTGCTCGTCGGCGGCGGCACCGACGACTCCGAGGGCTTCTTCGTCGAGCCGACGGTGATCGAGACGAGCGATCCAGACTTCCGAACGATGCGCGAGGAGCTGTTCGGCCCCGTGGTGACGGCGTTCGTCTACGACGAGAAGCGCTACGACGACACGCTCGAGCTCATCGACCGCGGCGCGCCGTACGGACTGACCGGCGCCGTGTTCGCGCGCGAGCGCGCGGCGATCGAGACGGCGGAGGACAAGCTCCGCTACGCGGCGGGGAACTTCTACGTCAACGACAAGCCGACCGGCGCCGTCGTCGGCCAGCAGCCGTTCGGCGGCGCGCGCGCGTCGGGGACGAACGACAAGGCGGGCTCGATGTGGAACCTGATCCGCTGGGTCTCCCCGCGCACGATCAAGGAGACGTTCGTCCCGCCGACGGACTACCGTTACCCGTTCCTCGACCCGGATTCCTAGCTTCCAGGCCACTGCGGGGACTGCGTGCTCGTCCGCTCATCCGTTCCCGACGACGCCGAGGCGATCGCTGCCGTCCAGGTCCGCAGCTTCCAAGCCGGCCTGGAAGACGTCCATCCGGCCGAAGCACTGGCGACGCTCGACCCGGCGCCGCGCGTCCCGCTCTGGCGTGAGCGGGACGCCCTCGTCGCCGAGGACGAGCAAGGGATCGTCGGCGTCGTCGAAGTCGGACCGAGTGACGAGGAGCGCGTGGGCGAGATCTACCGGTTCTTCGTGGCTCCGGAACGCTGGGGTGAGGGCGTCGGACAGGCGCTCTTGGCGCGTGCTCTGGATGAGCTTCGCGCGAGCGGTTTCTCGGAAGCGCTCCTATGGGTGCATGCCGACAACCGACGCGCCCGCCGCTTCTACGAGGCCGGTGGGTGGCTGCCGGACGGAGCCGAGAAGGAGCAGGAGCCCTTCGGTCGACCCGTGAGACTGGTGCTCTACCGCGTCCACCTGCGCTGACGGCAAAGCCGAAGCACGAGTCGTCACCCGGCGATCCCACAGCGGATTCCTAGCGGAGCTCGGCCGTCTCGTCGCCGGCAACGGCGACGAGCTCCTCGAACGTGGCCCACGTCGCGGCGTACGCCTCGGCGTCGGCGATCGTCCGGACGAACAGCTGCTCGTACCAGGCGTGCCGCTCGAGATCCTCGGCGATGAGGTGCAGCGTCATGGCCCGGAAGCTAGCCCGGACGGGTTAGTAATCCGTGATGGCGCTGTAAGAACTCCGGCGGCGCTCGAGGACGAGGATCGCCGCTGCGCCGAGCAGCGCCGGCAGCGCGAGCACGATCCCGGCGGCGCGGACGCCGAAGGCCTCCGCGAGCGCGCCGTCGATCAGGCTAGCCACCGGCCGCAGCCCGAGGAAGGCGACGCTCCAGAGCGCCATCATCCGGCCGCGCAGGTCCTCCTCGACTCCGAGCTGGAGTCGGCTCGTCGCAGACGTGTTCGACGCGAGGTAGCCGAAGCCGGCGACGACGAGGACGGCCAGCGCGACGGGGAACTGCTGCACGAGGCAGAAGGCGACGAGCCCGCCGCCGAGGAGGGTGAGCGTCGTCGCCATCCGCCGACGTGAGCCGACGACGCGTCCCGCGAGGACGAACGCCGCCGCCACGGCGCCCGCGCCGAACGCGCCGATGATGAAGCCCGCGTACCAGTCCGGCCTCCCGAACGCGTGCGCGAACGCCGGGGCCTCCGTGTTGATCGGGTCCGACGCGAAGCCGACCGCCGTCACGATCAGCAGCGACGCGACGAGCGCGGGCCGCACGCGCAGCAGGTGCAGGCTGTCGCGCAGCCGCGAGTCCGCGCGCGCGACGGGCGGCCGCGCCGCCGGGTGCACGACCGCCACGCCGACGACGAGGGCGAGGTACGAGACCGAGTTGATCGCGAACGCCGCGGCAACGCCGAGCGTCGACACCGCGACCGCGCCGAGCGCCGGCCCGACCGCGCGCGCCAGGTTGTACGTCATCGAGTTGAGCCCGACTGCCGTCCCCAGCTCCTCGCGCGGGACGAGCCCGCCGATGAGCGAGAACGCCGCCGGCGTCGCGAACGCCGTGACGACCCCGAGCCCGACCCCGCAGAGCATCACCACCCAGACGCGTGTGAGCCCGGCCCACGTCAGCGCCGCGAGCGCCGCGGTCAGCGCCGTCGCCGCGATCTGCGTGACGAGCAGCAGCCGCCGCCGGTCGAACCGGTCGGCCGCGCTCCCGGTCCACGGCACGAGCAGCAGCACCGGCACGAAGTTCGAGAACGCGAGCACGCCGAGCAGGAGCGGCGAGTGCGTCTGCCGGTAGACGAAGAGCGCCGCCGCGAGGTTCTGGAACCACGTCCCGGTCGCCGACGCGGCGTTGCCGAAGAAGAACGGCCCGAAGTTGCGGCTGCCGATCAGCCGCAGCGCCGCCCGCGGGCCCGTTGCCGCGCCGGCCTCTATGCCCGTCCTGCTTTGTGCAGCTGCGCGTAGATCCGCCGCGCCGTCGCCGCCGGCACGCCGGGAACACCCTCCAGCTCCTCCGGCGTCGCCGCGAGCATCTCCTCGACCGAGCCGAAGTGGTTCAGCAGCGCGCGCCGCCGCGCCGGGCCGACGCCGTCCAGGTCGTCGAAGATCGACTCGAACCCGCGCGACTCGCGCCGCTGCCGGTGGAACCCGACCGCGAAGCGGTGCGCCTCGTCGCGGATCCGCTGGAGCAGCTGCAGCCCCGCCGAGTGGCGCGAGAGCACGATCGGATCGGGCCGGCCGGGGACGAACACCTCCTCGATTCGCTTCGCGAGCGCGATCACGGCGACGCGCGGCAGGTCGTACGCCTTCATCGCGTCGAGCGCCGCGCCGAGCTGGCCCTTGCCGCCGTCGATCACGACGAGGTTCGGCGCCGACGCGAACGACGGGTCGTGCGACTCACCGGCGCCGCCGGAGGCGGCGCGGTCTTCCGGCCGAGCGTCGGCGGCTCGGCCGCCGACGCTTCCAGCCACCGTGCCGTCGGAGAGCCGCGCGAACCGGCGCGAGATCATCTCCGCCATCGCGGCGAAGTCGTCCATCCCGTCGAGCCCGCGGATCCCGTACTTCCGGTAGTCGGCCTTCTTCGGCAGCGCGTCCTGGAAGACGACCATCGAGCCGACGGTGTCCTGGCCCATCGCCGTCGAGACGTCGTAGCACTCGATCCGGATCGGTAGCGACTCGAGGTTCAGCGCCTCGCGCAGCTCCTCGAGCGCCTCGAACCGCCGCAGGCGCTTCTGCTCCGTCTGCGCCTGCTCGGTGACGAGCGCCTGGCGCGCGTTCTCGTCCGCGAGCTGCTGGAGCCGCCGCTTCTCGCCGCGCTCGGCGACGCGCACCTCGACGCGGGCGCCGCGCCGCTCGGAGAGGAACTCGGCGAGCGCCGACAGGTCGCCCGAGTCGCGCGGCACGACGATCTGCGGCGGCACCATCGGCGCGCCGCCGTAGTACTCGAGGCAGAACGACTCGAGGATCGTCGTCACGTCCTGGCCGGCGACGTTCTCGAGATGGAACGAGTGGCGGTCGACCATCTTGCCGCCGCGCAGCGGGAAGATCTGGACGACGGCCCGGTCGCCCTCGGCCGCGAAGCCGATCACGTCGGCGGTGCCGACCGAGTGCCGGTCGGCGGCCTGCCGCTCGACGAGGTGCTGGACCGCGAACAGCCGGTTGCGGTAGCGCGCCGCGTCCTCGAACCGCTCCTCGGCCGCCGCCTCGTGCATCTTCCGCTCGAGCTCGCGCTGGATCGGCTTCACGTCGCCGGAGAGGAACTCGATCACGGAGCCGACGATCGCGCCGTAGTCCTCCCTCGAGACGTAGCCGACGCACGGCGCGAGGCAGCGGTCGATGTGGTAGTCGAGGCACGGGATCCCGGAGTGGCGGCCCGGCTTCGGGCCCTCGCACGGCCGGTACGGGAAGACGCGGTTGAGCACGTCGAGGGTCTCGCGCACCTTCTTCGCGTTCGCGTACGGGCCGAAGTAGACGACGCCGGGCCGGTGCCGCTCGCGCGTGAACATCACCCGCGGGAACTCGTCCTCGACGGTGACGGCGATGTACGGGAACGACTTGTCGTCCCGGAGCCGCACGTTGAACGGCGGCCGGTGGCGCTTGACGAGGTTCTGCTCGAGGTGGAGCGCCTCGACCTCGCTGCCGGTGACGATCACCTCGACGTCGGCGACCCGGCCCGGCAGCTGCTGGATCTGGGCGCGGCCGTCGCCGCCCCGCTGGAAGTAGGAGCGCACGCGGGGCCGCAGCGACTTCGCCTTCCCGACATAGAGGATCTCGCCGTCCCCGTCGCGGAACAGGTAGACGCCCGGCTTCGCGGGAAGCGTCTTCAGCTGTTCCTCCACCCTGTCCGTCACGGCCACGGCTACCGTAGCCGAGCCAATGTTCGGCACGAAGGGACGGCTCGTCGCGGCCCTCGCCGCCGCCCTCGTCCTCGCACCGGCGGCGCATGCGGGCGGCCCCGGCATGGTGATCGGCGCGACCGAGGACGCCGTGCGGGCGCCGACCCTCGTCCAGGCGAAGGCGCAGATGACCCTCCTCGCGCTCGCCGGCTTCCGCGGCGTCCGCATCACCGAGATCTGGAAGCCCGGGGCGACCCAGGTCTCCGCGACCGAGAAGACGATCCTCCAGAACGTCGCCGCCGCGGCGAAGCTCGACGGCATCCAGGTGATCACGAGCGTCATGAACTACGGAAGTGCGACGACGCCGCTCACCGACCAGGACCAGTCCGACTTCGCGGCCTACGCCGCCTCCGTCGTGAAGGCGGTGCCGGCGCTGCGGGCGATCATCGTCGGCAACGAGCCGAACCTGAACCGCTACTGGCTGCCGCAGTTCAACCCGGACGGCACCGACGCAGCTGCGCCCGCCTACGAGAGCCTGCTGGCGCAGACGTACGACGCGGTGAAGGCGGCCGACCCCGGCGTCGAGGTGCTCGGCGGCGCCGTCTCGCCGCGCGGCAGCGACAACCCGGCGCTGACCGGCCGGCCGACGCACTCGCCGACCGGCTTCATCCGCGACCTGGGCGCCGCCTACCGGGCCAGCGGGCGGACGACGCCGATCATGGACGCCTTCGCGTTCCATCCGTACGAGGACGACTCGAGCGTCGCGCCCTTCCTCGGCACGCACCCCAACTCGACGACAATCGCGCTCGCCGACTACCCGAAGCTCGTCGCGCTGCTCGGCCAGGCCTTCGACGGCACGGCCCAGCCGGGCTCGACGCTCCCGATCGTCTACGACGAGTTCGGGGTCGAGTCGCAGATCCCGCCGGCGAAGCAGAGCCTCTACACCGGGACCGAGCCGGCGACGACGAAGCCCGTGTCGGAGCAGGTGCAGGCCGACTACTACCGGCAGGCGATCCAGCTCGCGTTCTGTCAGCCGAACGTCCAGGGGCTGTTCCTCTTCCACGCCTTCGACGAGACGGCGCTCGCGGCCTGGCAGTCGGGTCTCTACTACGCGGACGACACCCCGAAGTCGAGCCTCCCGGCGGTGCGCGCGTCGATGGAGCAGTCGCACCGCGGCGTCGTCGCCCGCTGCAACGGGATGCGCCTCGCCGTGCACCCGAAGGTCGTCCAGAGCGGCACCGCGATCACACTGACCTGCGACCTCGACTGCGCGTACGTCGCGGAGCTCTACCGGCTGCCTGGGAAGCTCCTGGCGACGGCACGCGGCACGGCGATCGGCGGCCGCGCGACCGCGCTGCGCCTGCGCGTGCCGAGCGCCGCAGCCTCGTACCGGCTCCGGCTCTCCGCCGTCGCGCCCGTGAACCGCGGGCCGACCGCCGTGAAGCTCGTCCCGCTCCGCCCCGGCTAGCATTCGCCGCATGGAAGGCCAGTACGTCGCCTACACCTTCTACCGCGTCGACCCGGCGTGGCGGCGCCTCCCGCTCGAGGAGCGCCAGGCGGCGAAGGACGCGTTCGCCGACGTCGTCGAGGACTTCGCCGACCGGTTCGACCACCTGCGCGCGTACACGACGACGGGCGTCCGCCCGGAGACGGACTTCTTCCTCTGGAAGATCACCGAGCGCTACGAGTCCCTCGGCGAGCTCGGCGCCGCGCTCAACGGCACGCCGCTCGCGGGGTGGCTCGAGACGCCGTACTCGTACCTCGCGACGACGAAGGCGTCGCAGTACACGAGCGCGCGCAAGGCGCGGAAGATCACGCCGCACGGCCTCCCCTACCTCGTCGTCTACCCGTTCGTGAAGGTGCGCCCGTGGTACGCGCTGTCAGAGGCGGACCGCCAGCGGGCGATGGACGAGCACATGGTGATCGGCCGCGAGGAGTTTCCCGGGATCAAGAACCACACGACGTACTCGTTCGGGATCGACGACCAGGAGTTCATGACGGCGTTCGAGTGCGACGAGCCGGCGGACTTCATGCACCTGATGCTCCGCCTCCGCGACAGCGAGGCGTCGAGCTACACCGAGCGCGACACGCCGATCTTCGTCGGCCAACATGTGACGATTAGGGAAGCCCTCGCACATCTCGACGGAGCTTCGTCGAGGGTCTCCCTCTAACCGATCGAGCGCCAGGAGCCGGAGGCTAACGCGATGCGTTAGCCGAAGGCGCACCAGCGGGCGGGGATGCCGAAGGCACCACCGCCCGCGCGCGGCAGCCAAGCCGCCGAAACCGCTGTGGGTGAACCGCCATCGACCGCGCGTAGCCGGGACCGCGCTCCCGGCGAAGCGCACGCCACGAACCGCCACTCGCACCCGAAGGAGGGGTCTAGCAGGGGAACCTTGGTTCCCCTGCTACGAGTAGGTGTGCTGGTCGCGCCAGGTTTGCCACATGGCGAAGCCGCAGCACGCGAGCACGGCGACGAAGGCGAGGATCTCCAGCCCCTGCGCGCCGCCGTACCAGTTGACGGCGAGGTCGGCGACGGCGAGGAGCGCCGCGCCGTAGAAGACGACGCGGGCGCGCAGCGGCCACTCGGCGATCTCGCCGCGCCGCTCGCGCCACATCAGGTAGACGAAGAACGTGATCGCGAGCAGGAACGCGATCCGGGCGACGATCAGTAGCGCCGAGAGCGTCGCCTCCAGCTGGAGGACGACGATCACCGCGACGATCGCGATGATGATCAGGAACCCGCGCAGCGTCGGGTTCATCCGCGAGAAGAAGCTCATGTCCCGGTCATGTACGCCCGCACGGCGAGCGCTCCCGCCAGCAGGGTAGCTCCGGCGAACCAGGCGAGCCGGCGCCTGCGGTCGGCGGGCGCGTAGATCCAGGGCGAGAGCGCCGCCAGCAGGGCCAGCGTCCCGTACAGGTAGTGGAGCTTGACCGGCGCCCGCCTGTGGTCGGAGAGGAGCAGCAGGCCGAGCCCGACCTGCGCGACGAGCAGCGTCTGCGCGAGCGCGATCAGGTGCGTGACGATCCCGCGCGGCTCGCGGCGACGGTAGTACGCCCAACCGGCCGTGACCGCCGCGGCGAAGGTCACGGCGATGACGAGGAATGCGACCGTGTGGTGCACCGTTACCATCGGTCGGCACCCTAACGCGAGGAGATCACGTGATCGAAGAAGGACAGCCCGCCCCGGACTTCGAGCTGACGAGCGACGCCGGCGAGACGGTGAAGCTCTCCGAGCTCCGCGGCAAGCCCGTCGTCCTCTATTTCTATCCCAAGGACGACACCCCCGGGTGCACGACGCAGGCGTGCGGCATCCGCGACGTCTACGGCGAGTTCGAGCGGGCGGGCGCCGTCGTCCTCGGCGTCTCCCCCGACGACGAGGCCTCCCACGTGAAGTTCAAGGAGAAGTACGGCCTCCCGTTCACGCTCCTCGCCGACGCCGACCACACGGTGGCCGAGCGGTACGGGGTCTGGGGCGAGAAGAGCTACGCGGGCCGCACCTACGTGGGGGTCAACCGGTCGACGTTCGTGATCGCCCCCGACGGGACCGTGGCGAAGGTCATGCTGAACGTGAAGCCGGCGACACACGCCGACGACGTGCTCGCCGCTCTCGGATCGTAGCCGCGCGGTCTAAATCCCCCGGACGGGGGAGTCGGCGTACCACATTCGGGTGGTGTCCAGCGCCGCGCGAACGAGCGAGGATCGACAGAAGGGCGGCCTTCTGCGAATGCAACTCTCCCTCAGCGATCCGGCGTATACCGACCGGCTTGCGTCGTTCCTCCGGAGCCTCGGGCAACGACCGCTGGTCACCGGTCCCGACCATCTCGAGCTCGAGCCCGACGACGACGACGAGTCGCGCGTCGAGCTCGAGATCTACCTTCGCGTCTGGCGCGTGCTCTACCCGGACGCGAACGTCGAGGTCGAGATCGAGGCCTAGGGCTACGCCGCGGTCGGGAACCGGGTCGCGTCGCGCTTCGCGTCCTCCGCGAGCTGCCGGCGGACGCCGTCGATGACCGCGTCGTACTCCGTCAGCTCGGCAGGGGTCGCACCGTGCGCCGCGAGCAGGTCGCGCACGAAGACGAGGTCCTGGATGTGGCGGAGGTCGCTCTCGACCTCGCCACGCGGGTCGTAGACCTTCTTCATCCGGGTCACGTTCGCGCTCATCGTCGCTGCTCCTTGGTGGACGGGTCGCTGCATGTCGGGGAGCATCGTCGGCGTCCCTATGACGGAGGTGAGAGGGGGGTTCAGGTTTTGTAAGACCCGCCGGTTGCGATCCGGAGACCAATGTAAAGCTCTTGCAAAACGGACCCGCGCAGCGCGTCCGGGGGGCTAGGCTGCAACGCAGAGGGACGGTGGGCCGCAGCCCGTCCCTTCGGAGGAGCCGGACGGGTCTTGAGCGACAGCTTTCGCCCGTCTGGCTCTTTCTTCATGCTCTTCATGCCGTCGCGACGATGGTGATGCCGCCGCGCGCCTTCTGCGTCAGCGTCACCGCCACGGCGTCCGCGTCGAGCGCGAGCGCGGCGGCGACGTCGTCGCGGACCCGCACCGCGAGCGCCTCGCAGAAGGCACCCTCGTTCCGGAACCGGGCGAGGTAGAGCTTCAGGGACTTGGACTCGAGGCAGAGCTCGTCCGGCCGGTAGACGATCTCCGCGACGTAGTAGTCGGGCTGGCCGGTGACCGGGCAGACCGCGGTCAGCTCGTCGCTCGTCAGCTCGACCTCCTGCACGCCCGGGTTCGGGAACGTCTCGAGGCCCGCGTAGTGCTCGCTCCCCGCGTGTCCGAGCGCGACGAACTCGGTCTTCGGCTCCATGCCCGACACTCTACGTGGGGATCCCGCGTTCGAGTCACCGCGGCGCGAAGGTCGGCGGCGAGGTCAGGTGCACCGTCGGCAGCGCGATCAAGAGCTCAACGTTCGGCTTCGTCGTCGGCCGGACGCGCGTCCGGGTGCCGAAGGCGAGCGGGAGGTGCACCGTTGCGGCCGAGGCGACGCTCGTCCACGGCGGCGTCGTCACCGTGACCGTCTGGGTGCGCTAGCGCGCTACGGCGTTCCGACGATCGGCGTCGTGCCGGTGTGGCCGCTGCCGTGGCCGATCCCGAAGTTTGCGTACCAGAGCAGCGGCACCGCGACGAGCAGCACGAGGACAACGACGATCACGCGCCGGAACCGGTGAAGGACGCCGACCGTCACTGGCGACACTGCCTAGAGCCACCCGGTGAAGGCCCAGATCAACGGCAGCCCGACGACGAGCAGCGTGATGACGGCAAAGGCCGCAAGGGCCCACCTCGACCGGTGCTTCGCCTCCGGCGTGTCGAAGAAGTTGTCCTCGTCGCTGCTCACCGGTCGGTGGCGAGCAGTCGGGCGCGGAGGTTCTCCGCGCTCTGCGGCTGGACCTCCGCGACGACGCGGAGGTCGGCGCGAATCGACGCAGGCAGCGCACTCGCGCCCCGCGCGTTGACCTCGACGAGATTCCCGCTCGGGTCTCGGAGGTAGAGCTGCGCGACGTCCTCGGGAAGCTGCCAGAGGTAATGGTCGTTCACGGCAGGCTCGAGCACGCCGAGCGCGCGCGCACGCTCGTACACCGGCGCGAGGTCGTCGACGGTGATGCCGAAGTGGCCCGCGCCGCCGGTCGAGCCGCCGTTCGCAAGCAGGTGGATCTGGACGTCGCCGACACGCAGCCAGCGCACGGGCACACCGAAGTTCGGCGACGGCAGCCGCTCCGCGCCGACGAGCTCGCCGTAGAAGCGCTCGGCCTCGTCGAGGTCGCGGGTCACGATCGAGACGTGGTTGATCCCGAGCGCCGGCATCCATGCGGATGAGAGGACTTGAACCTCCACGGGGTTGCCCCCACACGGACCTGAACCGTGCGCGTCTACCAATTCCGCCACATCCGCGGGCGGGGCGAAGTGTAGCCCTCCCGACCTTCGAGCCGATCCGGCGTCTGCATACGTACCATGAGCCGTCTGCGCCGCCTCGCCCTGCTCTTCCTCGGCTTCACCGCAGCCGTTGCGCTGCTCGCTGCCAGCGGGGCCTCCGCGCGGCCCGGCGCGGCCGCGGACGGCGGGCTCGTCGAGGTCGTCGTCACCCTGCCGCAGCCCTCGCTCTCGGAGGCGATCCTCCGCGACCGGGGCCTCGCCGCGCATGCGACCGTCCACCACCGGCTGAACGTCCGCGCTCCCGCCAGCGTCTCGTACCTCCGGACGCTCGCGTCCGCGCAGCGGACGCTGCAGGCGCGGATCCGGGCGGCGATCCCGGACGCCGCCGTCCACTGGCGCTACGGCGTCGTCCTGAACGGGATGGCCGTCGTCGTCCCGCGGTCTCAGCTGGCGACGCTGTCGAGGATCCCCGGCGCGACGGTGTGGCCGTCGGTCACGTACCACGCGCTGCGGGATGCCTCGACGGCGCTGAACCGCACGCCCCAGCTGATCGGCGCGACGACGATCTGGGGGCCGGCGCTCGCCACCGCGGGCCAGGGGATGAAGATCGCGATCATCGACGACGGCGTCGACCAGGCGCACTCGTTCTTCGACCCGACCGGCTACACGTACCCGGCCGGCTTCCCGAAGGGGAACACGGCCTACACGACGCCGAAGGTGATCGTCGCGCGCGCGTTCGCTCCCGCGAGCGAGACGTGGAAGTACGCGAACACGCCGTTCGACCCGCAGTACTCGGATCACGCGACGCACGTCGCGGGCATCGCCGCCGGCGACCACGGCACGATCTCGAACGGGCCGCGCGGCAGGGTCGCCGTCTCCGGCATCGCTCCCGCGGCCTACATCGGCAACTACAAGGTGCTGACCGTCCCGACGCGCGACTACGGGCTCGACGGCAACTCCCCGGAGATCACCGCCGGCATCGAGCAGGCGGTGAAGGACGGCATGGACGTGATCAACCTCTCGCTCGGCGAGCCGGAGGTCGAGCCGAGCCGCGACATCGTCGTCAAGGCGCTCGACGACGCGGCCGACGCGGGGGTCGTCCCGGTCGTCGCGGCGGGGAACGACTACGAGGACGCCGGCCGCGGCTCGGTCGGGAGCCCGGCGACCGCACCGGAGGCGATCACGGTCGCAGCCTCGAGCGAGGGCGGCTCGAGCCCGGCGGACGAGATCGCGTCGTTCTCCTCCGGCGGCCCGACTCCGATCTCGCTCCAGATGAAGCCGGACGTGACCGCGCCCGGCGAGGGCATCCTCTCGTCGATCCCGCCGAACAACTGGGACGTCTGGGACGGGACGAGCATGGCGACGCCGCACGTCGCCGGCGCGGCCGCGCTCCTGAAGCAGCGCCACCCGGCGTGGACGGTCGAGCAGATCAAGTCGGCGCTCGAGTCGACCGGCGACCCGGTGCATGTGCCGGACACGCTGACGGAGGTCGCGTCGACGCGCGAGGGCGGCGGGCGCATCGACGTCCCCCGCGCCGACAACCCGCTGATCTTCACCGACCCGACCGGCCTGTCGTTCGGGCTCGTCCGCCGCGGCTCCACCGTCGCCCGGGAGCTGGCGATCTCGGACGCGGGCGGCGGGCCGGCGCCGTGGACCGTGGCCGTCACGGCGCAGTCGACGCCGCGCGGCGTCACGCTCTCGGCGAACGCGCCGACGGTCGTCGCCGGCTCGACGATCACCGTCACGGCCGCGACCTCCGCGGACGCGGCCGAGGGCGAGGCGACCGGCTTCGTCACGCTGACCCGCGGCACCGACGTCCGCCGCGTCCCCTACTGGTTCCGCGTCGAGGCACCGCAGCTCGGCACCGACCCGCACACGGCGCTCGCGGGGCCGGGGGTCTACCGCGGCGACACCGCCGGCAAGGCGTCGCGCGTCTCGAGCTACCGCTATCCGGAGCTCGGCGAGGCGCCGGGCGTGCCGACGAACCTGTCCGGGCCGGAGCAGGTCTTCCGCTACGACCTGACGAGGCCGGTCGAGAACTTCGGCGCCGTCGTCGTCTCGCACGGCGTCGGCGTCACCGTCTCACCGCGGATCGTCGAGGCCGGCGACGAGAACCGCCTCGTCGGCTACACCGGGCTGCCGGTGATGCTCAACCCCTACGTCGGGCTGCCGCGGCCGACGCCGGTCGTCGCCGCGATCCTCCCCCTTACGGGCGAGTACGACATCGTCTTCGACACGCCCGCCGGCGGGAAGCCCGGGAAGTTCACGTTCCGCTTCTGGGTGAACGACACGACGCCGCCGGCCCTGCGCCTCCTCAGCGGGAGCGTGCGGCGCGGCGCGGCACTGAAGGTCGCCGTGACGGACGCGCAGTCGGGCGTCGACCCGGGCTCGCTCCGCGCCAGGGTCGACGGCAAGGCGACGCGATTCACATACGAGCGCGGCGTGCTCGTGCTCCGGACCGCGAGGCTCTCGCCCGGCTCGCACCGGCTCTCGGTCCAGGCCTCGGACTACGAGGAGGCGAAGAACATGGAGGACGTCGGCCCGGTCCTCCCGAACACGCGCACGCTGCAGACGAGCTTCGTCGTCCGCTAGCGGTTCGGGCGGTCCCGCTCCTCGATCGTCGGCAGCTGGGCCAGGTCGCGCTCGACGCTCGCGGCGAAGTCGTCGGCGTCGTCCGGGACGACGTGGAGCATCGTCTTGCGCTTCTCCCGCTCGCGGCGGCGGCGCGCGTCGGGCCCGATCCGCGCCTCCAGCCGGTGGCGCAGGCGCGGCCATTCCGCTCCGACCACCACTGCGATCGCCAGGACGAGCAGGGCGATGTACAGCCAACTCACCCCACCGATCTTAGCGGAGGGGCCATCGGCGGGAGTAAACCGATCGGGCCCTCCTGCCGATAGAAGCGGACATGCACGGCCCGCTCCTCATCGCCTATGCCCTGCTCTGGGCGACCCTGATGCGCGCGCTGCTCGTCCGCGCCCGCGTCCTGCCGCCGACCTGCGCCCGCTGCGGGCTCCCGTACGAGCGCGCATCTCTCGGAGCGCCGATCTGCAGCTGCGACTCGCACGTCGACTGAGGCAGACCGCTCAGCCGACGGCCGCGCCGAACAGCTCCTCGAGCTTGCGCTCCAGGTAGGCGAGGTACGGCCCCGCGTCCATCGGCCCGCCGGTCACGCGCTCGAGCAGCTCCTTCGGCATGAACACCCGGCCGTACCGGTGCACGTTCTCGCCGAGCCATTCCCGCAGCGGCGCGAACTCTCCCCGCTCGAACATCGGCTCGAGCTCGCCGATCTCCTCCTCCGCCCGGTCCCAGAGCTGGACGGAGACGACGTTTCCCAGCGCATACGTCGGGAAGTAGCCGAAGCTGACATCCGACCAGTGCACGTCCTGGAGCACGCCGGCGACGAGGTCCGGCGGCCGGAGGTCGAGGTACTCGCGCATCTTCGCCTCGAACGCCTCCGGCAGATCCTCGAGGGAGACGGTACCGGCGAAGACGTCGCGCTCGAGCTCGAAGCGGAGGATGATGTGGAGGCAGTACGTCACCTCGTCGGCGTCGACCCGCCGCAGCGACGGCTGCACCTTGTTCAGCGCCCGGTGGAACGTCTCCAGCGTCACCGCGCCGAACTGCTCCGGGAACGTCGCCTGCAGCTCCGGGTAGAAGAACCGCCACGTCGACAGGCTGCGGCCGACGAGGTTCTCCCACATGCGGCTCTGCGACTCGTGGAACGCGGCGGAGACGCCGTGGGCGAGCGGCGTGCGCGCGAACCGCGGGTCGACCTGGTGCTCGTAGATGCCGTGGCCGTACTCGTGGAGGCAGGAGAGGACGCCGTGGAGGCTGTCGTCGTGGAAGTTCGTCGTCAGCCTGATGTCGGACGGCGACATCGACGTGGCGAACGGGTGGACGGTCCGGTCGAGCCGCCACGACGCTGCGTCCGTCCCCCACTGCTCGAGCATCCTCACGGAGAAGCGCCGTTGCGCTCTCCGGTCGAAGGCCCCGTGCAGGCACGAGTCGTCGATCGGCTCGGCCTCGGACACGGCACGGATCAGCGGCACGAGCGCGGTCTTGATCTGGTCGAAGATCTCCGCCACCTCGGCGGTCGTCGTCCCCGGCTCGTAGTCGTCGAGGAGCACGTCGTACGGGTCGTCGGCCGGGTCGAAGCACGCGACGTACTCGCGCCGCAGCTCGAGCCCGCGGCGGAGATACGGCAGCAGGATCGAGTAGTCGTCCGCGTCGCGCGCCTCGAGCCAGGCGCGGTAGCCGAGCGAGCCGCAGCGCGTCAGCTCGGCACGCAGGTCGGAGGGGACCCGTGCGGCCTTCTCGTGGTCGCGCCGGGAGACGCGGACGACCGCCGCCTCGAACGAGTCGGGCTCGTGTGCCTCCTCGAAGGGGCGGAGCTCCTCCAGCAGCTCGCCGAGCTCGGGCGACGTCTGCAGGTCGTGCGCGACGCGGTTCAGGGTCGCCCGCTGCTCCGCGCGGACGGCGGCCCCCGCCGGCGGCATCTTCGTCTCCTCGTCCCACGAGAGGAGCGACGCGGCCTTCTCGAGATCGGAGATCTCGCCCAGCCGGCGCAGGAGCTCGTCGAGGCGCTCGTTCACCTTCCGTTCACCCGCCGGAGGGTACACAAGGGTCGGGTTCGGCCCTCGCACGGGACTTCCGGTTTCGCTCGCCGAGTGGTAAACACCCCGCCACGGGGTCTCAGGCTAGGGGGAAGGGGGAGACATGCGGACGCGGCGGAGAGTCGCGGTGGCAGCCGCCGGGGCGGCTGCGCTGCTCGCGGCCGCCGGGATCGCCTACGCGGCGATTCCGGACGGGGGCGGCGTGTACACGGCATGCATGCTGAAGAACGTCGGGACGATCAGGCTGATCGACCCGTCCGGCCCGAGCGGCTCGCTGCTCAGCCACTGCACGTCGTTCGAGACGCAGATCCAGTGGAACCAGAAGGGCCAGAAGGGCGATGTCGGCCCGGCGGGCGCGCCCGGCGTCAGCCCGACCGTGGCGCAGCTGTCGGCGGGCGACTCGCACTGCCCGGCCGGCGGCGCCGCGATCACCGACGCGAACGGCTCGACGGCGTACGTCTGCAACGGGCAGGACGGTCAGCCCGGTCAGCCCGGAAAGGACGGCCAGCCGTTCTCCGGCACGTTCACGAGCGGCCAGTTCTCGCTGACCGTCACGAGCAGCGGCGTCGAGATCGTCGGTCCGAACCCCGCGATCAGCATCGACAGCAGCGGTGACGTCTCGATCAAGGGCGGGAACGTCGAGACGGTCGCCGCCGGCGACGAGACGGTCAAGGTCGGGGGTAGTCGCACCGAGACCGTCGGCGGCGACGAGACGATCACCGTGGGGCACGACCGCACGCAGACGGTCGACAACAACGAGACGATCAACGTCGGGGCGAACCGCAGCGAGACGGTGTCGAAGGACGAGAGCGTCAGCGTCGGGGGCAACCGCACGCAGACGGTCTCGAAGAACGAGACCGTCGAGGTCGGCGTCGACCGCACCGAGTCCGTCGGCGGGAACGAGACCGTGAAGGTCGGCGGGGATCGCACCGAGAAGGTCGGCGGCGCGCTCGGCCTGTCGGCGAGCGGCGACCTGAACCTCGACGGCGCCCTCCTCGGGCTGAACGCCGGCTCGCTCTGCAGGCCGGTCGCGCGGGTCCACGACCTGGTCGACAGCGTCGAGATCCTCACGGGATCGCCCGACATCTGCGTCGACTGAGCACACGTGTGGGGGCGGGCGCGACGTGGTGCCCGCCCCTACCCACGCTCCGCGCGAAGCTCCCCGGGTTGGACTCGAACCAACAACCCTCCGGTTAACAGCCGGATGCTCTGCCAATTGAGCTACCGGGGATCGGCCGCGGAATTGTAGCGAGGTGAACGGAGGTGCCTGATCGTGCTCCGGGGCGCCGCCGGGCGTGCGCGCGATCAGGCGAACTCGCGGATCCTCGTGCGGATCTTCAGCAGCGCCTGCTGGAGGTCGACGAGGCGCGTCTCGTCGGCGTCGGCGAGCTCCCGCTGGAGGCGCCGCTCGCGCAGCCGCAGGAGCATCTGCTCCGTCGTCTCGACCGTGATGCTGTCCTCGGCGGCGAGTGCGTACAGCTCCGCGAGGAGCGGCGTCAGCTCGCCGTCCGCCGGCTCCTGGCCCAGTAGGTGCGCCCGTGCGCGGCGGTGCAGCGGATCGTCGAAGTGCTCCGGGCCGATCTGCTCGAGCAGGCGCAGCAGCTCCGGGTGGGCGGCGACGCCGGCGAGCGCGCCGCGCTCGAGCCGCTGGCCCGCGTCGAGGAGCCGGGGCGAGACGACCCCCGCCGCCCGCGAGCTGCCCCGGGGCGGCGCGAGGCCGGCCTGCGTCTCCGGCGGCAGGTCGAGGAGATCCGCGGCGAGCCGCACCGCCTCGATCCGCTCCGGCGTGTCCGGCAGCGTCGCGAGGAACGTGCGGATCGCGGCGAACGCGCTCTCGCGGTCGCGCGCGCGCTCGCGCTCGAGCCGCACGCGGTGCACGGCGTAGCTGACCGGCTCGAGCAGCCGCCGCTGGAACGCCTGGGGGTCGTCGGCGGGGTCGCTTCCCTTGTCCAGCGTGACGACCTGCACGTTGAAGCCCTGCGCGAGCGCGAGATCCATCCCGCGCAGCGTCGCGTCCTGTCCCGCCGCGTCGGCGTCGAAGCACAGGTAGAGCCGCCGCGTCAGCCGCGCCAGCTCCTTCAGCTGCCGTTCGGTGAGCGCGGTCCCCATCGACGCGACCACCGGCAGGAACCCCGCCTGCCGCAGCGCCAGCACGTCGGTGTTCCCCTCGACGACGACCGCGCGGTCCTCCTTCGCGATCGCCTGGCGGCCGGAGTCGAGCCCGTAGAGGAGGTCGCCCTTCCGGAAGAGCTCGCTCTCCGGCGAGTTGACGTACTTCGCCTGGAGCGGATCGTCGTCGTGGAGCTTCCGCGCCTGGAAGCCGCGCACGCCGCCGCGCGCGTCGGCGAGCGGGAAGAGCAGGCGCCGCTGGAAGTAGTCGTTGCCGCGGCGGTTCGCGAGTCCGGCCGCGAGCAGCTCGCCCTGCTCGTACCCCTCCTGCGTCGCCCGCTTCACGAGACTCGCGCCGCCGGGCGCGTAGCCGAGCCGGAACGCACGGCACACCTCCTCGCCGAGCCCGCGCGACGCGAGGTACTCCCGCGCGAACGCGCCCTGCTCACTGTCCCAGAGCATGCGCTCGTAGAACGCGGTCGCGCGCTCGAGCAGCTGGCGCAGCCGCTCGCGTCGCCGGCGCTCGCGGTCCGCCTCGGGCGAGATCTCCTCGTACTCGATCTCGATCCCGAACCGCCGGCCGAGGATGTCGATCGCGCCGACGAAGTCGACGTTCTCGATCTTCTCGACGAACGCGATCGCGTCGCCGCCCTCGCCGCAGCCGAAGCACTTGAACGTGCCGCGCGACGGGGTGACGGTGAAGCTCGGCGTCCGCTCCTGGTGGAACGGGCAGAGACCCTTGTACGTCGTCCCGGCCTTGCGCAGGCGGACGTAGTCCTCGACGAGCGGGAGGATCTCCGCGGCGGCCTTCACCGCCTCGACCGAGCTGTCCTTGATCCGGGCCACGCGGTCTCTAGTCGAGCTCGGCGGCGTAGGCGAGCGCGAAGCGGTCGGTCATCCCGGCAAGGTAGTCGGTTGCGTGCTCGACGTCGTTCCCCTGCTCGTCGACGAGGTGCTCGAAGATGCGGCGGACGGTCGCGCGGATGCGGGCGTGCTCCTCCACCGAATGCGGGCCGAGGTAGACGCGCTCGAACATGAAGCTGCGGAGCGCGAGCATCGCGCCGCCGACCTCGTCGCTCTGCACGATGTCTCCGGCCTGGGCCGAGGTCTCGACGAGATCGTGGACGAGCGTGTCGATGCGGCGCGAGCCCGTGTCGCCGAGGATCGCGATCTCGCCCGCCGGCAGCTCCCCGGGTGAGAGGATCCCGGCGCGGATCGCGTCGTCGATGTCGTGGTTGATGTACGCCACCCGGTCGACGACCCGGACGATCTTGCCTTCAAGCGTCTCCGGCTCGTCAGGGCCCGTGTGCTTGAGGATCCCGTCGCGCACCTCCCACGTCAGGTTCAGCCCGCGGCCGTCGCGCTCGAGCCGCTCGACGACGCGGAGAGAGTGCTCGTTGTGCCGGAAGCCGCGGCCGCCACGCTCGCGCACGAGCTCGTCGAGCGCCTCCTCGCCCGCGTGCCCGAACGGCGGGTGGCCGAGGTCGTGGCCGAGCCCGATCGCCTCGACGAGATCCTCGTTCAGCTGCAGCGCCCGCGCCACCGTGCGGGCGATCCCCGCGGTCTCGAGCGTGTGCGTCAACCGCGTGCGGAAGTGGTCGCCCTCGGGGTCGACGAAGACCTGCGTCTTGTGCCGCAGCCGGCGGAACGCCTTCGAGTGGACGATCCGGTCGCGGTCGCGCTGGAACGGTGTCCGCAGGCGGCACTCGTCCTCCGGGAGGTTGCGCCCGCGCGTCTCGTACGAGCGGACGGCGAGCGGCGACAGCCACCGCTCTTCGTGCTCCCGGATCCGCTCCGCGAACGAATCCGCCACCCGCCCCTTGAGCTCCGTCATCTTCCCAGGCTACTAGGGCAACGCGACAGCGTTGCGCTAGAGGATGATCGGGACGGTGCCGCCGTCAGCGCTCCACGCGGCGCCGGTCACGTACGACGAGCGCGGCGAGCAGAGGAACGCGATCACCGCGGCGATCTCCCCGGGCTCGGCGAGCCGACCGAGCGGTCTCCCCGCGCCGACCTTCGCGAGCACCTCGTCCCGGTTGCCCTGCTGGTCGGCGAGCCCCCCTTCGCCGAGCCACGCCTGCGTCGCGGTCGGGCCGGGTGTGACGGCGTTGCAGCGGATCCCGTCCTTCGCGTACAGGTCGGCGACGAGGCGCGAGAACGACAGCATCGCCGCCTTCATCACGGAATAGTCCGGCATGCCCGTCGAGGGCCGCTTCGCGGCGGTCGAGGAGACGTTCACGATCGTCCCCGCCCCACGCCCGCGCATGTGCGGGAGCGCGGCGCGCGTGGCGCGGACGGCGCTCATCAGGTTGATCTCGAAGGAGGCCTGCCAGTCCTCGTCGGTGAGGTCCTCGAGCCGGCGGATCTCGGTGCCGCCGACGTTGTTGACGAGGACGTCGAGACGTCCGTGCCGCTCGATCGTCTCGCGCACGACGCGCTCGGGCTCGCCCGCGCGGGCGAGGTCGGCCCGGATGTCGCCTCCGCTCCGGCCCGTCGTCACGACGACCGCCCCCTCCGCCCGCAGCAGGTTCGCGGTCTCGAGCCCGATCCCGCCGGTGGAGCCGGTGACGAGGCAGACGGTGTCGCGGAGCTCGAGGTCCACGGCTGGCTAGCCTAGCGTGGAGTGACCGTCCTTCTGCTCGTCCGCCACGGGGAGACCGACTGGAACGCCGAGGGCCGGCTCCAGGGGCACACGGACACGCCGCTCAACGACTACGGCCGGCGGCAGGCGGCCGCGCTCGCCGAGGAGCTCGCGGGCGACGGGATCGCGGCGATCTACGCGAGCGACCTGTCCCGCGCGCGCGAGACGGCGGAGATCCTCGGCGGACGCATCGGCCTCCCCGTGACCGTCGAGACGGACCTGCGCGAGAAGAACTGGGGCTCGTGGGAGGGGCTGACGCCGGCGGAGCGGGAATCCGTCGAGTACGTCGGCGAGTCGACGGAGGAGCATCGCGAGCGGACGCTGCGCGCGCTCGTCGCGATCGCCGAGCGCCACCCGGGCGAGCGCGTGCTCGTCGTCACGCACGGCGGCTCCGTCCGCCGCGTCCAGGCGGCGGTGTCCGGCTTCGCCATGCCCGTGATCGGCAACTGCGACGTCTGGACATGCGTCCACGAGGACGGCTCGTTCAGCTCGTTACACTGACCCGACGAGGAGGCGGCGCGGTGGAGGACTACACGAGCAAGTACAAGGGCGAGCAGGTCGAGGTCGCCCTCTTCGGCGGCGAGTACCAGGAGGGCGTGCTGACGGCGTACTGCTACGTCGACGAGGTCGCCCACATCGAGCTGAACGGGCACATCCTCGTGCCGCTCCAGAACATCGCCTCGCTCCACTGCTCGAGCCGCTGCGACGCCCCGCAGAACGACGACTGGCCGCCGCGGGGCCTGCTCG
Organism: Gaiellaceae bacterium; assembly: GCA_035541175.1. Classification (GTDB taxonomy): domain Bacteria; phylum Actinomycetota; class Thermoleophilia; order Gaiellales; family Gaiellaceae; genus Palsa-739. The sequence goes on from DATKNT010000061.1 coordinate 23,149, forward strand.
ACGACGACGCCGGCGGCGACGACCAGGACGACCGCGACGAACCGTAGTGCCGTGCGCCTGATCGCGGCCCGCAACATCCTCAAGGCCTGGCTGCTGCTGCTCCTCGTCTGCGGCGTGCTCGCCGGGCTCGGCTGGATCCTCGGCGGCTACCGGCTGCTCTCGATCTTCGTCTTCTGCGGCCTGCTCCTCGTCGGCGGTGCCTACTGGACGTTCGACCGCGTCGCGCTCGGGATGGTGGGAGCGCGCGAGCTGCCGTTCGCGGAGGCGCCGCTGCTGCACTCGACGGTAGAGCGCCTGGCGGCGATCGCCGGTGTCGCGAAGCCGAAGCTCTACCTGATCCCCGACGGCCTCCCGCGCGCGCTCGCGGTCGGGCGCGGCCCCCGGAGCTCGTCGGTGGCGGTGAGCGCCGGCCTGGTGTCGGCGTGCCCGCCGGCCGAGCTCGAGGGCGTGCTCGCGCACGAGCTCGCGCACGTACGACACCGGGACGTGCTGATCCAGACGTCCGTCGTCGTCTTCGCCGCCGCCGTCGTCGAGGCGAGCCGCATCGGCGGCTGGCTCGAGCGCTCGCTCCTGTTCGTCCTCGGCCCGGTGGCGGCCGCGGGCGTCCACCTGCTGCTCTCGCCGAAGCGGGAGTTCGAGGCGGACCGGACGGCGGCGGCGCTCTGCGGGTCGCCGCACGGGCTCGCGGACGCGCTGATCCGGCTCGAGCAGGCGGCCGAGCTGGTCGACTTCCGGGGGAGCCCGGCCACCGAGCCGCTGTACACGATCAACCCGTTCATGGAGCAGGGCCTCGCCGCGCTGTTCGTCACGCATCCGCCGGTCGCCGAGCGCGTGCGCCGGCTCCGCGACCTCGACCCAGACTGGCGCGAGAAGCTTCGCGGACAGGCGGCTGCGTAGGACCACGAAAAGGGCCGCTCACGCGGCCCTTTCTGAAAGGAATCGGCGGCGACCTACTCTCCCGGGAGGTTGCCCTCCGAGTACCATCGGCCCTGGCGGGCTTAACTTCTCTGTTCGGAATGGGAAGAGGTGTTTCCCCGCCGGTATGACCGCCGAACTGTCAAGGGCGCGACTCGCGTACGCGTGCGACCCTCAAAACTCCATAGCGACTCCGTCCGGCGTTCAAATCAAGACCTCGGGCAATTAGTACGGCTCGGCTGAACACATTGCTGTGCGTACACCGTCCGCCTATCGACGTGGTGGTCTTCCACGGCCCTTACTCCCTCGAGGGGATGGGAGCTCTCATCTCGAGGTGGGCTTCCCGCTTAGATGCTTTCAGCGGTTATCCCATCCAGACGTGGCTAATCAGCAGCGCCGTTGGCACGACGACTGATACACCAGAGGTCTGTTCGTCTCGGTCCTCTCGTACTAGAGACGACTCCTCTCAAAGCTCCAGCGCCCATGGCGGATAGGGACCGAACTGTCTCACGACGTTCTGAACCCAGCTCGCGTACCGCTTTAATGGGCGAACAGCCCAACCCTTGGGACCTGCTCCAGCCCCAGGATGCGACGAGCCGACATCGAGGTGCCAAACCCTTCCGTCGATGTGGACTCTTGGGAAGGATAAGCCTGTTATCCCCGGAGTACCTTTTATCCGTTGAGCGACGGCACGTCCAC
>DATKNT010000062.1:0-5151 GCA_035541175.1 Gaiellaceae bacterium
GCGCACGTGATCGTCACCGAGGTCGACTCGCTGCGGGCGCTCGAGGCGGTGATGGACGGGTTCGAGGTGCTGCCGATGGAGAAGGCCGCCGCGATCGGCGACCTGTTCTGCACCGCGACCGGCGACAAGCACGTGATCGCGCGCGAGCACATGGAGCTGATGCAGGACGGGGCGATCCTGTGCAATACGGGCCACTTCAACGTCGAGATCGACATCCCGGCGCTGCGCGACCTCGCGGCGGAGACGCGGATGGCGCGCGAGTTCGTCGAGGAGTTCACGCTCGCCGACGGGCGGAGGCTGTATCTCATCGCCGACGGCCGTCTCGTCAACCTCGCCGCCGCCGAGGGACATCCGGCGCTGGTGATGGACATGTCCTTCGCCAACCAGGCGCTCGGGGTCGAGTACGCCGTCCAGCACGCGGGCGAGCTCGACCGCAAGGTGTATCCGGTGCCGGCGGAGATCGACAAGGAGATCGCCCGGCTGAAGCTCGCGACGATGGGCGTCGGCATCGACACGCTCACGGAGGAGCAGGCGCGCTACCTCGCCTCGTGGGACGAAGGCACCTGAGCCGGCCGGCCACGTATCTCTTTCGGACACGTCCTGGTGCCAGGCACCGGGACGTGTCCGGTCGAGCCGAAGCGCTCGGGAATCCGGCTTCGTGTGCGGGATCCCGCACACGACCCGTCGGGACACGCGTCGTCTCGAGCCACGTCTCGGTGCCAGGCACCGGGACGTGGCTGAGTCGGTCATGACCGAGGCGCTCGAGCCCGAAGCGATCGTCCGGCTCGAGGAGGATCCGCCGCGGGTCGTGCTGCTCGACCAGCGGCGGCTGCCGGACGAGGTCGTCGACGTCGTCTGCGGGTCGGCCTCGGAGGTTGCAGATGCGATCCGCTCGATGGCGATCCGCGGCGCGCCGGCGATCGGTGTCGCCGCCGCGTACGGGATGGTGCTCGCCGCGCTCCGCGGCGAGGATCTCGCCGAGGCGGAGCGCGTGCTCGCCGCGTCGCGGCCGACCGCGGTGAACCTGCCGTGGGCGCTCCTGCAGATGCGCGGCGACCCGACGCCGGAGCGGGCGCGCGCGCTGCACCGCGAGGAGGTCGAGCGCTGCCGGCGGATGTCGGCGCACGCGGCGGAGCTGTTCGCGCCCGGCACGCGCGCGCTGACGCACTGCAACGCCGGCGGGCTCGCCACCGGCGGCTACGGCTCCGCGGTCGGCGCGCTCCGCACCGCCTGGGAGCGGGGCCTGCTCGAGCGCGTGCTCGTGGACGAGACGCGGCCGCTGCTGCAGGGCGCCCGCCTCACCGCCTGGGAGCTCGAGACCGCCGGCATCCCGCACGCGGTGATCGCCGACTCGGCCGCGGCGTCGCTGATGGCCGCGGGCGAGGTCGACCTCGTCGTCACCGGCGCCGACCGCATCGCCGCGAACGGCGACACCGCGAACAAGATCGGCACCTATGCTCTCGCCGTACTCGCGAGCCACCACAGCATCCCGCTGTACGTCGTCGCACCGACCTCGACCGTCGACCTCGACACGCCGGGCGGCGACGCGATCCCGATCGAGGAGCGCGACCCGGCCGAGGTGACGGCGCGCTTCCCGGCCCGCAACCCCGCCTTCGACGTGACCCCGGCCGCGCTCGTCGCCGCGATCGTCACCGAGCACGGCGTCCACCGCGCTCCGTACGCGGAGTCGCTCGCCTCGACCCGCGCAGCGGCGTGAAGGCGATCATCCTCGCGGCCGGCTACGCGACCCGCCTCTACCCCCTGACCCTGACCGTGGCGAAGCCGCTGCTCCCGGTCGGCGGCCGTCCGATGGTCGACCGCCTGCTCGACCGCATCCGCGAGGTCGACGAGGTGGACACCGTTCACGTCGTCACGAACGGGAAGTTCGCCGCATCGTTCGAGGCGTGGGCCGCAGGCCGCGACGGCATCGTCGTCCACGACGACGGGACGACGAGCGAGGACGACCGGCTCGGCGCGATCGGCGACATCGAGTTCGTCGTCGAGCGCGAGGACCTCGCGGGCGAGGATCTCCTCGTCGTCGCGGGCGACAACCTCTTCGACTACAGCCTCGCCGACTACGTCGGCTGGTGGCGCGGCAAGGGGGAGGCGAGCGCCGTCGCGGTCCACGACGTCGGCGCGCTCGAGCTGGCGCGAAAGTACGGGGTCGTCGCGCTCGGTGCGGACGAGCGGATCGAGTCGTTCGAGGAGAAGCCGGCCGAGCCGCGCTCGACGCTTGCCGCGACCGCGACGTACCTCTTCCACCGCGTGCACGTGCCGCTCGTCCGCACCTACCTCGACGAGGGCCGGTCCCCGGACCAGCCCGGGCGGTTCGTCGCGTGGCTGGCCGAGCGCGAGCCGGTCTACGGCTACCGCTTCGAGGGCGACTGGCGCGACATCGGCGACGCCGAGCAGCTGCTGGACGCGGACAACCAGCTGCGGGCGCTGGCGGGCCTGCCGGCGCGCGAAACGTACGCGCTGGACTAGGGTTGCGCCGATGTCAGGGGTGATGACGAGCGCCGAGGGCGTCCGCTGGAACCTCGCGGAGCTCAGCGCGAATGCGGACGCGGCGCGGGCCGAATGGGCCGGCCTCGTCGTCCGCGCGACCGACTTCGCCGGCCGCTACCGCGGCACCGTCGCCGAGCTCGACGCCGCCGGGCTGCGCGCGCTCCTCGACGAGTGCGACGAGCTCCTCCAGGACCTCTCGCGCGTCACCGTCTACGGAAGCTCGCGCGCGAACATGGACGCGGCCGACGTCGAGGCGAACGACCTCGCGACGTTCGCGCGCGAGCGCGGCGCCGACATCGAGAACGAGCTGCTCTTCGTCGACCTCGAGTGGATCGCGCTCGACGACGAGCCCGCGCAGGCGCTGCTCGCGTCGCCCGAGCTCGCCGGCTACGCGCACAAGCTACGCACGCTGCGCGACGAGAAGCCGCACGTCCTCACCGAGCCGGAGGAGCAGGCGCTGAACGCGCGCACGCCGGCGGTCGCGTCGTGGTCGTCGCTGCACGACCGCCAGATCGCGACGCTCGAGGTCCCGTTCGACGCGGGCGAGGGCGTCCAGCCGCAGTCCGTGAACCTGCTCCTGTCGTATCTCTACCGGCCCGAGCGGGAGATCCGTCTCGGGGCGCTGACCGCGCTCTACGACGGGCTCGCGCCGCGCGCCGACGTGCTCGCCGCCTGCTATGACGCGCTCGTCGGCGACCGCCTCGGGCTCGACCGGGTGCGCGGCTTCGCCGATCCGATGCAGCCGACGAACATGCAGAACGAGCTCGACGCGGAGACGGTCGACGCGATGATCGCCGCGTCGTGCGAGAGCTACGGGCTCGGGCGGCGCTGGTTCGAGACGAAGGCGCGGCTGCTCGGGCTCGACAGGCTCGGCCTCGCGGATCAGTACGCGCCCGTCGGCGAGGGCCGCGGCTTCCCGTGGGAGGAGGCGGTCGAGATCGTCGACGCGTCGTTCGCCTCGTTCTCGCCGCGGCTCGCGGAGATCTTCCGCGCCTGCCTCGACGCCGGCCACGTCGACGCCGCCCCGCGCGCCGGCAAGGCGAGCGGCGCGTACTGCACGACCGTCTCGAAGGAGATCCTGCCGCTCGTCCTCCTGAACTACACCGGCCGCTTCCGAGACGTCGTCACGCTCGCGCACGAGTTCGGCCACGCGACCCACGGCGCGCTCGCGCTCGAGCGGCAGACGTTCCGCTCGCACCACGGCGGGCTCGCGTTCGCCGAGGTGCCGTCGACGTTCGCGCAGCTCGTCGCCGACGACTACCTGCTCGAGCACGAGTCGGACCCGCAGACGCGGCTCGCGCTCGTCGTCGACCGCCTCGAGCAGGCGATGGCGGCGATCTTCCGCCAGGTCGTGCTCGCCCGCTTCGAGCAGCGCGCGTACGCGCTCCGCGCCGAGGGCAGGACGCTGACGCCGGAGCGGCTGTCGGAGATCTGGATCGACGAGAACGCGGCGTACTACGGCGACGCGGTCACGCTCCCCGACCGCTACCGGCTCGGGTGGTCGTACATCCCGCACTTCATCCACGTCCGCTTCTACACGTACGCGTACTCGTTCGCCCACCTGCTCGCGCTGCTGCTCCACGGCCGCTACCGCGACGATCCGGAGTCGTTCGTTCCGCTCTATCTCGAGCTCCTCGCCGCGGGCGGGTCCGCGTCGCCGGCCGAGCTGGTCGAACCGTTCGGCATCGATCTCCGCGCTCCGGACACGTGGCGGACGGCATTCGGCCGGTTCACGGTGCTGCTCGAGGAAGCCGAGGCGCTCGCAGCCTCATAGGAGTCTCCAGCCTTTCGTGACGGGTCCGGCGCTAGCGTCGAGTCGTGCTCGACCTGCTCCTGCCGCGCCGCTGCCTCGTCTGCGGCGCGGGCGGGACGCAGCTCTGCCGCGGCTGCCTCGAGCGGCTGCCGCGGATCGTGCCGCCGCTGTGCGCGCGGTGCGGCGCGCCGACGGCATGGCCGGTCGCGCGCTGCCGCGAGTGCGCGGGCCGGCGGCTCGCGTTCGCGTCGGCGCGCGCCGCGGTCGCCTACGACGAGGCGGTGCGGCGGATCGTCGGCGGCTGGAAGGAGCGCGGGCTCCGGCGCCTCGCCGACGAGGCGGCCGCGCTCCTCGCCGCGGCGCTCCCGCATCCCGGCGCCGTGACCGTGACGTTCGTCCCTCCCGATCCGGGGCGGAGGCTCGAGCGCGGGCATCACCCGGCCGAGCGGCTCGCCCGAGCGCTCGCGGAGCACTGGCGGCTCCCGTGCGCGGCGCTGCTCGAGCGGAACGGCGGCTCCCGTCGGCAGCGGGGGCTCTCGCTCGCCGAGCGGCGCCGGAACGTCGCCCACGCCTTTCGAGCGACCGGGCGCCCGCCGGCGCGGGTGCTCCTCGTCGACGACGTCTACACGAGCGGCGCCACCGTCTCGGCGGGGGCCTCGGCGCTCCGGGCGGCCGGCGCCCGCCGGATCGACGTGGCCACGTTCGCTCGCGCGGTCCGCGGCCCCGTATTGGTGTTACAACAACAAGACAAGACGCCGATCTAGGAGGCGGGCATGCAGCTCAACATCAAGGGCAAGAACCTCGAGGTGAGCGACTCCATCCGGAGCTACGCCGAGCGGAAGCTCGGGAAGCTCGACAAGCAGCTGAGCGACCTCGTCAAGGTCGAGCTCGAG
>DATKNT010000063.1:0-9244 GCA_035541175.1 Gaiellaceae bacterium
CCTGATCCGGGTCATGCCGGCGAAGGGAGAGCATGGTTCCTCGAGCGCTGACGATCGCGACGTCCGATTCCGGTGGGGGAGCGGGCATCCAGGCGGACCTGAAGGCGTTCGCCGCGGCCGGCGCGTACGGCATGTCCGTGCTCGTCGCGCTGACGGCGCAGAACACGGTCGGCGTGACCGCGATCCACGAGCTGCCGCCGGCGTTCGTCGTCGAGCAGTTCGACGCGGTGTTCGGCGACATCGGCGTGGACGCGGCGAAGACGGGGATGCTGTTCTCGCGGGCGCTGATCGAGACGGTGGCGTCGTACCTCGAGGCGCATCCGGTGCCCCTCGTCGTCGACCCGGTGATGGTCGCGAGCTCCGGGGCGAAGCTGCTCGAGGACGATGCGGTCGGCGCGCTCGTGGGGCGCCTGTTCCCGCTCGCCGCGGTCGTGACGCCGAACCTGATGGAGGCGCGCGCGCTGACGGCCGCCGATGCGCCGCCGCGGGAGCTGGCGGAGCGGCTCGTCGAGCTCGGCGCGCCGGCGGCGATCGTCACGGGCGGGCACGGAGACGACGCCGTCGACCATCTGTTCGACGGGTCGAGGCACGTCGAGATTCCCGTCGAGCGCCACGACGTCGCGGCGACGCACGGCGCCGGCTGCACGCACTCGGCGACGCTCGCGGCGCTGCTCGCGCGCGGCGAGAGCCTCGAGGCCGCGGCGCGCGGCGCGGCCGAGGCGGCTGCGCGCGCGGTTGCGCAGGGGCTCGTCGGGATCGGCTCGGGTGAAGGTCCCGTCGACGTCCTGGGGGTGAATCGTTGATCTCGCCTGGCTCCACGCTCCGCACGATCCGCGAGCGCAAGCCGCTCGTCCACCAGATCACGAACTACGTCGTCATGAACGAGACGGCGAACGCGACGCTCGCGCTCGGCGCGCTGCCGGTGATGGCGCACGCGGCCGAGGAGGTCGAGGAGATGGTCGGCCTCGCCTCGGCGCTCGTGCTCAACATCGGCACGCTGTCGGCGGCGTGGGTCGACTCGATGCTGATCGCGGGCCAGGCGGCGACCGAGCGGGCGATCCCCGTCGTCCTCGACCCGGTCGGCGCCGGCGCGACCCGGTACCGGACCGACACGGCGCGGCGGCTCCTCGACTACGTCGACGTGACCGTGCTGCGGGGGAACGCCGGCGAGGTGGCGACGCTCGTCGGTGCGGAGGCGGAGGTGCGCGGGGTCGAGTCGATGGCGGCCGGGATCGATGCGGCGGACCTCGCGCGCGTCGCCGCGGCGCAGCTCGGCGTCGTCGCGTCGGTGACCGGGCCGGTCGACCACGTGTCGGACGGCGAGCGGGTGCTGGCCGTGGCGAACGGGCATCCGCTGCTCGCGGCGGTGACCGGGACCGGCTGCATCGCGTCGGCGCTGACCGGGTGCTTCCTCGCGGCGAAGCCGGACGAGCCGCTCGAGGCCGCGTCCGAGGCGCTCGCCGCGTTCGGAGTCGCCGCGGAGGACGCGGCCGAGGGCGCCGGCGGGCCGGGGACGTTCCACGCGCGGCTGTACGACGCGCTCGCCGGGCTCGATCCGGACACGCTCGACGCGCGGGCGCGCATCGAGACGCTGTGACGCTGGAGGAGCTCGGCGAGTTCGGGCTGCTCGCGGAGCTCGAGCGGCGCGGTCTCGCGCGCGGGATCGAGCACGACGCGGCGGTCGTCGGCGGCCTCGTCGTCACGCAGGACGCTCTCGTCGAGGGCGTCCACTTCCGCTTCGACCTGCTCTCGTGGCGGGAGCTCGGCTTCCGCGCGGCGGCCGTGAACGTCAGCGACCTGTCCGCGTCCGGCGCCGAGCCGCTCGCGCTGATCGTGGCGCTCGGCCTGCCGGGGGAGACGGCCGTCGAGGACGTCGTCGAGCTGTACGAGGGGTTGAACGAGGCGGGCGTGCCGGTACGCGGCGGCGACACGACGCGGGCCGACCGCGTGCTGCTGAGCGTGACGGCGCTCGGGACGTCGGCGCGCGTCCCCGGCCGCGCGGGCGCGCGGCCCGGCGACCTGCTCGTCGTCACGGGCCCGCTCGGCGCCGCGGGCGCGGGGTTCCGCGCGGGCAGGCTCCCGCGGCCGCCGCTCCGGCTCGCGGAGGGGAAGCGCCTCGCCGCGGTCGCGACGGCGATGCTCGACCTCTCGGACGGGCTCGCGCCGGACGCGGGCCACATCGCCGAGCGCTCGGGCTGCCGGCTCGCGATCGAGCTCGACCGCGTCCCGCTCGCGGCTGGCGCGACGATCGACGACCTCTCCTTCGGCGAGGACTACGAGCTGCTGGCCGCGACCACGGACCCGCTCGGCTTCCCGGTCATCGGCCGCTGCGAGGAGGGCGAGGGCGTGGCGCTGACGCTGAACGGCGAGCCGTTCGTCCTCTCCGGCTGGGACCATTTCAGGACGTGACGCTCCCCTATCGCATCGTCGTGCGCCATGACGACGCGCTCGACGAGGACTACGTCGAGGTCGAGTTCCTCGAGCCCGAGCACGCGACGTTCCAGGACTTCATCAACCACGACGTGTTCGGCCGCTGGGGGCTCGAGGACCTCCTCTCGCACATCGGCGAGTAGCGACGCTCAGGCGGGCGGCGAGAGCCAGTCCGCGAACGCCTGCTCGAAGTGGTCGCGCGGGCGGACGCCGACGACCCGCTGCTGCACCTCACCGCCGGCAAAGAGGATCACCGTCGGGATCGAGAGGATCTCGAACCGCCCCGAGATCTCCGGGAAGTCGTCGACGTTGAGCTTCGCGAACGCGACGCGTCCGCCGGCTCCCGCCTCGAGCTCCTCGAGGATCGGCCCGATCGCCTTGCACGGCCGGCACCACGGCGCCCAGAAGTCGACGACGACCGGGCCGTCCGCGATCGCCGCGTCGAAGGACGCCGGGTCGAGCTCGCGCATGGCTCGATCGTAGCCCGCTGCGCAGCTCAGAGCTTCCCGGTCAACGCCGCGAGCCGCAGCTCCGGCACCTTCCGGACCGCCTCGAGGAAGATCGCGCGCGTCATCTTCGACTGCCCGGCGGTGCGGTCGGTGAAGACGATCGGCACCTCCGCGACCGTGAACCCCTCTCGCAGCGCGCGGTACGTCAGCTCGATCTGGAACGCGTAGCCCTTCGTCTTGATCGCGTCGAGGTCGACGGTCTCGAGCACCTCCCGCCGGAAGCAGCGGAACCCGCCCGTCATGTCGCGGATCCGCAGCCCGAGGATCGTCCGCGCGTAGAAGGAGCCGCCTGCCGAGACGATCCGCCGGCCCAGCCCCCAGTTCCGGGTGCCCCCGCCGGGCACGTAGCGGGAGCCGATCACGATGTCGGCCCCCTGCCCGGCGCTCGCGATCAGCCGCGGCACGTCCGCGGGGTCGTGCGAGAAGTCGCAGTCCATCGAGATCACGTACTCGGCTCCGTCCGCGAGCGCGCGGCGGAATCCCTCGATGTACGCCGGGCCGAGCCCCTCCTTCCGCGCGCGGTGCAGCACCGACACGCCGTCGAGCTCCGCCGCGACGCGATCCGCGATCTCGCCGGTCCCGTCGGGCGAGTTGTCGTCGATCACGAGCACGTCGACGCCGAGCGGGACGAGCGCGCGCAGCATCCGCTCGACGTTGTCGCGCTCGTTGAACGTCGGCAGGCAGATCGTCACCGCGGGCACGAGGCCTCAGGCTACGGGAAGACGAAGGGGACGGTGACGGTTGCGGCGGCGAGCAGTGCGAGCGAGACAGCGCGGATCGCACGGTCCGCCCGGCGATCCCGACCGGCCTCGGCCAGGCCCCAGAAAACCGGTGGTGCGAGCAGCCCGAATCGCCCGATCGACATGAACGAGACACTGAACGCCGGAAGGACGACCACCGCCAGCGCGGCTGCGAGCCACGGCCACGGCGCACCGGCGCGGCGCGCGAAGACGAGGAGGACGAGGTAGACGAACAGGAAGACGACGTCGCGGACGACCCAGCCGTTCTTCGCGACCTGCGCGGGCAGCTGCTCGAAGGCGTCGACGATCCCGAGCGGGGTGAAATGCCGTCCCCATGCATGCTCGGCGTGGCTCCATGCGAGCGGGTCGTCGAGAACGCGGTTGAGGTAGAGCGGGAACGACGCGAGAGCGGCCGCGGGAGCGGCGACCGCGCCGACCGCGAGCCCACGGCCGGCCGGAGTCAGGGTTCGCCGCTGCTGCCACGCGATCGCTGCGAGCGGAAGGGCGACGAAGATGCCCTCGGGTCGCGCGAGCGCCGCGCCGCCCGCACACGCGGCGGCGAGCACCCAGCGGCCGCGCAGCGCGGCGATCCCGGCGGCGGCGATCAGCGCCAGCACGAGGCTCTCCGGGTACGTCATCGAGAACACGTAGCCGAGCGGGAAGATTGCCGCGTAGACCGTCGCGCGCCGCGCGATCGTCTCGCCGAGCAGCTCGCGCGTCAGGGCGTAGAGCACGACGAGCGCGACGAGGAGCGCGACGTTCGAGATGAGGATGCCCGACGGTCCGTATCCCAGCCCTAGCCGATGCACGATGCGGAGGAGCAGCGGGAAGAGCGGGAAGAACGCCGGGTCGCTCTGGCGTCCGGGTACGAGCAGGTAGCCGGAGCGGGCGATCATCCGGTACCAGCTCGCGTCCCAGGAGTCGAGCAGCCCGAATGCGCTTCCGCGCACCTGTGTGTCGAGGTACCCCCGTGGCCCGAAGAGGTGCACCGCGAGCGCGGCGAGGAGGACGACGGCACGGCCGGCGGCCCACCAGCCGACGAGCCATGCATGCCCGCGCAGGCGGGCGACCGCTCCGGACGCCGCCTCCGGATCGGGCTGCGGAAGCTCCGCGAGCGTCGCGGCGTGCCCGGTCACTCCGCGACCATCTCCCGGGACCGCGCCGGGTGTGAGGCAGCGGCGCGGATCAGCCAGATCCGGCTCAGCCCGCTGTACCGCGGCGAGCCGACGCCGATCGCGAACGGCTTGAACGTTCGCGGCGTCACGTACACGGTCAGGCGCGTCAGCCGCGTCGGCACGAGGATCGCGAGAGCCGGGTGTCCGGCCGCGAACGACCGCTCGACGCGGACGTGCGTCGTCTGGATGACCTGCGCGATTCTCGGCGCCACGACGTTGACGCAGCCGCCGAGCTCGAGCTGGACGAGGGGCAGCGGCGACGGCTCGTCTCCTCCCGCGCCGAAGACGCGCAGACCCGGACGCAGGTACACGAGCGTCCCGCCGGTATCGAGCACGAGAATCGCCGCCTGGCTCGAGCTCCGGCGCGGCCTCGCGGACGGCCAGCCCTGCAGACAGTCGCCGTGGACCACGGGGCCGCTCCCGATCCGGTACGCGCTTTCGACGAGCCCTGAGCGGAGGAGCCAGGAGACCGCGTTCGCCGCGACGCGTGCGCTCTGCGCGGGCGGCGGCAGGATCGCCGCCTGAAGTCCCCAGCCTGCCGTGGTCGCGCCGGCAGCGACGGCGCACGCGACCGCGATCGTGAGCAGCACGCGGCGCACGCCCTCGTTCTACTCCGCTCGGAGGCCGAACGGCAGCTCCTGCACGGACCCTTAACGGCGGCTTAAGCGCAGCTACATGGGGCCCGTATGATCGAGCCGATGCCGACTCTGCCCCGCAACGCCGACGTCGCGGATCAGTTCGACCTCCTCGCCGACCTCATGGAGCTGGAGGGTGCGGAGTCGTTCCGCGTGCTCGCGTACCGGCGCGCGGCCACGCGGATGCGCGAGACCTCCGGCTCGGTCGCGCAGCTCGCGCTCGAGGGCAAGGCGAAGGAGCTGCCGGGGATCGGCAAGACGATCGAGGAGAAGATCGTCCAGATCGTCGAGACGGGCGAGATCGAGGCGCTCGCGAAGAAGCGGGCCGGCGTGCCGCCGGAGGTCGTCGACTTCATGCACCTCCCGGGCCTCGGCCCGAAGACGGCCGCGCGGATCTGGAGGGAGCTCGGCGTGACGACGCTCGCCGACCTGAAGGCGGCGGCCGAGCAGGAGCGCCTGCGCACGCTCACCGGGCTCGGCGCGAAGTCCGAGGAGAAGATCCTCAAGGCGCTCGCGTTCCAGGCGGAGAACCCGGACACGGGGCGGCGCCTGCTCGGGATCGGGCTGCCGGCCGTGCAGCAGGCGGTCGCGGCGCTGCGGGCGCACCCGGCGGCGGTGCACGTGTCCGAGGCCGGCTCGGTGCGCCGCCGCAAGGAGACCTTCCGCGACCTCGACGTGATCGCGACCGCGACCGATCCGGCGGCGCTCACCGCCTACTTCACCGAGCTGCCGTGGGTGCTCGAGGTCGCGGCGCACGGAGACACGAAGGCGACGGTCGTCTCGACGGACGGGCTCCGGTTCGACCTCCGCGTCGTCCCGCCGGAGTCGTACGGGAACCTCCTCCAGCACTTCACCGGCTCGAAGGAGCACAACGTCGCGATGCGCGAGGAGGCGGTGCGGCGCGGGCTGTCGATCTCCGAGTACGGCGTCACGACCGTCGAGACGGGCGAGGTCTTCAGGACCGAGGACGAGGCCGCGCTCTACGCGTTTCTCGGCTACCAGCCGATCCCGCCGGAGCTGCGCGAGGACAACGGCGAGCTCGAGGCGGCGCGGCGGGGCGAGCTGCCGGCGCTCGTCGAGCCGTCGCAGGTGCGCGGCGACCTGCACACGCACACGCACTGGTCGGCCGACGGCAAGAGCACGCTCGAGGAGATGGTCGAGTCGGCGGTCGCGCGCGGCTACTCCTACTACGCGATCACCGATCACTCCCACTACCTCCGCGACGGACGCCTGTACGCGCAGCTCGAGGAGATCGAGGCGATGCGCGCCCGCCATCCGAAGCTGAGGATCCTCGCCGGCGTCGAGGCGAACATCCGCACGAGCGGCGAGGTCGACGTCGCCGAGGAGGACCTGAAGCTGCTCGACTGGGTCGTCGCCTCCGTCCACCAGGCGCAGGAGACGCGGCCGACCGAGCGCGTGCTCGCCGCGATGGAGAACCCGTACGTCGACTGCATCGGCCACCTCACCGGCCGCCGGATCGGCACGCGCGGGCCGCGCGACGTCGACGTCGCGCGCGTGCTGGAGAAGGCGCTCGAGACGGGCGTGTTCCTCGAGATCAACGGCCAGCCGGACCGCCTCGACCTCTCCGACGTCCACGCGCGCGCGGCGAAGGACGCCGGCGTCAAGCTCGTCGTCTCCTCCGACGCGCACCAGGTGCGGGCGCAGGGCTACGTCGAGCTCGCGGTCGCGCAGGCGCGGCGCGGCTGGCTGACGAGGGACGACGTCGTCAACACGCGGACGTGGGCGCAGGTGGAGAAGCTGCGGCGGAAGCGCCCGTGAGCGGCGTAGGCTCGACGGAGCCGCCCAGGAGCGGAGGCGCCGGCTCTGCCGGCGCCGGGAGCGGGGCCGACTTTCGGGAAGACGGCTATGCCGCCGTCGACTGGGCGGCCCGCTACCTCGAGCGGGTCGACGAGCTGCCGGTGCTCGCGCAGGTCGCGCCCGGCGAGCTGTCGGCGAGGTTGCCCGCGTCGGCGCCGGAGCAGGGCGAGCCGTTCTCGAACGTGCTCCGCGACCTCGACGAGCTGATCGTCCCCGCGCTGACGAACTGGCAGCACCCTCGCTTCTTCGCGTACTTCGCCGTCACCGGGTCCGATCCCGGCGTCCTCGCCGAGCTGCTCTGCGCGGCGATGAACCAGGTGGCGATCCTCTGGCGCGCGTCGCCGGCGTCGACGGAGCTCGAGCTGCGGACGGTGGACTGGGTGCGCCGGCTGCTGGGGCTCCCGGACGGCTGGCACGGGCACATCGAGGACACGGCGTCGACGTCGACGCTCGCGGCGATGATGGTCGCGAAGCACGTCACCGGCCGCAACGTGATCGTCTGCTCCGAGCACGCGCACTCGGCGGCGGACAAGGCGGCGCGCATGCTCGGGATGGAGCTCCGCAAGCAGCCCGCCGACGCGGACCTGCGCATGAGCCTCGACGGGCTCGAGCTCGACGACGCCGCCGGCGTGATCGCCACGGTCGGGACGACGTCGTTCGCCTCCGTCGATCCGGTGCGCGAGCTCGCGCAGCGCGCGCACGACGCCGGCGCGTGGCTCCACGTCGACGCCGCGTACGCCGGCTCGTCGTGGATCTGCGAGGAGGAGCGCTGGTCGGCGGACGGAATCGAGCTCGCCGACTCGCTCGTCGTCAACCCGCACAAGTGGCTGCTCGTCCCCGTCGACTGCTCGCTGCTCTGGACCTCGCGTCCCGCCGACTTCCGCTCGACGTTCTCGCTCGTGCCGGAGTTCCTGCGGACGAGCGACGACGTGGACTCGCTCGCCGACTACGGACCGGCGCTCGGCCGCCGCTTCCGTTCGCTGAAGCTGTGGGCGGTGCTGCGCTGCTACGGCGCCGAGGGCCTGCGCGCGATCCAGCGCGAGCACATGCGGCTCGCGGGCCTCTTTGCCTCATGGGTGGAGGCCGACCCGGACTGGGAGCTGTGCGCGCCGCAGCGGTTCTCGCTCGTCGTCTTCCGGCGGAAGGGGAGCGACGAGGACAACGAGCGGATCCTCGAGCGGGCGAACGCGAGCGGCGAGATGTTCCTGTCGCACACGCGACTGCACGGCCGCTACGTCCTGCGGCTCGCCGTCGGCAACGCCCGGACGACGGAGGATGATGTGCGGCAGGCATGGGACGTTCTCAACCGGGAGGCAGAGCGGTGATCGTCACGACGATGAACGACGTTCCGGGGTACGAGATCGACGAGGTCTACGGCGAGGTGATGGGGCTGACGGTGCGCTCCCGCAACATCGGCTCGCAATTCGGCGCCAGCTTCAAGTCGATGCTCGGCGGCGAGCTGAAGGGCATGACGAAGGCGCTCGCCGCGAGCCGCCAGGAGGTGATGGACCGGATGATCGCGGAGGCGGAGGCGAAGGGCGCGAACGCGGTCATCGCCATGCGGTTCGACACCTCCGAGATGGGCGGCGTGTGGACGGAGATCTGCGCGTACGGCACTGCCGTCAAGATCTCGCGAAGCTGACGCTTCGCTCGATGGGAGAGGGAACTGCGCGCGCGAGAGAGCGCGGTCTCTCGCGCGCTCCGTGCTGTTTCGACTCGGCGGCGTCCGGTTCGGGGCGCCTGCCCTGTCGCCGACGTGGTGGCCTGCGGCCATCCCGCCGGCTGGTTCGCGTCGCCGTAACGTTGCTGCGCTCCCGTTACGGCGACGCTTTCGCCGCTGCGAGCGTCGCGCGTCGGGCAGCCGGATCGCCCAGAGCATCGAGAGCGAATCAGCACAGTTCCCCTTCGTCAGCGAGCGACGCGCAGCTTCGCGAGCT
>DATKNT010000064.1:0-20815 GCA_035541175.1 Gaiellaceae bacterium
CAAGCCCAACTACTTCAGCGTCTCCGTCTTCGGCAACCAGGCCGAGAGCTGCGCGCAGTACCTGTCGAAGGGCCGCCCGGTCGGCATCGACGGCCGGCTCGACTGGCGCGAGTGGCAGGCCCAGGACGGCAGCAAGCGCGAGGCCGTCGAGATCGTCGCCGAGAGCGTCCAGTTCCTCGGCGGCCGCGACGCCGGCGAGGCCGGCGGCGGCAACCAGTTCGTGCCGGCCGGCGCGGCGGCGGAGACCGCCGACTTCCCGGCGTCCGCCGACGACGACATCCCGTTCTAGGAGCACAGGTGCCGAGAGAGAGAACACAGCAGCGGAAGCGTCCCGGCGGGCCCGCGGGCCAGGTCAAGCGCCGCAACTGCTTCTTCTGCAAGGACAAGATCACCGAGATCGACTACAAGAACGTCAACCAGCTGCGGCGATACGTCTCCGAGAAGGGGAAGATCCGCAGCCGGCGGATCACCGGCGCGTGCCGGCGGCACCAGGTGCAGGTCGCCCAGGCGGTGAAGCGGGCGCGCGAGATGGCGCTGCTGCCCTACGTCGCCGAGGGCGTCGAGGAGCGCGGCGGCGGCAGGCGCGACCGCGGCGACCGCGGCGACCGCGGGGACCGGGAGCGCTAGCGATGGACGTCATCCTGCTGAAGGACGTCGAGAAGGTGGGCCTCCGCGGCGACGTCGTCTCGGTCGCGCGCGGCTACGCCCGCAACTTCCTCTTCCCGCGGCACCTGGCCGAGGAGGCGACGGCGGCGCGGGTGGCGGAGCTGCGGAAGCGCGAGTCGCAGCGTGCGCAGCACGAGGCGAAGACGGCCGAGCAGGCGCAGTCGATCGCGGAGACGCTCTCGAAGACGGTGCTCCGGTTCGACGTGAAGGCCGGCCCGACCGGCTCGCTGTTCGGCTCGGTGACGCCGACCGACATCGCCGACGAGCTGTGGCGGACGCGCAAGATCCGCATCGACCGCCGCAAGATCGGCATCGACAACATCAAGCGGATCGGGCGCTATGACGTCCCGATCGACGTCTTCCAGGACGTCCGCGTCGAGGTGAAGACGCTCGTCGTCCCCGAGGGCGGCGAGCTGCCCTCCGACGAGGAGCTCGAGGCGATGGCGGCCTCCGAGCAGGCGGAGCAGCAGGCCGCCGCGGCCGAGGCGGCGGGGCCTGCCGTCGACTACGAGCTCGTCGAGGTCGACGAGGCGCAGGTCGGGGGCGAGGACGAGCCAGCCGCCGAGCCCGAGCCCGAGTGGCGCGCGGACGCCGAGGCGGCGCTCCGCGACGCCGGTCGCTAGCGCCGGACCGCACTTTCCACCGCCGGATCCACAGCGTTTCCACGCGCTGTGGATCCACGCACGAAGTTCCCGCTGAGAGCGGCCGAACTGTCCACAGCCTCTCCGTCCGCACCCCCTGCGATCATGGACGTTTCCCCTGCAAATGGCTGGAAAAGACATGTTCACAACGGATCGCTCGACAGGTGGCAGCGCCGCACGCGACCTGCTGGAATCGTCGCCGATGGCACAGCTGGCCTCCGTCGTCCCGGCGCCCGTGTCGGGCGCTCCCGTGCCGCCGCAGAACCTCGAGGCGGAGGAGTCCGTCCTCGGCGCGATGATGCTGTCGCCCGGCGCGATCGGGGCCGCGAGCGAGATCCTCGACGCCGGCGACTTCTACCGCGAGTCGCACGCGAAGATCTACCGGGCGGCGCTCGCGCTCGAGCAGCGAAGCGAGCCGGTCGACGCGATCACGCTCGCCGACGAGCTGCACGAGCGGGGCGAGCTCGAGGAGGTCGGCGGCCGCGTCCGCATCCACGAGCTGGCGGCGCTCGTTCCCGCGTCGGCGAACGTCGGCCACTACGCGCGGATCGTCCACGAGATGGCGACGCTGCGCGGGCTCGTCCGCGTCGGCGGCGAGATCTCGCGGCTCGGTTGGGACCGCCCCGGCGAGACCGCCGACCTCGTCGACCAGGCCGAGCAGCTCGTGTTCGAGCTCTCGCAGAACCGGGTGACGTCGGACTTCGCCGACATCGAGTCGCTCCTGAAGGAGAGCTTCGAGCGGATCACGGCGCTGTACGAGTCGGGCGTCGAGGTCACCGGCACGCCGTCCGGCTTCCGCGAGCTCGACCGCATCACGTCCGGGTTCCAGCCGGGGAACCTCGTCATCGTCGCGGCGCGCCCGTCGATGGGGAAGTCGGCGCTCGCGCTCTGCATGGCGGCGAACCTCGGCGTCCGCAAGGGCGTCCCCATCGGCCTGTTCACGCTCGAGATGTCGAAGGCCGAGGTGACGCAGCGCCTGATGTGCAGCGAGGGGAAGGTCGAGTCGCAGCGGCTCCGCACCGGGAAGCTCGCCCCGGACGACTGGCCGCGCCTCACGGCGGCGTGCGACAAGCTCGCGAAGGCGCCGATCTACGTCGACGACAGCGGGACGATCAACCTGATGGAGATCCGGTCGAAGTCGCGCCGGCTGAAGTCGCGGCATCCGGATCTCGGCCTCATCGTCGTCGACTACCTGC
Source organism: Gaiellaceae bacterium (assembly GCA_035541175.1). Classification (GTDB taxonomy): domain Bacteria; phylum Actinomycetota; class Thermoleophilia; order Gaiellales; family Gaiellaceae; genus Palsa-739. Next base: position 2,504 of record DATKNT010000064.1, read on the forward strand.
AGCTGATGACGTCGGGTGGAAGCGTCGAGAACCGCGTGCAGGAGGTGTCGCAGATCTCGCGCTCGCTGAAGATGCTCGCACGCGACCTCGACGTGCCGATCGTCGCGCTCTCGCAGCTGTCCCGCGCGGTCGAGCAGCGCACCGACAAGCGGCCGCTCCTCTCCGACCTGCGCGAGTCCGGGTCGATCGAGCAGGACGCGGACGTCGTCATGTTCGTCTACCGCGACGAGTACTACAACGAGGAGTCGGACCAGCAGGGCCTCGCCGAGGTGATCGTGGCGAAGCACCGGAACGGGCCGACCGACTCGGTGAAGCTGTCGTTCCTCAAGCGGTACGCGAAATTCGCGGACCTTGCTGCCGCCTGAGCTGAGGAGGGAAGGAAGCAAGGAGGACCGCACGATGATCGGAGACCAGGTCGTGACGATCGCACCGCGGGCCACGGCGTTCACCGTCGTCTGCGATGCCTGCCTCGAGCTCGACGCCGCGGCAGGCTGGTCGGCCTCGACCTTCGCGGGCCGGCTGGATCTCGATCTCGACCACGGCACGTTCCTCTGCCGGCGCGGCCATCCCGTCCGGGTGGAGCGCGCGACCACGTCCTCGACCACCGGAGCGTCCACCGCCGCCGCCTGACCCCGTAACCGAGCTCTCCCCCCGCGGCGCCGGGAGCCTCCCCCTGCTCCCGGCGCCGCTCTAGACTTTCGCTCGTGCCTGCGACCGTCATCGTCGGGGCGCAGTGGGGAGACGAGGGGAAGGGGAAGATCGTCGACCTGCTGGCGCAGCACTCCGATCTCGTCTGCCGCTACCAGGGAGGCCCGAACGCCGGGCACACGATCGTGCTCGGCGAGGAGACGTTCAAGATCCGGCAGATCCCGACGGGCGTCCTCCAGGGCAAGACCTCGGTGATCGGCGCCGGCTGCGTCGTCGACCCGAAGGTCTTCCTCGACGAGGTGGACGACCTCGAGGCGCGCGGCTACGCGATCGCCGGCGTCGTGCTCCTCTCCGGCGACGCGCACCTGATCATGCCGTGGCACGTCGCCATCGACCAGGCGAGCGAGCGCCGGCTCGGCAGGCTCCAGATCGGGACGACGCGGCGAGGGATCGGCCCGTGCTACGCGGACAAGGCGCTGCGCATCGGCATCCGCGTCCAGGACCTGCTCGACCCGAAGATCCTCCGGCAGAAGATCGAGGTCGCCCTCGCCGAAAAGAACCTCTGGCTCGAGCGCGTCTACGGCGAGCCGCCGCTCGAGCTCGAGGAGCTCGCCGCCGGGCTCGAAGAGTGCGCGCAGCGAATCCGCCCGTTCGTCGCCGACACGTCCTTGCTCGTCGACCGTGCGCTGAAGGACGGTCGGGCGGTGCTGCTCGAGGGCGCGCAGGGAACGCTGCTCGACCTCGACCACGGGACGTATCCGTTCGTGACGTCGTCGAACACCGTCGCCGCGAACGCGGCCACCGGCGTCGGCATCGGCCCGAACCGCATCGACCGGGTGCTGGGCGTCGCGAAGGCGTACGTCACCCGCGTCGGCGAAGGGCCGTTCCCGACGGAGATCGAGGGGCCTGACCACGACAGGGTGCGCGAGATCGGCCACGAGTACGGGACGGTCACCGGGCGCAACCGGCGCTGCGGGTGGCTCGATCTCGTCGCGCTGCGGTTCGCGGTGCGCGTCAACGGCATCGACCGGCTCGCGCTGACGAAGCTCGACGTCCTCTCGCACTTCGCGGAGCTGCCGGTGTGCACGCGCTACCGGCTGCCGGACGGCGCCGAGACGGAGGACTTCCCCGCGCATCAGAGCGACTTCCACGCGGCGCGGCCGGTCTACGAGACGCTGCCGGGCTGGGAGGAGCCGCTCGACGCGTGCGCGTCGGTCGACGACCTCCCGGAGGCGGCGCGCCGCTACGTGGAGTTTGTCGAGCGCGAGCTCGACGTCGAGGTGACGCTGATCGGCACCGGTGCCGACCGCGAGCGCGTGCTCACGCCGCACGGGCTCGAGGCCGTCACCCGCTGACCTGGCCCGGCCGAACGGCCACGTCCAGGTGCCAGGCACCGGGGCGTGACTCCAATGGACAGTGCAAGCTCTGAGCGCGCGTCACCGGGCCAATCGCGAGTACCGCCCTGGACGGACACCGGCTCGAAGCGACACGGCTCGGTGCCAGGCACCGGGACGTGGCTCAGTGTGACGTGTCTTGGAGGGCGCTGAGGTCTTCCGGCGTGTTCAGGTTGGCGAGGAGCATCGGGTCGGCCTGAACGATCGCGGTGTCGAGCGTGGCGAGCGCGTCGCGGAGCTTCAGCCGGCCGCCGGCGAGCGCCGTCTCCAGCGCCGGGAGGGCCGTGCGCCGGTAGGCGCCCGGGAGCGGGCCGTTGTCGGTGAGCGCCGCGTCGAGGCAGGCCGCGGCGAGCGCGCGCAGCAGCTCGGCCGTGACGCACGGCGCGTCGACGGGCAAGACGACCACGACGTCATGCGCCGCCGCGCGGAGCCCGGCGACGACGCCGGCGATCGGCGCCCGCACGTCGATCGCGTCGTCGAGCACCGGGAACGGCAGCCCGAGCGCGTCTGCCGCCTTGCCGACGGCGAACCGCTCGTCGCAGGCCTCGCCGAGCACCCGCCATGCCCGCTCCGCCAGCGTCTCCCCGCCGAGCCGCGCGAGCGCCTTCGGCGAGCCGAAGCGCGCGCTCGCGCCGCCGACGAGCAGCACGCCGGTGGTCAGCCGACGATCCGCCACGCCTCGGTGTAGACGTTCGCGGAGCCGCCCCGGACGAAGCCGCAGAGCGTGATCCCCCGGTCGGCCGCCAGCTCGACGGCGAGGCTCGACGGCGCGCCGACCGCGACGAGCACGGGGCAGCCGGCGACCGCCGCCTTCTGCACGAGCTCGAACGAGAGGCGGCCGCTGACGCAGAGGATCGAGCGCGCGAGCGGCAGGAGCCCTGCACCGAACGCCCAGCCGACGACCTTGTCCATCGCGTTGTGCCTGCCGACGTCCTCGCGGACGCACAGCGCGTCGCCCTCGGCGGAGAAGAGCCCGGTCGCGTGGATCCCCCCGGTCGCGGCGAACGCGGCCTGCGCCTCGCCGACCCGCCCCGGGAGCGCGGCGAGGAGCGCGAGCGGCACCCGCAGGTCCGACTCGACGCGCGGCGCCTCGACCTCGACCGCCTCGAGCGCGCCCTTGCCGCAGACGCCGCACGAGGACGAGGTGTAGAAGCTGCGCTGCAGCCGCGCGGGGTCGAAGCCCGGCGCCTCGACGTCGACGGTGTTCGCGGCGAGGTCGTCCGGCAGCCGCGCCGACACGGGCCGCAGTCCCTCCGACAGGCAGAAGCCGAGCGCGAGCTCCTCGTCGTGTCCCGGCGTCCGCATCGTCACCGCGACGGGACGGCCGCCGATCCGGATCTCGAGCGGCTCCTCGACGGCGACCCGGTCGCGCTCGGCCCGCCGGCCGGGGAGCCGGACGACGTCGACCGCAACGGCCGAGTACGGCGGAGCCTCCACGGGCCGAAGCCTACGTCCAGCGGACGGCTCGAATACGATCGCCGCGGTGAAGGTGCTCCTCGTCGGCTCGGGCGGTCGCGAGCACGCGCTCGCGTGGGCGCTCGCGCGTGGCGGCGGGGTGACCGAGCTGCACGCCGCGCCGGGGAACCCGGGAATCGCCGCGCTCGCAAGCTGCCATCCGGTGCGCGCGGACGATCCGGCGTCGCTCCTGCCGCTGGCGGCCGAGCTCGGCGTCGACCTCGTCGTCGTGGGGCCGGAGGCGCCGCTCGTCGCGGGCGTCGCCGACGGGCTGCGCCGCCGCAACATCGCGGTGTTCGGCCCCGGCGCCGCTGCCGCGCGGATCGAGGGGTCGAAGGCGTTCGCGAAGGACGTGATGGAGAGCGCCGGCGTCCCGACGGCGCGGACGCTGGCGGTCGCGCGGCCGCCGTGCGTCGTGAAGGCGGACGGGCTCGCCGCCGGCAAGGGCGTCTGGGTCTGCCGCACGCAGGCGGAGCTCGACGCGGGGCTGCGCGCCGCCGAGGCGCTCGGCCAGCCGTTCCACGTCGAGGAGGCGCTCGAGGGAGAGGAGGTTTCCGTGTTCGCCCTCGCCGACGGCCGCCGAGCGCTCCCGCTCCCGGCGGCGCAGGACTACAAGCGGGTCGGCGACGGCGACGAGGGTGCGAACACCGGCGGCATGGGCGCGTACTCGCCGGTGCCGCGGCTGTCCGAGGCGGAGGTCGCGGAGCTCGTCGAGACGGTCCACGTCCCCGTTCTCGCGGAGCTGGCCCAGCGCGGCGCGCCGTTCGTCGGCGTCCTCTACGGCGGGTTCATGCTCACCGCCGACGGGCCGCGCGTGCTCGAGTTCAACTGCCGCTTCGGCGATCCGGAGACGCAGTCGGTGCTGCCGCGGCTCGAAGGCGACCTGCTCGGCGCGCTCACAGCCGCCGCGCACGGCGACCTCCGCGGCGTCGACCTTCCCGCATCGGACCAGGCGGCGGTGACGATCGTGCTCGCGTCGCGCGACTATCCGGAGCGGGGAGACGCGGGCACGCCGATCGAGGGCGTCGAGGCCGCGGAAGCGGCGGGCGCGCTCGTCTTCCACGCCGGAACGGCACGGCACGGGAGCCGGCTCGTCACGAACGGGGGCCGAGTGCTGAACGTCACCGCACTCGGCGACTCGCTCACCGAAGCGCGTGACCGCGCATACGAGGCCGCGGGTCGCATAGCCTTCGACGGCATGCGCTACCGCCGCGACATCGCCTCCCTCGTCCGTGCCTGAGTCGCTCGTCGGGATCCTCGTCGGCTCGGAGTCCGACCGCGAGCGGATGCAGGCGGCGCTCGACGAACTCGACGCGCGCGGCGTCGGCTACGAGTTCGAGGTGCGGTCCGCGCACCGCACGCCGGGCGCGGTCGCCGAGTACGCGCGCACGGCGCGCGAGCGCGGACTGCGGGTGCTGATCTGCGGCGCCGGCCTGTCGGCGGCGCTGCCCGGCGTCGTCGCCGCGCACACCGACCTGCCGGTGATCGGCGTGCCGCTCCGCTCGAGCCTCAGCGTCCTCGACGGCCTCGACGCGCTGCTCGCGATCGCCCAGATGCCGCCCGGGGTGCCGGTGGCGACCGTCGGCGTCGACAACGCGAGGAACGCCGCCGTGCTCGCCGCGCGGATCCTCGCGAGCTGAGCACCGCAGCCCGCCGGCCCGCCACCCACCCCCCACCCTCTTGGGCGGGGTGAAGGGTAGGGGCGGAGGTGTCGCGCATGTGTGCCGGTTTCGTGACGGAAGGCGGGAACTTCGTCGCGGCCGGGGCGGAGGCGGCGCACCCGGTCTCGCCGACCTGCGTCGGCTCTAGACTGACCTGAGTGATCGCCCGCTACTCCCGTCCGGCGATGGCCAGCATCTGGTCGGACGAGGGCAAGCTCGCTGCCTGGCTCGAGGTCGAGCTCGCGGCGACGGCGGCGTGGGCCGAGCTCGGCGTCGTCCCCGCCGACGCGGCGCGCGCGATCCGGGAGAACGCGAAGGCGCCGGCGCCGGAGCGGGTCGCCGAGCTCGAGGCGACGCTCCACCACGACACCGCCGCCTTCGTCGACGCCGTCGCCGAAGGACTCGGCGCGGAAGGCCGCTGGTTCCACTACGGGCTCACGTCGTCCGACGTCGTCGACACGGCGCTGTCGCTCCAGATCCAGGCCGCCGGCCGGCTCATCCTCGACGGGGTCGACAGGGCCTTCGCCGCCGTGGTCGCGCGCGCAGACGAGCACCGGACGACGCTGCAGATGGGCCGGACGCACGGCGTCCACGCGGAGCCGACGACGTTCGGGTTGAAGCTCGCGGGCTGGGCGTTCGAGCTCGACCGCGGACGGCGCCGCGTCGCCCGCGCGCTCGAGGAGATTCGCGTCGGCAAGCTCTCCGGCGCCGTCGGCACGTACGCGGCGACCGACCCGGAGCTCGAGCGGATCGCGTGCGAGCGGCTCGGGCTCGAGCCGGCGCCGACCTCGACGCAGATCCTCCAGCGCGACCGGCACGCCGAGCTGCTCGCCGCGCTCGCCGTGCTCGCCTCGTCGCTCGAGACGTTCTCGCTCGAGATCCGCCACCTCGCGCGGACGGAGGTGGCAGAGGTGCAGGAGCCGTTCGGCCGTGGCCAGAAGGGCTCGTCGGCGATGCCGCACAAGCGGAACCCGGTCGTCGCCGAGCGGATCTGCGGGCTCGCGCGCGTCGTCCGCGGCGCCGCGCTCGTCGGGCTCGAGAACGTCGCCCTCTGGCACGAGCGCGACATCTCCCACTCGTCCGCCGAGCGCGTCGTGATCCCCGACGCGTTCCTCGCGCTCGACTACATGCTCGACCGCTTCACGTGGCTCGCGGACGGCCTCGTCGTGCGCACCGAGCGGATGCGCCGCAACCTCGAGGCGAGCCACTCCCTGTTCTACAGCCAGCGCGTCCTGCTCGCCCTCGTCGAATCCGGGCTCGCGCGCGACGACGCGTACCGGCTCGTCCAGCGCAACGCGATGCGTGCCTGGGACGAGGAGCTCGACTTCCGCGAGCTCGTGCGCGACGACGACGAGATCGCCGGCCGCGTCGACCTCGACGCCGTCTTCGATCTCGGCGCGTACACCCGCCACGTCGACACGGTCTTCGCCCGACTGCACGCCCTCGCCGACCAGGAGGAACCCGTTCATGCCTGACGCCGCCACGCACGTCGCGTCCGGGAAGGTGCGCGAGATCTACGCCCTCGACGACGAGCGGCTGCTGCTCGTCGCGAGCGACCGGATCTCGACCTTCGACGTCGTCCTCCCGACCGAGATCCCCGACAAGGGCCGCGTCCTCACGGGCCTCTCCGGCTTCTGGTTCACGCTGCTCTCGCCGATCGTGCCGAACCACATGCTCGCCATCCGCGAGGACGGGCGCTCGATGGAGTGCCGGAAGCTCGACATGCTCCCGATCGAATGCGTCGTGCGCGGCTTCCTCGCCGGCTCGGGCTGGAAGGACTATCAGGCGAGCGGCGAGGTCTGCGGGCACCGGCTGCCCGACGGGCTGCGCGAGTCCGACCGCCTGCCGGCGCCGATCTTCACGCCGGCGACGAAGGCGCAGACGGGCCACGACGAGAACATCACGCGCGAGCAGGCGGCGGAGCTCGTCGGCGAGGAGCGGCTGCGCGAGGTCGAGGCGATCTCGATCGAGCTGTACACGACGGCGGCGGAGCACGCGCTCGCGGCCGGGATCGTCATCGCCGACACGAAGTTCGAGCTGGGGCTCGACCGGGACGGGAACGTCGTCCTCGGCGACGAGGCGCTCACGCCCGACTCGTCCCGCTTCTGGCCGGCCGACGCGTACGAGCCCGGCCGCGCCCAGGACAGCTACGACAAGCAATACGTCCGCGACTACTGCGAGACCACCGGCTGGGACAAGACGCCTCCCGGCCCGGAGCTGCCGGAGGCCGTCGTCCACGCCACCCACAAGAAGTACGTCGAGGCGTTCGAGCGGCTGACGACGATCCCGTTCCAGTCCTACCGCGACGACCCGTCGGTGGTGCTCGGGTGAGGGCGACCGTCCTCGTCCGGCCGAAGCCGGGGATCCTCGACCCGCAGGGCGAGGCCGTCGAGACGGCGCTCGAGCACCTCGGGTTCACGGTGTCGGGCGCGCGCGTCGGCAAGGTGATCGACCTCGAGGTCGACGCGGCCGACGCGGCGGCGGCGAAGGCGCAGGTCGAGCAGATGTGCGAGCGGCTGCTCGCGAACCCGCTGATCGAGTCATACGAGATCGAGGTCGCTGACTAGTGGCCGTTCCCCAGCCGCGGATCGGCGTCGTCTCGTACCCCGGGTCGAACGACGACCACGACGCGCTCTGGGCGCTCGCGGCACTCGACGCCGAGGCGATCCCCGTCTGGCACGACCAGCGCGAGCTGCCGGCGCTCGACGCCGTCGTGCTCCCCGGCGGGTTCTCCTACGGCGACTACCTCCGCTGCGGCGCGATCGCGCGCTTCTCGCCCGCGACGGCCGCCGTGCGGGAGTTCGCCGAGGCGGGCGGCCTCGTGCTCGGCATCTGCAACGGCTTCCAGATCCTCTGCGAGGCCGGGCTGCTGCCGGGCGCGCTGCTCCAGAACGAGTCACTCCGGTTCATCTGCCGTGACGTGCGCCTGACGGTCGAGCGCGACGACCTGCCGTTCACGGCACGGTGCGCGCCGGGCCAGGAGCTCACGATCCCGGTGAAGCACGGCGACGGTCGCTGGTTCGCGCCGCCGCAGCTCCTCGCGCAACTCGAAGCGGGCCGGCAGATCGTGCTGCGCTACGCCGAGCCGTGCAACGGCTCGACCGCCGACGTCGCCGGCGTCTGCAACGAGCGCGGCAACGTCATGGGATTGATGCCGCACCCGGAGCACGCGGTCGACCCGCTTCTCGGCTCCGCCGACGGCGCGCTGATCCTCGCCTCGCTCGTCGACGCCGCGCGGGACCGCGCGGTGGCGCTCGCGTGAGCGCCACCGCCGCCTGATTCCCGATCACCACCCGAGCGCCTCAGCGAGCGCCGGGTGCTTTGCCAGGTCGGCTCGCAGCCGTGCCATGTCCCGTTCCCGGAGCGTCACCGGCCCGCGCCGTGCGCTGCCGCCGGTCGAGTACGCGAAGCGGACGAGCCGCTCGCCCCGATCCGTCTCCAGCAGCTGCACGACCGACGCGAACCGCTTGTCCCCCGCCTGCTGGCGAAGCGTCAGCTCCTCGACGAGATCCGCCGGTCCCCACGGTGTCGCCGTCCTTGCCGCCATGGGAACGACGCTACCGGCGCAACCGTCACGGGAATGTGACGACTTCCGGGAGAATCGCGGTCGTGATCGCCGCGCCCCTGCCGTGCACGCTCCCCGCCGCGCGCGCCGCCATCCTCGCGGCACCCGCGCTGCGCTCGCTTCGCCCGACCGTCGAGCACGGCGGCGGGCCGGACAGGCTCATCTGCCATGACCTCACCGGCGACGGCGCGACCGACCTGGCGGTCACCATCTTCAGCGGCGGCACCGCCGGCGACGTCGCCTGGGTCGTGTTCCGACCCGTCGACGGCGCGTGGAAGCTCGCGTACGCGCAGCTGCACGCGTACAAGGCCGCGCTCGTCCGCAGCGGCCGCGACCTCGTCGAGTGGCAACCCGTCTACCGCAGCGGCGATGCGAACTGCTGCCCGTCCGGCGGCTTCGACGCGCGGCGCTTCTCCTGGAACGGCCGGACGTTCGTCGTCACGAGCCGCCGCCACTCGAAGACGCCGCCCTAGTGCACTACGAGCCGGCGGCCGCGTCGCCCTGGAGCAGGACGTCCTCGTCGAGCCGGAAGTGCTCGTGGAGCACCTGCACCGCCCGCTCGAGGTCCGCCGTGCGGACGACGCAGGAGATCCGGATCGGCGAGGTCGAGATGATCTCGATGTTGATCCCCGCCTCCGCGAGCGACTCGAACATGCCGGCGGCGACGCCCGGATGGCTGCGCATCCCGGCGCCGACGAGCGTCACCTTGCCGACGTCCTCGTCGCAGGTGAAGCCGCTCGCCTCCACCTCGCCGGCGACCCGCTCGAGGATCGGCTCGGCGTGCGCGAGGTCGGCCGTCGGCAGCGTGAACGAGATGTCCGTGTGCCCCTCCGCCGAGACGTTCTGGACGATCATGTCGATGTGGATCCCCGCGTCCGCGAGCGGGCGGAACACGCGGCCCGCGATCCCGGGCCGGTCGGGGACGCCGAGGATCGTCACCTTCGCCTCGCCGGTGTCGCTCGCGATTCCCGAGATGATCGCCTGCTCGAGCACGTCCTCCTCCCTCACGACCCACGTCCCGTCCGACTCCGAGAAGGACGAGCGCACGTGGATCGGCACGCCGTGGTTCCGAGCGTACTCGACGGAGCGGAGCGCCAGGACCTTCGCGCCGGTGGCGGCGAGCTCGAGCATCTCCTCGTACGAGACCGCGGCGAGCTTGCGCGCCGACGGGACGATCCGCGGGTCGGCGGTGAAGACGCCCTCGACGTCGGTGTAGATCTCGCACGCCCCGGCGCCGAGGCCGGCGGCGAGGGCGACCGCGGTCGTGTCGGAGCCGCCGCGGCCGAGGGTCGTCACGTCGCTCGCCGTCGAGACGCCCTGGAAGCCGGCGACGATCGCCACCCGCCCCTCGTCGAGTGCCTCCCGGACGCGGTGCGTCCGCAGCTCGACGATCCTCGCCTTCCCGTGCCGGGTGTCGGTGACGATGCCCGCCTGCGAGCCGGTGAAGGAGACGGCGTCGCGGCCGAGGTCGTTGATCGCCATGGCGAGGAGCGCCATCGAGATCCGCTCCCCGGCGGTCAGCAGCATGTCGAGCTCGCGCGGGTGCGGCCGCTCCGAGATCTGGCCTGCGAGGTCGATCAGCTCGTCCGTCGTCGACCCCATCGCCGAGACGACGACGCAGACCTGGACGCCGGTGTCGGCGGTCGCCACGACGCGCCGCGCGACCCGCCGGAGCCGCTCTGGATCGGCGACGGAGGTGCCGCCGAACTTCTGAACCACAACGGTCACGGCGGGTCAATCGTAGACACACGCTCACCAAGCGGGCCAAACCGCGCTACGTTCCCGATCACATGGAAGGCGACGATCGGGAGAACGGCCCCGACCCCGACGACTGGTTCTCCGAACCGGACGTCCTGGAGCCTGCGCACGACCACCCCGCGACGGCGACGTCGACGGAGTCGGCGGACATCGACGACTGGCTCGACGAGTCCAGGACCGCCGCGCCGCGGCGCCGCCGCCGGCCCTCGACTCCCGCCAATCCGGTCGTCATCGTCGCCGTCGGTCTCGGCCTCGTCGTCCTCCTGATCATCGGCCTCGCCGTCGGCGGGGTCTTCAGCTCCGGGAGCTCGACGACGACGCCGCCGCTCTACACGATCACGACTCACACGACCGCGACGACGACGACCACCACTACGACGCCGAGCTCGACCGTCGCGGCGCCGACGACCACGCTCAAGCCCGGCGACACCGGTCACCAGGTCACCGTGCTGCAGCTCTCGCTCGCGCACCTCGGCTTCTCCCCGGGGAAGGCCGACGGGGTCTACGGCCCGGCGACCGAGGAGGCCGTGAAGAAGTTCCAGACGGCGCACGGCCTCACCGCCGACGGTATCTGCGGCCCGAAGACGATCGAGGCGCTGAAGCAGGCGCTGAGCTGAGCCGCAAGATCCGCGACTCCTCCGATGCGGCGGCCGGCGCGCCGCTGCGAGGATCCCGGCGAAAGGAGGCTTCATGGACGTTCAGGAGCTCATCTCGGGCGTGCGCGACACCATCAGCGTCAAGCGCGTCTACGGGGATCCCTACGAGAAGGACGGCCTCACCGTCATCCCGGCGGCAGTGGTGCGCGGGGGCGGAGGCGGCGGCATGGGCGAACAGGAGGGCGAGGCGACGGGCTCGGGAGGCGGCTTCGGCGTGAACGCGCGCCCGAGCGGCGCGTGGATCATCGAGGGCGACACGGTCACGTGGAAGCCCGCCGTCGACGTGAACAGGATCGTGCTCGGCGGGCAGCTGGTCGCGCTCGCCGCGATCCTCGTCACCGGCCGGATCCTCGCGACGCACGCGCGGCGCCGGCACCCGGTGATGGACCTGCTGCCGCTGCTGTCCGCGGCGCGCCGCCTGTCGGCGCTGCGGCCCGTGCGCTAGGGCGGTTCCGGCCGACCGGCTCCGTCGTCGTCCGGCCGGATGCGGCCGGAGCTACCTGCCGCTACGGTCGATCAGCTCGATGCGGTAGCCGTCCGGATCCCGGACGAAGCAGATGAGCGAGCCGCCCTCGCGGACGCGGTACGGCTCCCGCTCCGGGTCGATGCCCTGGGCGCCCAGCGCCTCGAGCGTCGCGGCGAGGTCGTCGACCGAGAACGCGACGTGTCCGTAGCCCGTGCCGAGGTCGTACGTGCGGCCGTCGTGGTTGTACGTCAGCTCGAGCTCCTCCTCCTGGCCGGGGACGCCGAAGAAGTAGTTCGTCGCCTCGGTCTCGCCGTTGCGGACGATGTCCATGTCGCGGCGGAACTCGAGCCCGAGCGCCTCGTAGAAGGCGCGGCTCTTCGCCGGATCGGTGATCCGGATCATGGTGTGGAGATAGCGGGTCATGCCGGCGATGCTATCGCCGGGCGGCGCCCGGGCCCCGGAGGACCCGAGGCGCCGTCCGCGGTCCCGGAGGTCAGCCCTCGCCGCCTCCGCTCCCGGTCGTGAAGCAGAGGTAGCTGAGGTCGTACCAGAACCCGCTGTGCGGGTTGAGCGGCGCGTGCAGGCCGACGTCCCCGTTCGTGCCGGGCGCGGCGTACGTCGACGTGGAGTACGCCGTGCCGCCCTTGGCGACGACGGAGGTGACGAGGTCGGTCGCCACGTCGGTCTGGAAGTCGAACTCCTGGCCGGCGGGCGTGTCGTACACGGTGATCGTGATCGTCCCGAGGTTCGATCCGTACTGCAGGTCGTACGTGCCCGAGCTGACCGGGTCGATCTTCGTCCCGTTGCAGACCGGGTTGAACGCCGGCCGATCCGCGCTCGCGGCCGTGGCGGCCAGGAGCGCGGCGGTGCAGCCGAGGGCGAACAGCGTTGCGGCGCGTTGCATTCCCTCTCCTCGGGTAGTTGCGGCGAGGTGGTACGGAGATCGGAACGGCGCGCGCGGCGCGCCGCATGAGCCCTCGCGCGAGGGTTGCTGCGTCAGAGGATGCGGCGGACGCGCAGCACCTCGGCGACCGACCAGGCCTGGAAGGGGCAGCCGGTGGCGAGATGCGGGGCGGCGCCGTCGGCGGTCTCCGACACCGAGCCGAGGCCCCACTCGCCGAGGTGGAGCTCGATCCCGTCGAGGACGCCGTCGGCGGGGACGCCGGCGGCACGGGCCGCGTCGACGTACGGGCCGAGCAGCCACGGCCAGACGGTGCCCTGGTGGTAAGCGGCATCGCGCTCGGCCGGCGAGCCGCGGTGGTACGGGCGGTAGCGTGGGTCGTCGGGCGAGAGTGAGCGGAGGCCGAGCGGCGTCAGCAGCGCGCGGCGGCACACGTCGACGGCCGCCCGCGCCGCGTCCGCCGGCAGCGGCGAGCCCGGGAGCGACGCCGCGAGCAGCTGGTTCGGCCGCACGCTCGCGTCGTCCCCGCCGGGGCCGTCGACGACGTCGTAGAGGCCGCCGCCGTCGGAGCGCACGAACCGCGCGACGAATGACGCCGCCGCCTTGTCGCGGAGCGCCGCGACGTCGTCGCCGCGCACGAGCCTCGCCGCGACGTCGAGCGCCCGGATCCACAGCGCGTTCACCTCGACCGCCTTGCCCGCCCGCTGCGTGACCGGAACGCCGTCGACGCGCGCGTCCATCCACGTCAGCGCCCAGCCTTCCGCGCCCTGGCGGAGGAGGCCGTCCCCGGAGTCGACGCCGATCCCGTAGCGCGTCCCGTCGACGTGGCTCCGGACGATCTGCTCGAGCACGGGTGCGAGCTCGTCTCCGAGGTCGGCGTCGCCCGTGACCTCGACGTGGCGGCCGGCCGCGTGGACGAACCAGAGCGTCCCGTCGACGGTGTTGTACTCGAGCGAGCCGGTGTCGGCGGTGTTCGCGAGCATCCCCTCCGAGACGGTCGCGGCCGACGTGCGGAGCACCTCGCGTCCCTCGTCGTACCGGTTGGCGGAGAGGTAGAGCCCCTCGTACGAGGTCATCAGGTCGCGCGACCACTCGCCGAACCAGGGATAGCCGGCGACGGCGGTCGGACGGCCGGAGGTGGAGATCGCGAACTGGTCGGCGGCGAGGAGGAGCTGCGCGTCGGCGTCGTCGGTCGCGCCGGCCGATGCGAGCAGCTGCGCCGCGCGCGTGCGCGCGCCGGCGACGATCGCCGCCGCCGCGGGAGCCGGTCCGTCGAGCCGCGCCGCCGCCGCCGTCACCTCGTGGCACGCGCCCGGCTCGAGGTCGACCGCGAACGTCCCCGCCGCCCAGAGGTCCTCCGTGTCTGCGAGCCCGCGCGCGGCCTCCTCGCGCGCGCGGACGCCGCGGTACCACTCGCCGCCGGCGGTCCAGCCGGCGCCGACGACGCGGTAGGCCTGCTCGAAGTCGAAGCCGCCGTCGTCGTGCTCGACCGCCGGCGCGCCGTTCGCGTGCCGCTCGCCGTGGACGCTGCGCCACGTGCAGAGCGGCGTCAGCTCGAGCCGAACCGGCCGGTCGGCCGCCAGCAGCCGGTGGACGACGCCGACGACGGGCGACCCGTGCGCCGCCGCCAGCTCCCGCTCGACGAGAATCCCGCCGATCCGCCAGCGCCAGCGGGGGACGCCGTCGGCGAGGTCGAACGAGACGAGCAGCTCGTTCCCTCGCGGGTCGACGGTCCCCCCACGACCTGTGCCACTGTCCCACTCGTCCGTCGCCAACCGGAAGCGCGCGTCGCCGGCCACGACGACCGGGTCGAGCGCGGCGAGGCCGAGCATCCGGCTCGCCGGCCCGTCGACGGCGACGACGAGCAGCCCGTGGTACCGGCGCGTGCGCAGGCCCGCAACCGTCCCCATCGCGTAGCCGCCGACGCCGTCGGCGACGAGCCACTCCCGCTTCGACGACTCGTCGAGGCTGCCGCACGCCTGGGGGCCCAGTCGAATGGACACGGCCGGACGGTCAGGCCCCCGCGCCCGTCATCAGCTCGCCGAGGGTCGGCACCGGAACGCCGCGCGCGCGGAGGATCAGCTCGGCGACGAGCCCCGTCCAGCCCGTCTGGTGGCTCGCGCCGAGCCCGGCGCCGTTGTCGCCGTGGAAGTACTCGTTGAACAGGACGTTGTCGCGCCAGGCCGGGTCCGTCTGCAGCCGCTCGACCCAGCCGAAACACGGCCGCCGCCCGTCGGCGCCGCGGACGAACAGCGCGATCAGCCGCTCCCGCAGCTCGGCGGCGATCTCGTCGAGCGTCAACTCGTTGCCCGAGCCGGTCGGATACTGAAGCTTCAGCTCGTCGCCGAAGAAGCGTCCGTACCGCGTGAGCGCCTCGACGACGAGGAAGTTGACCGGCATCCAGATCGGTCCGCGCCAATTCGAGTTGCCGCCGAACATGCCGGTCGTCGACTCGGCCGGCTCGTAGTCGATCCGCGCCGACGTCCCGTCGACGTTCAGCTCGAACGGATGCTCGAGGTGCCAGCGCGACACGGCACGAAGCCCATACGGCGACAGGAACTCCGACTCGTCGAACAGCCGTGCCAGCAGCCGAAGGACGCGGCCGACGCCGACGACGCCGAGCAGCACGCGCCGGTGCCCCGGCGTCCCGCTCACCGGATGCGCGACCTCGAGCATCTCGGCGGCGCGCTTGTTCACGGTCTCCGCCCGGTCGACGGCGTCCTCGTCGATCGCGGCGACGCCGAGCAGCGGCAGCACGCCCACGATCGACCGGACCTTCACCGGCACCGTCCGTCCGCCGGCGAGCCGGAGCTGGTCGTAGAAGAACCCGTCGGTCTCGTCCCAGAGATCCTGCGACTCGAGCGCGTCGGAGATGAGCGCGAAGTGCTCGAGGAACTTCAGGACGAGGTCGACCGCCGGGCGCCCGCGGTTGTTGAGGATCGACGCGATCGCCGCCATCGACAGCGCGTAGAACCCCATCCAACCGGTGCCGTCCGACTGCTCCAGCAGCTCGCCGGCCGGCAGGTGCGAGCGGTCGATCGGCCCGATGTTGTCGAGCCCGAGGAAACCCCCCTCGAAGACGTTGTCGCCCTCGACGTCCTCGCGGTTCACCCACCACGTGAAGTTGACGAGCAGCTTGTCGAAGACCCGGCTGAGGAACGCGGCGTCGCGGCCGCCGTCGATCGCGAACACCTCGAGCGCCGCCCATGCCTGCACCGGCGGGTTGACGTCGTCGAACGACCACTCGTACGCGGCGAGCGCGCCGTTCGGGTGCTGGAACCACTCGCGGCAGAGCAGCACGAGCTGGTACTTCGCGAACGCCGGGTCGACGCGCGCGAGCGCGATGCAGTGGAAGGCGAGGTCCCACGCGGCGAACCACGGGTACTCCCACTTATCCGGCATCGACATGATGTCGAAGGCGTCGAACGTCCTCCAGTGCGCGTTGCGGCCGCCGAGCCGCGACGCCGGCGGCGTCGGCTGCGTCGGGTCGCCGTCGAGCCAGCGCGCGACGTCGTAGTAGTAGAGCTGCTTGCTCCAGAGCATCCCCGCGAGCGACTGGCGGAGGACGAGCGCCTCGTCCTCGGTCGCCTCCGCGGGCGTCAGCTCGGCGTAGAACTCGTCGGCCTCGTCGAGCCGCTGCGCGGCGACGGCGTCGAAGTCGGCGAACGGGTCGCCGCCGCGCGACGCGGGCCGCAGCCGCACCCGCAGGGTCGCCGTCTCGCCGGGCCGGACCTCCAGGCGGTACCAGAACGCGCACTTCGTCCCCGCCGAGGCGGCCACCGTGTCGGCGCCGGCGACGACGTGGTCGTTGATCCCGTCCTTCGGCGTCGCGCTTGCGGAGCCGATGCCGAACAGCCGTTCCGCATTCGTCTCGTTGTCGCAGAAGAGGACGCTCGGCTCGCCTTCGGCGCTCAGCTCGAGCGGGCCGAGGAACGGATGCTCGGTGAGAACGCGCGCCGAGCCGCCGGCGCGCAGCTCCGGCTTCTCCTCGTCGTCGCCCCACGCCCACGTGTTGCGGTACCACGCCGTCGGGAGGACGTGGATCGTGTCCGCGTCGGGTCCCGCGTTGGTGACGCGCACCGTCATCAGGACATCGTCCGGATCGCCCTTCGCGTAGTCCACCTCGACGATCCAGTAGCGGTCGTCGTCGAAGACGCCGGTGTCGAGCAGCTCGTACTCGGGATCGAGCTTGCCGCGACGGCCGTTCTCGGCGACGAGGTCCGCGTACGGGAACTCCGCCTGCGGATAGTGGTAGCGCCAGCGATTCCACGCGTGACTCGGCACCGCGTCGAGGTACCACCAATACTCCTTCGCGTCCTCGCCGTGGTTGCCCTGGTTGCCGGTGAGCCCGAAGATGCGCTCCTTCAGGATCGGGTCGCGGCCGTTCCACAGCGCGAGCGACAGGCAGAGGCGCTGCTCGACGTCGCAGAAGCCGGCGAGCCCGTCCTCGCCCCAGCGGTACGCGCGCGAGCGGGCGTGGTCGTGCGGCAGGTACTCCCACGCCGTCCCGCCCGGGCTGTAGTCCTCTCGCACGGTGCCCCACTGGCGCTCGCTGACGTACGGCCCCCACTCGTACCACGGCCCCCCCTGCCGCAGTCCGTTCTCGAGCCTGCCGAAGCTCTCGACCCGGTCTCGCTCCACGCTCATGTCGCTCCTCCTCGGAATTCGATGCCCCAGGTACCCGAATGCGACGCGCCGGGCTCGAGCCGGACGAGCGCGTCGCCGCTGCGGAACGCGTTCGGCGGGCACGTCATCGGCTCGACCGCGAGGCTGCGGCGGTTCACGTCGGGGAGCGGGTCGCCGGTGAAGACCTGCAGGTACGGGTAGCTCTCGTCGGCCCAGAGCGTCACCGCGGCGCCGCCGTCCGGGTCGCGGAGCTCGACGCGGACGAGGCCGTCGGCGTCGCGCTCGAGGTCGGTGAAGGCGTGGTTGATCTGCGTCGTGCCGATCCGGCGCGCCTCGCGGAAGTCGAACTCCGTGCCCTCGACGGGCTCGGTCCCGACCGGGAGCAGCCGCTCGCCCGCGACGATCATCGTCGCCGCCGGCAGGCGCAGCACCAGCGGGTCGACGACGTCGGTCCCGAGCCGGAGGTACGGGTGCGCGCCGGCGCCGTACGGGCACGGCGCGCCGCCGACGTTCGTCGCGGTCACCCGCACGTCGAGCCCGCTCGGCGAGAGCGTGTACTCGACGCGGAGCGCGAGCGAGAACGGATACCCCGGCCGCGGGTGCAGCAGGTGCTCGACCGCGACGCGGTGCGGCTCCCGCTCGGCGACCGTCCACGGCTCCCAGCGCACGAGCCCGTGGATCGCGTTCCCGGACCAGGCCTCGTCGACCGGGAGCTGGTGACGGCGCCCGTCGAACTCGTAGCTGCCGTCCTCGAGCCGGTTCGGCCACGGAGCGAGGATCTGCCCCCGTCCGGAGAGGCACATCTCGTCGGCGCCGTAGCCGTCGAGCAGCTCGAGCCCGGCCGCCGAGTACGTGCGCAGGCCGCCCCCGACCTCGACGACGACGGCACGCTGGTCGCCGAGCTCGATCGAGAACTGGTCTCCGGAGGGCGCGGGCACCGCATGGCCAGCCTAGTCCGCCGACGCGATCCACGGCCCGTACCAGCGGCCGTGGCCGGCGACGAGCTCGTTCGCGGCCTCCGGCCCCCACGTCCCCGGCGCATACGGGTGCACCGGCGGCGGCGCGTCGAGCAGCGGCTGCATCACGCGCCACGTCTCCTCGACGCCGTCCTGCCGCGTGAACCGGGTGGAGTCGCCGACGAGCGCCGCGTGCAGCAGCACCTCGTACGGCGTCGGCCCCTCG
>DATKNT010000065.1:0-12307 GCA_035541175.1 Gaiellaceae bacterium
AGCCCTCTGACGGACTCGAACCGTCGACCCCCTCCTTACCATGGAGGTGCTCTACCAGCTGAGCTAAGAGGGCAGCGCCGGACAGTCTAGCCGCGGCTTCGCCGGTATACGGTTCGCCGGTGATCGTCGTCACCGGGGCGAGTGGGCACGTCGGGGGGCTCGTCGCGCGCGAGCTCGCGGCCCGCGGGGCGCCCGCTCGGCTGCTCGTGCGCGACCCGGCGCGGGCGCCGGAGCTCGACGGGGCGGAGGTGGCCGTCGCCGACTACGGCGACGCGGCATCGCTCGACGCGGCGCTCGGCGAGGGCGACCGCGTGTTCATGGTCTCGCTCCACCAGGGGCCCGAGCGGCGGGTCGAGCTCCACCGCTCCTTCGTCGACGCCGCCGTCCGCGCACGCGTCGGGCACCTCGTCTACCTCTCGTTCATCGGCGCCGGGCCGGACGCGACGTTCATCCACGCGCGCTCGCACGGGGCGACCGAGCAGCTGCTCCGCGAGTCGGGCCTCTCCTGGACGTCGATCCGCAACGGCATGTACGCGGACGAGATCCCCGGCTGGTTCGACCCGGACGGGGTCGCGCGCGAGACCGCCGGCGACGGGCGGATGAGCTTCTCCTACCGGCCTGAGCTGGCGAAGGCGATCGCCGTGACGCTCCTCGACCCCGCGCACGACGGGAGGGTCTACGACGTCGTCACGCCGCCGCCGGTCGGGCTCGCCGAGCTCGCGCGCATCGCCTCCGAGGTGACCGGCCGCGACCTCCGCTACGAGCCGGCGTCGCACGACGAGTGGGACGCGCGCTGGCACGCGCTCGGGCGCGACGGCTGGCACCTCGACTCCGGCCACACGTCGTACGAGGCGATCCGCGCCGGCGAGTTCGACGTCGAGTCCGACGACTACGAGCGCATCACCGGCGAGAAGCCGCTGACGGTGGCGCAGGTGATCGAGCGGGTCACGTAGTGCGCGCACGGCGGATGCTCACCGTCGTCGGCTGCCACGCGGGGGGCGAGGTCGGGAACGTCGTCGTCGGCGGCGTGCTGCCGCCGCCGGGCGCGACCGTGTTCGAGCAGATGCGGTCGCTCGCAGCGGACGACTCGTTGCGGCGGTTGCTGCTCCGTGAGCCGCGCGGCAGCGTCGCCGTCCACGCGAACCTCGTCGTGCCGCCGACGCGGGACGACTGCGACGCCGGGTTCATCGTCATGGAGCCGACCGAGTACCCGGCGATGTCCGGGTCGAACACGATCTGCGTCGCGACCGTGCTGCTCGAGACGGGAATGGTCGAGATGCGCGAGCCCGAGACGACGCTACGGCTCGAGGCGCCCGCCGGCGCCGTCGAGGTGCGCGCCGCCTGCCGCGACGGGCGCTGCGAGAGTGTCGAGTTGACGAACGTTCCCTGCTTCGCTGACCGCCTCGACGCGCCGCTCGAGGTGGACGGGCTCGGCACGGTGACCGTCGACGTCGCGTTCGGCGGCATGTGGTACGCGATCGCCGACGCGTCCGCCCTCGGATTCGAGCTCGTGCCCGCGGAGGCGCGCGATCTCTCGCTCGCGGGCCAGCGCGTCCGCGCGGCCGCGCGCGAGCAGTTGCCGTGTGCGCACCCGGAGAATCCCGCGATCGCCGGCGTCAGCATCGTCCAGATCGCCGAGCCGTGGCAGGGCGTCGGCGCCGTCTCGAGGAACGCAGTCGTGGTCGCGCCCGGGCGGCTCGACCGCTCCGCGACCGGCACCGGGCTCTCCGCGCGCATGGCCGCGCTGCACGCGCGCGGGCTGATGAAGGCCGGCGACGCGATGACCGCGGCGTCCGTGATCGGCTCCACCTTCGACGGGCGGATCGTGAGCGAGACGACCGCCGGCGATCGCGTGGCGATCGTCCCGGCGATCCGCGGCAGCGCGTGGATCACCGGCGTCACGCAGGTCGTCGTCGACCCGGACGACCCGTTCCCGGAGGGCTACCTGCTCTCCGACACGTGGCCGGGGAGCGACACGCAGGATTAGGGCACGACGGCGCGGACGAGCGGCGCGTGCCGCTCGAGGAGCTCCTCGACCGCGGCGGCGAAGCCGTCGACCTCCGTCTCCGTGAACGGGAGCGAGAGCGCGATGAAGCCGCGGCGCGCATACGACCAGCCGCGCTCGAGCAGCTCGAGGTGCATGAGCGCGCGCAGCTCCGGCACGTCGGCAGCGTCGGTGACGCGCCGCACCGGGCCGCGCGCGAAGTGCAGGCCGACGAGCGAGCCGACGCCGGTGACGGCGAACGGGACGTCCTCGCGCACGGCGAACGCGTTCAGCCGGTCGCGCAGGCGGTCGCCGAGCGCATTGAGCCGCTCGACCTCCGCCGCCGTGTAGACGCGCGTGAGCCCGGCGACGCCCGCCGCCATCGTCAGCACCGCGTTGTTGAACGTGCCGGCGTGCGGCAGCGCGTCGGGACGCGACGGGTCGAAGCGGCTCATCAGGTCGGCGCGGCCGCCGAACGCCCCGGTTGCGAGCCCGCCGCCGAGGTACTTGCCGAGCGTCGTCAGGTCCGGCGCGATCCGGAGCGCGCCCTGGAGCCCGCCGGTCGAGAGCCGCGACGTCATCACCTCGTCGAAGACGAGGAGCACGCCGTGCTCCGTCGTCGCGTCGCGCAGCGCCCGCAGGAACGCCGGCTCGCCCGCGATCGCCCCCGCGGAGCCCTGCATCGGCTCGACGAGCACCGCCGCGAGCTCGTGCGCGTGCTCCGCGACGAGCCTCGCCGCGGCGTCCGCGTCGTTGTACTGCGCGACCACGTAGGGGAACGGCACGTTGACCGGTGAGCCCTCCGCCGAGACGAAGTAGAAGGCGCCGCCGTGGTAGGCGCCCTCGAAGACCATCACCGCCGGCTTCCCGGTGGCGGCGCGCGCGAGCGAGAGCGCGTAGAGGTTCGCCTCCGTCCCCGAGTTGCAGAACCGCACGAGCTCGATCGACGGGAACCGCTCGCACACCGCGGCGGCGAGCGCCGTCTCGTACCGGTTCGGCGCGCCGAAGACCCAGCCGTCGTCGAGCGCGTCGCGAATCGCCTCGCGGATCACCGGGTGGGAGTGCCCGTACAGCCCCGCCGTGAACTCGCCGAGGAGGTCGACGACGACGTGCCCGTCCGCGTCCGTGAGCCGCGCGCCCTCGCCGCGGACGATCGTCAGCGGGAACGGCGGCACGTGGATGACGGTGCGCGTGTTGCCGCCGGGCATGACGCGCGCCCGCTCCTCGTGCAGCCGCCGGGACTCGGGGTTCCGCTCGACGTAGCGGCGCTCGGCCTCGGCGGCGAGCGCCGTCAGGTCCGCACGCGCGTCGAGGATGCTCATACCCCGGAGCCTACCGCCGCCCGGGACTACGATCAGGGCGAGGTCATGCAGACGGAACCGCTGGACGAGGAGCGGCCCGCCGAGCCGGAGCAGCCGCCCACGCGCACGGCGCGGATGCGCGCGCGGAGGGCGGCCGCGCAGGCGCGGGCGCAGCGGATCGCGGAGCGCGCGCAGGCCGAGCGCAGTCGCCACGGCTCGCTCGACGCCGCGTTCGAGATCGCCGACCGCGACGCCGAGGTCGGCGGGAACATCATCGCCGGCGCACTCGCGTACCGGTTCTTCATCTGGCTGCTGCCCGCCGCGCTCGTCTTCGTCGCCGGGCTCGGGATCGGGGCTGCGGCGGCGAGCGAGTCGCCGAAGAAGGCAGCGGACTCGCTCGGGCTCGCCGGACTCGTCTCGCACTCGGTCGCCTCGGCGGCGAAGAGCAGCAACCGCTGGTACGCGCTCATGATCGGGATCCCGCTCCTGCTCTGGGCCACGCGCAGCGCCCTGCGCGCGCTCGTCGTCGCGCACCGCCTCGTCTGGACCGAGGTGCGCGGCTCGGTGCCGAAGGTGAAGCCGCGGGCCGTGCTCCGCTTCCTCGGGCTGATCATCGTGCTGTTCGCGTTCACGGCGCTTGCCAGCGAGATCCGGTCGCGGACGCCCGGCCCCGGACTCCTCGCCACGCTCGCGGTCATCGTTCCGTACGCCGTGATCTGGCTCGCGATCTCGCTGCAGCTCCCGCACCGCGGCGCGAAGTGGACCGCGCTGATCCCGGGCGCGCTCGTCTTCGCGGTCGGCGCGCAGGTGCTGAACCTCGTGACGACCTACTACCTCGTGCCCGAGTCGGAGAAGAAGCAGGGAACATACGGCGTCCTCGGCCTGTCCGCGGCGCTCCTGCTCGGGTTGTTCCTGCTCAGCCGGATCATGGTCGGCTCGGCCGTGCTCAACGCGACGCTGTGGGAGCGACAATCTCGCTCGGAATGACCGCCGGCTCCTCGGCGTGCCGGCGCCGCAGGTCGTAGAACAGCAGCGCGATCGCGATGCCGGCGTACGGCATGACGACGGCGTAGACGAGCGAGCTGATCACGTCGATGACGGCGAGCGAGCTCGACGTGATGAAGAGGACGATGACGCCGAGGATCGGCCCGGCGAGGTACGCGGTGACGTTGACGAGCGCCGTGATCGCGAAGACGCGCACCTCGCGGTGACGCACCACCTCGGAGCTGCGCCGCAGCGACGCGGTCCCGCCGAGCTCCTCGATCACGCACGCCTGCGTCGTCACCGCCTTGCGCACGAGGTAGAAGACCGCAACCGGGATCCCGATCACCGTGATCGTCAGCAGGCCGGCGACGACGATCACGCGCAGCCACGCCCAGCCGAGCGCGCCCAGGTTCGGGACGATCCCCGTGTACGCCGAGCGCGCGTCGGGATGCTCGCCCTCCTGGAGCCGGTCGACCGCCTCGGCGGCGGCGCCGGTGACGAGGATGGTCGCGACGATCGTCGAGAGCTCGCCGACGAGAAGCGCGATCGCCGCCGACACGATCGGGTCGCTCGACGCCTCGTCGACGAGCGTGCCGAGCCCCGTGTACGTGAACAGGATCTCCTGGAAGATCGCCGCGAGCGCGGCGAGCGGGACGAAGATGACGCCGATCCCGATGAACAGCGTCCAGTAGCGCCGGTACAGCCGCCCCGCCGCGCGGTAGATCTGGCCGCCCGAGCGCCGCTGGTCGATCGGTACCGGGTGCACCGGCGACCACTGCGTCCGTCGGCTCAGCCAGACGCCGAGCAGCGTGATCCCGGCGAGGATGCCGAGCACGAGCCACGGGGTGCGGAGGAACCGCAGGTAGATCCCGGAGCCGGCAGCGACCGCGGAGCAGAAGAAGCTCGTCGCGCTCGGGCCGATCGTCTTCGTCAGCGGGACGGCGGTGCTGCTCGCACGCCACTGGTCCTCCGACCAGGTGACCGGCTCCGTCCACTGGTCCTTCATGTTCGGGCCGGTCGGGCCGTTGTTCGGCCCGTGCTCCTGCTGGCCCCAGTGTCCCTGGAACGTGAGCCATGCGTACGGCGCGGACGACGACGTCGGCGGCGCGTCGGGGAGGAGGACGACCTGCGTCTGGAGGTCGCGCGACGGCGTGCGCGTGTCGTCGCAGCCGAATCCCTCCGCGGCGCCGTGGCCGAGCCAGAGGTTGTTGCCGAAGAAGTCCGCGTGCGAGCCGGCGGCGACGAAGACGACCGGGTGCGTGCCGTGCTTCTCGAGCTTCGAGTCGGTCCACGCCGCGCGCTCGGCGCCCTGGTGCTGCGAGTAGCCGACCTCGGTCGGCCGCCGGTTCAGCGCGTCCGCCGCCGAGCCGGCGTCGAACATCAGCTGGATCATCTCCCAGTCCGACTCGTGCTTGTTGTTGAAGTCGTTGAACGGGTAGTAGAACCAGTACTGGAGCGCGAGCTTGCCCGGCTTGCCCGGTTGCGTGACGACGTGCGCGTACGCCGTCGTCGGCTTGCCGGACGCGATCTCGCGCGCCCACTTCTCGTAGCTGCAGCCGGGGTTCAGCGGCGAGCCGGGGAGGTCGAGGTACGTGTTCTTGCCGCGCCGGAACAGGTCGGCGGCGGTGGGCGCGGCCTTGATCAGCTTCCCCTTCGAGTCGACGAGCTTCACGTCCGTGCGGCCGAGCACGACGTCGACCGGGATCGGCCGGTACGGCTCGCCATTCGTGTCGCACTGCTTCGACTGCTGCTTCAGCGCGACGATCGGCGCGTACTTGTCGGCGAGCTGCTGCTCGGGCGACGGGGCGGCCGCCGCAGCGCGGGCTCCGAGAGCCGCCGCCAGGAGCAGCAGCCCGAGTGTCGCGGCTCGGCGCATCTCGACTACGGATTGTCGCGCCCGGCGAGCAGCAACGTGATCTCGTCGAGCTGCCGCTGCAGCGCGTCGAAGCGCGCCTCGATCCGGTGCTCCTCGGTCTCCTCGGCCTGCTCGCGCGCGGCGGCGCGCTTCTCCGCCGCGCGGGCGACGAAGGCCGAGGTGATCGACGCCGTGACGATCGCGAGGAACGCGATCCCCTCGAGCATCACGAATGCGGCGACGATCCGGCCCGAGGTCGCCTTCGGCGTCACGTCGCCGTACCCGACGGTCGTGACCGTCTGGAGCGCCCACCACATCCCGACCCAGACGTTCGCGTACTCGCGGTGGTCGATGACGCGCATGAGGATCCCGCCGGCGACGACGACGATCGCCGTCGCCGTCACGATCGTGCCCGCCGCGCCTCGGATGGAGCCGGGGTCCTCCATGAACTTCGCGAGCCGGCGCTCGATCGGGTTCAGCTGCGGCACGCCGCAGACGTTACGGACGCGCCCGGATGGCCGGGGCGCGGGCGTGCGCCCCGGCTCGGGTTCCCGGCTACATCCCCTTGACGATCCCGACGACGTGGCCCTCGGGATCGGCGAGCAGCGCGATCGTCACCTGCGGCAGCTCGGTGACGGGCATGACCACCGACCCGCCGAGCGCGACCGCCTTGGCGAGCGTCGCCTGCGGATCGTCGGTCGAGACGTAGAAGGTGACGTGGCCGGGGCCGCCGTTCTGCGCCTGCCCGAGGCCGCCGCCGATGCCGTCGCCCTCCTTCTCGACCATCGCGTAGCGCATCTCCGGGAGCGACTGCATCTTCCAGCCGAACAGGTCGCCGTAGAAGCGCTGCAAGCGCTCGAGGTCGTTGCCGACGACCTCGAAGTGGAGCACCTCGCCGTCCATGTCAGGCTCCTTTCTCGTCGAGCCACGAGTCGACCCCCGGGTCGCCGCCGGCGGCGGCGATGGTGAGCCGGCCGAGGTAGTGATCCCAGCCGTGCCCGTGCGACTCGGCCGACTCGGGCGTCGGCAGGTCGCGATGGGTGAAGCGGAGCCGCGTGCCGCGTCCCTCCGGGGTCAGCACGATCTCGACGGTGCTCGCGCCGGGCTGCACCGACACGGGGCCGTCGCCGCTCTGCTCCCAGCCCCAGGTGAAGACGAGCCGGCGCGGCGGGTCGAGCTCGACGAACTCGCCGCGCGCGACGTGCGTCGGCAGCACCTCGACCCGGTAGATCCCGCCGGGCCGCGGCTCGAACTGTGCCGAGAGCCCCATCCACCGCACCGCCTTCTCCGGGTCGACGAGGAACTCCCACACCGTCTCCGGGCTCGCGTCGATCGTCAGCTCGCGCTCGACCGCGGCCGTCTCAGTCGTCGTGTTCACGGGTCTTCCTCTCCTCTCGCTCGGCTTCCTGCTTGAGCAGCTCGAGCCGCTCGCCCCAGAACGCGTCGAGGAAGGCCTTGAGCTCCGCGAGCCCCTGCGGGTTCGCGCGGTAGAGCCGCCGGGTGCCGTTCCGCCGCTCGCTCACGAGCCCGACCTCCTTCAGGACGTTCAGGTGCTGGGAGACGGCCGGCCGCGTCACGTCGAAGTGCGACGCGATCTCGCCGGCCGACAGCTCCGCGTCCCACACGAGCCGGAGGATCTGCCGGCGGTGCGGCTCCGCGATCGCTCTCAGCGCTGCCTCCACGCACGATATGTAAGCAGATCCTTACGTAAGTTGCAACTTTCAGTGTGCTATCAGTGGCGGTGTGGCGGCAGGCGCCCCGACCCCGGTCGTCTTCGTTCACGGCCTCTGGCTCCACGCCGGCTCGTGGGGCGCCTGGGTCGACCTCTTCCGCGAGTCCGGCTACGCGCCGGCGGCGCCCGGCTGGCCCGGCGACTCGCCCACGGTGGAGGAGACGCGCGCACAGGCAGACCGCGTCGCCGGCCACGGCATCGACGACGTCGTCGAGCACTACGCGACGATCATCGGCTCGCTCGACACGAAGCCGATCGTCGTCGGCCACTCGTTCGGCGGGCTGATCGCGCAACGGCTGCTCGGGCAGGACCTCGCCGCCGCGGCGGTCGCGATCGACCCGGCGCCGATCAAGGGCGTCGTCTACCTGCCGCCGTCGGCGCTGCGGGTCGCGTCGGTCGCGCTGCGCAACCCGGCGAACAGGAACAGGGCCGTGGCCCTCACCGCGAAGCAGTTCCGCTTCGGCTTCGGCAACGCGCTGAGCGAGACGGAGTCGAACGAGCTGTTCGAGCGCTGGACGATCCCGTCGCCCGGGAAGCCGCTGTTCGAGGCGGCGTCGGCGGCGTTCTCGCCGGCCTCGCCGGCGAAGGTGAACACCGGCAACGCGTCGCGCGGGCCGCTGCTGATCACGGCGGGCGGGAAGGACCGGACGGTGCCGCCGTCCGTCAGCCGCGCCACGGCGAAGCTGTACCGCGGCTCGCCGGCGGTGACGGAGCTGAAGGAGTTCCCGGGCCGCGGCCACTCGCTCGCGCTCGACTCGGGCTGGCGCGACGTCGCGGACGCCGTGCTCGGCTGGCTGCGCGAGAGATCCCTCTGAGCGACGGGCCCAATGTGAGACGTCCGGCCGCGAACGCGGCCGGCTGCAGGGGTCTTCGCGCGCGCCGACTGATCAGTCGGCGCGCGCGCGTTCCTCGTCCGCCGTCAGCTCGGCGGTCGGGAAGATCTCGAGGCGCTCGTCCGGGATCGGCTCGCCGCTGACGATCGACCGGCCGTAGGTGCCGGCGTCGAGCCGCTCCTCGGCGCGTTCCACCGCCTCGAGCTGCTCCTGGAGGTCCGCAGCGCGGCTCGCGTCGAGCTCGTCCTGGTAGAGGTCGGCCGCAAGGTTCGCCGGGTCGTACTCGTCCGCCTCCTCCGCGTCGTCCTGGTGCGCGAGCCGCGCGAGCTCGCGCTCGATCCGCTCGCGCTCCGCGGCCAGCAGCGCTCGTGCCCGCCGTTCCTCCATGTGCCCACGTTATCGCGTCGGGGACCAAGCGTGGCCCGTACCGCGCACGGCGACGGCGATGTGCGGTGCGGCCGGGTCGTCGGTCTCGAGGTGGAGCCGCCCCCGGTAGACGCCGGCGCGGGTCGGCCGGAAGGTCAGCAGCACCGTCGCGGCGTGCGACGACCGGATGGTCAGCTTCGCCGGGCGGACCGAGACCGAGGGGAGCGAGGTCGCGAGCCGGACGGTGAGGGTGCCCGTTCCGCTGTTCCGGACCGAGAGTCGCCGCGTCGCCGTCCGGGCGAGCCCGACCGAGCCGAACGAGATCGGCCTCAGCGACAGGCTCGCCCGGGGGACCGTCGGCGTCGAGAGCGTCGGCCTTCCCGTCGGCGCCGGACCGGGCGGCAGCGGAAGCAGGGGCACCGGCGCGCCGAGGACCGCGCCGAGCGCCTGCGCGAGGTCGATCCGCGGCGTCGTCAGCCTGTTGCGCGGGTCGGTGATCGGGACGCCGGTGCTCTGGAGCAGCGAGAGGAGCGCATCCGGCGTGAGCGCAGGATCGGCCTGGAGCAGCACCGCCGCGGCGGCCGCCGCCTGGGCGGCCGCGAACGAGGTGCCCGCGAGCAGCGAGTCCCTGGAGCCGAGGCCGGCGGCGTCGATCGGCGCCCCCGCGGCGAGCAGGTCGAGCTCGGTGCCGCCGTCGGACCAGCACGCGACCTGGTCGGCGGCGGTGATCTTGTCGCGGCAGACGAACGGCGCCGTGTACGAGCCGAAGGCGCGCGTGTAGACGGCGCCGACCGCGACGGCGTCGTGGACGCACGCCGGGGCCGTCATCGAGGCGCGCGAGCCGCCGTTTCCGGACGACGCGAACACCGTTGCGTCCTGCGCGCGCAGCGCGTCGACCGCGGCGGCGTACGCCTTGAAGGTCGGAGTGAGCGCGCTGCAGTCGCCGCTGAGGAGGATGTCGCTCCCGAGACTGACGTTCACGACCTTCGCCTCCGGGTGATGCTGCGCGACCCAGGTGAGCCCGGCGACGATCTGCGCCGCGGAGGTTCGGCCGTTGCTGTCCGCGACCTTGACGACGACGAGCGACGCGTCGGGCGCGACCCCGACCGGGCCGTCGGCTCCGCTGCCGGCGATCACGTCGGCGATCGCCGTCCCGTGCCCCTGATCGTCCTGCGCGCTGCCGGGCCCGTCCTGCTCCGCGGTCCCGTTCGGGCAGCCGTCGGGCGGGACGAAGCAGTGCTCGGCGACGACCGACCGCACGAGGTTCGGGTTCCGGTCGTCGATGCCGGTGTCGAGCACGGCCACGGTCACGCCCTTGCCCGTGTAGCCGAGCGCCCGCGTCGCGTCGGCGTGGATCAGCGCGTCGCTCGAGACGTCGGCGGCCGCGCCGGCCGCGAGGCAGAGCGTGGCGGCGACGATCGCGGCCGTCGTGGCGAATGCGCGCATGCCGTCAGCGTACGGGCGCGAGCCTCTGCCGGATGTTGCCCGATGCGGCCGGCTCGTACGCGCAGCCCGGATCCTCCGCCAGCGGGTCACCCGTCTCGGCGAACGCCCGCGCGCGCGAGCCGCCGCAGAGCTGCCGGTACGGGCAGGTGCCGCAGCGGCCGCCGAACTCGGCGGCGCGGATCCGGCGCAGGAGCGGATGCCCGCGGTAGACCTCGACGACGTCGTCCTCGCGGACGTTGCCGAGCGCCACCGGGAGGAAGCCGGACGGCGCGATCGTCCCGTCGTGCCCGACGAAGACGATGCCGCGCCCGTCGCGCGTGCCCTTCGTCTGCGCCCGCGGCGGCCCGGCGGCGGGCCCGAGCTCGGCGTCGAGCCGGTCGCGCAGCGCGCGGTAGAGCCCGTCCACGGGCGGTGCGGCTCCGCCCGCGCGCTCCGCGACGACGCGGCGGAAGAACGGCGCCTCGACGGTCCGGACGACGAAGCCGCGGCGCGAGGCGTCGACGAGGAAGTGGCAGACGTGCTCGTTCTCGTCCGGGCTCAGCGCGCCGAGCGCGGCGCCGCGGCCGACGCGGACGAGGAAGAACAGCTCCCAGATCGACGCGTCCAGCCCGGCGACGATGCGCGCGACGGCGGGGAGCTCCTCGACGGTCTCCCGCATCACGACGGTGTTCACCTGCACGGTGATCCCGTGACGGCGGAGACGGCGGATCGCGGCCAGCGTCGCGTCGAAGTGTCCGGGAACGCCGCGAATCCGGTCGTGGACGCCGCCGCTCGCGCCGTCGAGGCTGATCGAGGCGACGCGGACGCCGAGCCGGCGCAGCGACGCGACGCGCTCCTCGTCGAGGAGCGGCGTCACGCTCGGCGCGAGCGCGAGCGGCAGCCCCAGCTCGCGCGTCCGGCGCGCGAGCACGTCCAGGTCGCGGCGCATGAGCACGTCGCCGCCGGTCGCCACGAGGACCGGTCGCGGCCGTCCGAAGGCGGCGACCCGCTCGAGCAGCGTCTCCGCCTCGGCGGTCGAGAGCTCGCCCGGGAGCGGCTCGGGGATCGCGGCGGCGCGGCAGTGGCGGCAGGCGAGCAGGCACGCCCTGGTCGTCTCCCAGAAGACGAGGATCGGCCGCCGGTCGAAGTCCACCGCTCAAGGATCGGAGCCGTCGGTCGCCTGCGAATCGGGGGATGTACGGAGCGCACGGAGGCCGCCGCGAGCGAGGATGCATCCGTGATCGAGGAACTCGACCGGGAGGAGATCGAGGAGTTCCTGCGCCGCGGCGTGGTCGGCCGCGTCGGCTGCCACGCCGGCGGGCGGACATATGTCGTCCCGGTCATCTACGTCTGGGACGGCGAGTGCATCTACGTCCAGTCGGTCGAGGGCCGGAAGATCGAGATGATGCGGGCCAACCCCGAGGTCTGCTTCGAGGTCGACGAGTACCGCCCGGGCGGCGCCTGGTGCAGCGTCATCCTCGACGGCGTCTACGAGGAGCTCGACGGCACGGCCGCCGACGACGCGCTCGCGCTCCTCGTCCGGCGCTTCGCCGGCGCCCGGCGCCGCCGCGAGCAGCGCTCGACGCGCACACCGGTCGCCTTCCGCATCCGCGCGACGAGCATCACCGGCCGCAAGGTCGGCTACGTCCCGGCGCGCAGCCGCGTCGCCCGCCTCTTCCTCCGCTACCGCGCCCGGCGCGCGCATCCGCGACGCCGGTAGGTGACGGGCTGCGCGTGCCGGCCCTCGTCGAGGTCGCTGACCGGCGACCTGACGCACAGCTTCCGCCCGGACCCTGCGAGCGGGCGAAGCAGCTCGAAATGGGGGCG
>DATKNT010000066.1:0-32024 GCA_035541175.1 Gaiellaceae bacterium
TTCCGCGACCCGCACGGCTTCCGCCCGCTCGTGCTCGGCCGCCTCCACGACGATTGGGTCGTCGCCTCCGAGACGTGCGCGCTCGACCTCGTCGGCGCCGACTTCGTGCGCGAGGTGGAGCGCGGCGAGGCCGTGTTCGCGGACGCGGACGGGCTCCGCTCGGTGCAGGCGCTCGAGCCCGCCTCCGCCGGCGCGCTCTGCATCTTCGAGTTCTTCTACCTCGCGCGGCCCGACACGCAGCTCGCCGGCATCGAGGTGCACGGCGCGCGCGTGCGTATGGGCGAGCGCCTCGCGGCCGAGGCGCCGGTCGACGCGGACCTCGTCCTCCCGATCCCGGACTCCGGCACGCCGGCGGCGATCGGCTTCTCGCGCGCGCTCGGGATCCCCTTCAGCGAGGGCGTGATCAAGAACCGGTACGTCGGGCGCACCTTCATCCAGCCCGACCAAGAGCTCCGCCGCCAGGGGATCCGGCTGAAGTTCAACCCCCTGGCGGAGGTCGCGGGCAAGCGCCTCGTGATCGTCGACGACTCGATCGTCCGCGGCAACACGACGCGGCAGATCGTCCAGATGCTGTTCGACGCCGGCGCGGCCGAGGTGCACGCGCGGATCTCGTCGCCGCCGGTGATCGGCCAGTGCTTCTACGGGATCGACCTCGCCGACCCCGGCGAGATGATCGCCGCGACGAAGACGGTGGACGAGGTGCGCGAGTCGATCGGCGCGACGTCGCTCGCGTACCTCTCGCACGAGGGCCTCGTCGAGGCGACCCGCCGCCCGGAGTCGGAGCTCTGCCGGGCCTGCCTGACGCGCGAGTACCCGACCGCGGTGCCGGACGAGCACGGCAAGCTCCGGTACGAGCCGCTGCGCACGTAGGAGGCCCGCCCCGCCGGGTCTTCTCGTACCATTCGGCGCGATCGTGCCGCCGGTCGTCCGCATCTTCCGTGCACGCGTGAAGCCCGGCCGGCAGGCCGAGTGGGCCGATCTCGTCCGCGAGCTGTCGATTCCGCAGCTGTCCCAGTCCGACGGGCTGCTCGCGTACTACCCGGGAGCCCCGCTCGGCGACTCGGAGGAGTTCTCGATGGTGAGCATCTGGCGCGACCTGCTCGCAGTTCGCGCGTACGCCGGCGAGGACTGGACCCAGCCGGTCATCTACGACGGCGAGGAGGATGTCCTCGCCGAGGTTCACGTCCACCACTACCAGCTTTTTGGCTGAGGGGAACCCAGGGTTCCCCTCAGGGCTCCCGTCCTTCGGTGTTGAGTGGCGTTTGCTTGTGTGCGCTTCGCCGGGAGCGCGGTCCCGGCTGCGCGCCGTCCAGCGCTGTGAACCCAGAGCGATGTGGACGGCTTGCCTACCCCGCGCCGTCCGTGGTGGCCTGCGGCCATCCAGGACGGCCACGTTCGGCCTTCGGTTAGAGCAGAACCCGCTCTAACCTCCGGCCCTTGCCGCTCCGAGCTTCGAGCGAGCGAGGCCGGAGGCTAACGCAGCGAAGCGCGTTAGCCGCAGGCGGACTCGCGGCTCGGGATGGCCGTAGGCCACCACGAGCCGCGCGGGACCACGAAGCCGCCGAGATCGCTCTCGGTGGACAGGCCTCTTCCGCGCGGAGGCCGGACGGCGCTCCGGCCGCAGCGCACACCACGAACTCGCCACTCAACATCGAAGGAGGGAGCCCCTGAGGGAACCATGGGTTCCCTCAGGCAGCAAGAGCGGCGACGTGGACGATCTCGAGCTTGAGGCCGTCCGGGTCGTAGAAGAAGACGGCGTAGTAGCCGGGGAGGTACGAGTACTCCTCCGGCCCGCTCTCGATCTCGGCGCCGTTCTCCACCAGCCAGGCCGCGCGCTCGTCGACCGCGGCCCGCGACGGCGCCTCGAG
This sequence comes from Gaiellaceae bacterium, assembly GCA_035541175.1. Lineage (GTDB taxonomy): Bacteria > Actinomycetota > Thermoleophilia > Gaiellales > Gaiellaceae > Palsa-739. The sequence goes on from DATKNT010000066.1 coordinate 1,869, forward strand.
CGCGAGGTGGTGGAGCCCGACCGCGTAGCGGTCGTACGGCCCCGACTCCGTCTGCGCCTCGCGCAGCCCGATCGAGCACTCGCTGCTGCGCAGGTACCAGATCGTCTCGCCCCGCTCGCCCTCGACCTCGCCGAGCCCGTGCCAGCCGAGCGGCCCGAGCAGCTCGCGGTAGAACGGGAGACTCCGCTCGATCGACGAGACGACGAGATCGACGTGATCGATGCCGCCCGGAGACATGGACATCCGGGGCGCGTTCGACGCGCCCGCCGGGACTCCTGCGCGCCTACGATGGCGGTCCGGTGCAGCTCTTCCACTACCACCTCGTCACGAGCAAGGTGCGCGAGGTCGAGGCGCGCTACGTCGGCAAGCTCGGCTTCGACCTCGTCGCGCGCCACGGCCGCATCGGCGAGGACCTGACCTCGTACGAGCCCGGGATCTCGTGGCAGGAGCTCGACGCCGCCGGCTTCAAGCTGCGTCTCACCGAGCTCGAGCTCGGCGCGGTCAACGTCGTCGTCCAACCCGGCCAGTGGCCGCTGCCCCGCGTCGACCACGTCGGCGTCGCGCTCGCCGAGGACGAGCTCGACGCCGCGCTCGCCGCCGCGGAGGAGGCCGGCCTCCGCGTCCAGGAGCACGGCGGGCGCCGCACCTTCGTCTCGACGAACGCGGGCTACCGGCTCGAGCTGCACCGGCCGGGCGACTGGCTCGACGAGCTGCTCGCGCGCCGCGAGCGGCTGCGTCTCGCCGAGCTCCACCTGAAGGCGGACGACCCCGGGGCGAAGGCCGAGGCGATCGCCGACATCCTCGGCCTCGACCGGGACGGCGCCGACGTCGAGGTCGGCGACACCCTGCTCCGCTTCGTCGAAGGGGGCCCACAGGGACGGCCGGAGCTGTACGGCGAGCTGTTCGTCTAGCGGCCGGCCCCGGCCGGACGCCGCAATAGACTCCTCCCGTTGGGCACGTACGAATCCGCCGGGGTCTCGCTGGCGACCGCCGACGCGGTGGTGGGGCGCCTGCGTGCGGCGGTCGAGTCGACCGGCGCGACCGGGTTCGGCCACTTCGCGGGGCTGTTCCCCCTCGACGAGACCCGGCTGCTCGCGGCCTCGACGGACGGCGTCGGCTCGAAGCTGATGCTCTCGCGCCGCGCCGGACGGCTGCGCTGGGCCGGCATGGATCTCGCCGCGCACTGCATCGACGACGTCATCTGCAGCGGCGCCGAGCCGCTGTTCCTGCTCGACTACGTCGCCGCGGCGAGGATCGAGCCGGAGCAGGTCGCCGAGCTCGTCGAGGGCGCGGCCGAGGTCTGCCGCGTCGCGGGCTGCGCGTTGATCGGCGGCGAGACGGCCGAGCTGCCCGGCGTCTACCGCGAGGACGAGCTCGACTTCGCCGGCACGTGCGTCGGCGTCGTCGACCGCGACCGCGTCATCGACGGCCGCCGCTGCGCGCCCGGCGACGTCGTCCTCGGCTTTCCGTCGAGCGGGCTCCACACGAACGGCTTCTCGCTCGTGCGCGTGATCGTCGGCGACGGGGAGTTCGACGCCGACCTGCTGCTCACGCCGCACCGGCTCTACCTCGACGAGGTGCGCGCGCTGCGGGAGCGGGTCGACGTGAAGGCGCTCGCGCACGTCACCGGCGGCGGCATCCTCGGCAACCTCTCGCGGGTCCTGCCGGAGGGCGTCGAGGCCCGGATCGACTGGGAGGCGTGGGAGCGGCCGCCGGTGTTCGCGTGGCTCGCCGAGCACGGCGTCGAGGAGGCCGAGCTCCGGCGCGTGTTCAACTGCGGGATCGGCATGTGTGCGGTCGTCCCGGAGGCTCCGCCGGACGCGCTCGTGATCGGAGAGCTGGCGTGATCGGCGTCCTCGTCAGCGGCACCGGCACGAACCTCCAGGCACTGCTCGACGCCGGGCTTCCGGTCGCCGCGATCGCCTCCAACAGGCGCGACGTGCCGGCGTTCGCGCGCGCGGGCGCGATCCCGACCGCCGCGTTCGAGCTCGCCGACTTCCCCGACCGCGCGGCGCGCGACGCGGCGATGGCGGACTGGCTCGAGCAGCACGGCGTCCGCCTCGTCGTGCTCGCCGGCTACATGCACATCCTCACGCCGGCGTTCCTCGACCGCTTCCCCGACGCCGTCGTCAACGTGCACCCCTCGCTGCTCCCGGCCTTCCCGGGCGCGCACGCGGTCGAGGAGCAGCTCGCCGCCGGCGTCTCCGAGTCGGGCGCCACCGTCCATCTGGTGGACGAAGGCGTCGACAGCGGGCCGATCCTCGCCCAGGAGCGGGTCTCCGTCCTCGCCGGCGACACGCCCGACACGCTGCACGCGCGGATCAAGACCGTCGAGCACCGGCTGCTTCCCGAGGTGGTGAGGCAACTGTGCGCGCACTGATCTCGACGTACGACAAGACCGGGCTCGACACGTTCGCGCGCGGGCTTGCCGAGCTCGGCTGGGAGCTGGTCGCGAGCGGCGGCACGGCGGCGTACCTCGTCGAGCTCGGGCTCGACGTCGAGCTCGTCGAGACGCTCACCGACTCGCCGGAGATGCTCGGCGGGCGCGTGAAGACGCTGCACCCGCGAATCCACGCGGCGATTCTCGCGCGGCGCGACCTCGACGAGGACGCCGCGACGCTCGAGGAGCACGAGATCGAGCCGTTCGACCTCGTCTGCGTCAACCTCTATCCGTTCACCGACGTCGCCGGCAAGCGCGGCGTCACCGAGGCGGAGACGATCGAGATGATCGACGTCGGCGGCCCCTCGATGCTGCGCGGCGCGGCGAAGAACTTCGCGTTCTGCGCTCCGGTCTGCCGGCCGGAGCGCTACGAGTCCGTGCTGGCGGAGCTCCGCGCGCAGGGAGAGATCTCGCTCGAGACGAGGAGAGAGCTCGCCGCGGAGACGTTCGCGACGACGGCGGCGTACGAGGCGTCGATCGCGACGTGGTTCGCCGAGCCGGAGCCGTTCCCGCCGACGCTCGTGCTCTCGCTCGAGAAGGTCGCGGAGCTCGCGTACGGGGAGAACCCGCACCAGCGCGCCGCGTACTACGCCGACCGGGGCGCGCGCCGCCATCTCCTCTCGCGCGTCGAGCAGGTGCACGGGAAGGAGCTGTCGTTCAACAACCTCAACGACCTCTCGGCAGCGCGCCTCCTCGCCCGCGAGTTCGCGCTTCCGAACTGCGTGATCGTCAAGCACGCCAATCCGTGCGGCGTCGCGATCGGCGCGACGGCGGAGGAGGCGTACGACAAGGCGCTCGCGTCCGACCCGACCTCCGCGTACGGCGGCGTCGTCGTCCTCAACCGCGAGGTGGACGGGCAGCTCGGCGAGAAGCTCGCGGAGCAGTTCGTCGAGGTGCTGCTCGCGCCCGGGTTCACGGGCGAGGCGCTCGAGGCGCTGCGGCGCAAGCAGAACACGCGCGTCCTCGTCGACCGCGAGCGCCGCGTCGACGAGCCCGGCGAGCGGCACTTCAAGCGCGTGATCGGCGGCATGCTCGTCCAGGACGCCGACTCGGACATCGACGACCGCGAGGCCTGGACGGTCGCGTGCGGCAAACCCGACGAGCTCCAGTGGGGCGACCTCGTGTTCGCGTGGCGCGTCTGCAAGCACGTCTCGTCGAACGCGATCGTGCTCGCGAAGAACCTCGCCACGGTCGGGATCGGAGCCGGGCAGATGAGCCGTGTCGACGCGGTGCGCATCGCCGTCGAGAAGGCGGCCGCGCACGGGCACGACGTGCACGGCGCCGCGCTCGCGTCCGACGCGTTCTTCCCGTTCCCCGACGGGCCGCGCATCGCCCTCGACGCAGGCGTCACGTCGATGGTCCAGCCCGGCGGGTCGCGGCGCGACCAGGACGTGATCGACGCGGTCGAGAAGGCCGGTGCCGTCATGGTCTTCACCGGCCGCCGGCACTTCCGGCACTGAGTCGCCGGAGGCCGGGCAGGGCTACAGCTCGCCCGGCCCCGCGATTCGGTAGAAGAACGGGCCGTTCGTCGCGTTCTTGTTGATCGCGAAGATCAGCCCGATGTGGTCCTCGAGCGCGCGGGCCATCTCCAGCCCGCCGATGAAGGCGGGGTCGTAGCCGGCGTCACGGATCAGCTGCTCCGTCGCCGCGACCGCGCCCTCCTCCGCCGCGTACAGGTTGCTCGGCCGCGCGCGCTGGCTCGGGATCTCGTCGTAGAGCGAGGCGAAGTTCGCGCAGAACGACTTCGCCGTCGGGCCGCCGACGATCGACTTGACCTCGTGCGCGAGCGACTCGAACTCCTCGTTGCGGCCGCGGAAGCCGTTCGTCGCGTCGATCGTCATCTTCCCCGCGATGCCGGTCACCTTCCCGAGGGCCTCGGCGATCGAGCCCGACGGCACCGCCACGACGACGACGTCCGCGTCGCTCGCGTCACCGCCGTCTCTTCCGAACGTCGTCACGTCGTGCCCCGTCCGCTCCCAGAGCCGCGCGAGCCCGCCGCCGACGTTTCCTCTGCCGATCACTGCGATCCTCATGGCTCGTGTAACGAGCGCGCGTGCCGTAGGCTTCCCGCCGCATGGCCCGCGACTACCCGACGATCCTCGACCTCGTCGGCGGCACGCCGATCGTGCGGCTCGACCGGATGTCGCCGCCCGGCGGCGCCCGGATCCTCGCGAAGCTCGAGTTCCTCAACCCGGGCGGCTCGGTCAAGGACCGGATCGGGTTCGCGATGATCGAGGCGGCCGAGCGCGAGGGGAAGCTGAAGCCCGGCGGGACGATCGTCGAGCCGACCTCCGGGAACACCGGCGTCGGCCTCGCGATCGCGGCCGCGATGAAGGGCTACCGCTGCATCTTCGTCATGCCGGACAAGATGAGCCAGGAGAAGATCTCGATGCTGCGCGCATACGGCGCGGAGGTCGTGATCACGCCGACGGCGGTCGAGCACGACTCGCCGGAGAGCTACTACTCGGTCTCGTCGCGGCTCGCGGAGGAGATCCCCGGAGGGTTCAAGCCGGATCAGTACTCGAACATGGCGAACCCGCAGGCGCACTACGACGTCACCGCGCCGGAGATCTGGGAGCAGACCGGCGGCGAGCTCGACGCGATCGTCATCTCCGTCGGCACCGGCGGCACGGTCTCCGGCGTCGGCCGCTGGTTCCACGAGCGGAAGCCGTCGGTGCGGATCGTCGGCGTCGACCCGGAGGGCTCGATCTACACCGCGACGGACGAGACGCGGCTCCACCCGTACCTCGTCGAGGGCATCGGCAAGGACACCTGGCCAGACACGATCGACCTCGACGTCGTCGACGAGTGGATCCAGGTCTCCGACCGCGACTCGTTCGTGACGGCGCGGCGGCTCGCCCGCGAGGAGGGCATCCTCGCCGGCGGCTCCGCGGGCTCGACCGTCTGGGCCGCGGTCGGCGTCGCGGAGCGGCTCGGGCCGGATGCAACGGTGCTCGCGATGATCCCGGACTCCGGCCGCTCCTACATGTCGAAGTTCTACGACGACAACTGGATGCTCGAGCACGGCTTCGTCGAGCGGCAGGCGCCCACGCCGACGGTGGAGGAGGTGATGCGCGCGAAGCACGGCGGCGACCTGCCGGCGCTCGTGACGATCGCGGCGCACGCGAAGGTCGGCGAGGGGATCGACACGATGCAGCGCTACGGCATCTCTCAGCTCCCCGTCGTGCGCGACGGCCGGTGCGAGTCGCTCGCCGACGTGATCGGGTCGCTGCAGGACAGGGCGCTGCTCGAGCGCGTCTTCACGAATCCCGACGTGTTGCACGAGGACGTCGCGACCGCGATGCAGCCGCCGCTCGCGGCAGTCGAGGCGTCGGCGACGCTCGACGACGTCTACGCGACGCTCACCGCGGGCGGCAACGCCGTCGTCGTCGCGATCGAGGGCAAGCCCGTCGGCGTGCTCACGCGCAGCGACGTGCTCGAGTACCTCGCGCACGCGCGTTAGGACAGCCGGCTGCCGTTCGTCTTCGCGCGCTTGTCCAGCTCGCGGGCGGCGAGGAGCGCGGCGAGCGCCGTGTCGAGGAGATCGGCGACGAGGACGAGCCGCTCCTGCTCGGAGCGCAGCTCCAGCAGCCGCTGCTTCGCGTCCGGCGCGAGCTCGACGTTCGCGGCGAGCTCGAAGGCGAGCCGCGTCGAGCTCTCGTCCGGCTCCTCCGGCTCGGCCTCGACCGCCGCCGCGAGCGCGCGGTACGACGCGATCGCGCGCGCGACCGACTCGCGGTCGGGTGCCGCCGGCTCGTCCTCCACCGGCTCGATCTCGGCCGTCATGAACGCTCGGCCGCGGGTCAGCCTCGTCACCCGGAACCGGTCGGTCCCCTCGACCGCGATGTCGAGCCGGCCGTCGTCGAACCGCTCGAGCACCTCGGTGACGCGGGCACGCGTGCCCGTCTCGCGGATGCCGTCCTCGTCGGCGTAGACGAGCCCGAACTCCCGGTCGAGCTCGAGGCACTCGCCGATCAGATCCTTGTAGCGGTCCTCGAAGATGTGGAGCGGAACGAGCTCCGTCGGCAGCAACACGATCCCGAGCGGGAAGAGTCCGATCTCCACCACCGCAAGGGTACTCAGTCCGTCTAGCATGCCTCCCGTGGTGGCCGAGCGCATCGAGTCCCTCCTCCGCAGCGCGTTCCCGGACGCGGGCGAGCTGCGCGTCGAGGACCGGACCGGCGGCGGCGACCACTTCCAGGTGACCGTGGCGAGCGCCCGCTTCGACGGGCTCTCGCTGCTCGACCAGCACCGCCTCGTCAACGAGGCGCTCGCCGAGCCGCTCCGCGACGGCACCATCCACGAGCTCCGGATCAAGACGAGAGGAACCGCATGAGCGAGCTGTCGGACAGGATCAAGAACGTCATCGAGAACGAGCCGGTGGCCCTCTTCATGAAGGGGACGCCGCAGTTCGTCATGTGCGGCAACTCGGACCGCGCGCTGCGCGCGCTCCGCGAGGCGGGCGCGCCCGTGACCGCGGTGGACATCCTCCCCGACCCGGCGATCCGCCAGGAGCTGTCGGAGCTGTCGGGCTGGCCGACGATCCCGCAGGTGTTCGTCAAGGGCGAGCTCGTCGGCGGCGCGGACATCACCGAGGAGCTCGCGGAGAGCGGCGAGCTGGCAGCGCTGCTCGAGCAGCGACTCGGCGCGGACTACCGCGACGGCGCGGAGGAGCACGTCGTCGACGTGCTGTCCGGCGCGCGCGCCTAGCCGTCCCTCCGGACGCCGACCCAGCGCCAGCCGATCGCGGCGAACGCGCCGGCGGCGACCAGCGACGTCTCGAGCGCCTCACTGCTCGGGCCGCGCAGCCAGCGGTGGAGGTACGGCACCCAGTCGAGCTCCTGCTCCTCGTAGCGCGCGCGCAATCCGTCGAGCAGGACGCCGTGCGGGTGCATGCCGGGATGCTCCCAGCGCCACTTCTCCAGCGACTCCGGCGCCTTCGGCGGCGAGCCGGCGGCCGCGAGCATCCGGTACTGCGCCTCGTACCAGTCCTGCGCCGCGGCGTCGATGAGGTCGTACGCGAACTCGTCGACGACGAGGAGCGGCGCCAGCTCGGCGAGCTTGTCGAGGCTCGCGTCGAGCGGATGGAGGTGGTGGAGCACGCGGCCGGCGACGACGGCGTCGTACGTCTCCGCCGCGTCGCGGTAGTCGCCGTGGTCGTAGCGCGGCCCCTCGGGCGCGCGCGGGTCGACGCCCCACGCGTCGTAGCCCGCCTCGACGAGGGCGGGGACGACGCCGCCCTCGTCGCCGCAGCCCACGTCGAGCACGCGCGCCGGCGGCGGCGGCAGGTGCGATAGAACGAACTCCGTGAAGTCCACGGACGTGAGCCTCGCAGAAGCGCGCCGTATCGCGGTTCGGTCCCAGCTCCTGGACGGCTCGGCGAGCGGCGTGCTCGAGACGGTGCGCCGGCTCGGCTTCCTCCAGCTCGACCCGATCTCGGCGGTGGCGCCGCCGCAGGAGCTCGTCCTCTGGAGCCGGCTCGGCCCGCACGACCGCGGAGAGCTCGACCGGCTGCTGTGGGAGGAGCGATCGCTCGTCGAGTGGGGTGCGTTCCTGTGGCCGGCCGAGGACATGCCGCTGCTGCTCGCGCGGATGCGGCGGCGAAGGCCCGGGCGCACGGCGAGCGAGCGGATCGCGAACGAGTTCCTGCGTGAGAACGCAGCGTTCCGGCGCTACGTCCTGCGCGAGCTCGAGCGGCGCGGGCCGCTCCTCTCCCGCGAGATCGAGGACCACGTGAGCATGCGGCGCGAGCACCACGACTGGTGGGGCGCGCGGAAGATGGGCCTCATGCTCGAGATCCTCGCCGGGCGCGGGCAGGTCGCGGTCGTCGGGCGGCGCGGGAAGCAGCGGGTCTGGGATCTCGCGGAGCGCTGGTATCCGAAGACGGAGCGCGTGTCCTGGGCCGAGGCCGAGCGCGCGTTCGACGAGAAGCGGTTCCGCGCGCTCGGGGTCCGGCTCGAGCGCGGTCGGCTCGTCGCGCACCCGGACGCGACGGACGGGCCCGTGCCGGACCGCGTCGCGATCCTCTCGCCGTTCGACCGACTGATCCACGACCGCGCCCGGACCGAGGCGCTGTGGGACTTCCACTACCGGCTCGAGATGTACGTCCCGAGGGCGAAGCGCCGGTACGGGTACTACGTCCTCCCGATCCTGCGCGGCGACCGGCTCGTCGGCCGGATCGAGCCGGTGCACGACCGGAAGGCCGGCGTGCTGCGCGTGAACGGCGTCTGGTGGGAGGACAGCGCGAAGCCGGTCGCACTCGCGCGTCCGCTCGCGAGCCTCGCCCGCTTCCTCGGCGCGCGGTTAGCATCCGGCTGATGGAGTTCGAGACGCGCGCGATCCACGACGGGCAGGAGCCGGATCCCGCCACGGGCGCGCTGACGACGCCGATCTACCAGACCTCGACGTACGTGCAGGAAGCCGTCGGCGTGCACAAGGGCTACGACTACTCGCGCGTCGCGAACCCCACACGGACGGCGCTGCAGGAATGCCTCGCCTCGCTCGAGTCCGCCGAGCACGGCATCGCCTTCTCGTCCGGGCTCGGCGCGGTGACGACGCTCATGCACCTCGTCGATCCCGGCCAGCGCGTCGTCCTCATCGCCGACGTCTACGGCGGCGTCTACCGGATGACGTCGCAGGTCTACGAGCCGAAGGGCTACGTCTTCGACTACGTGCCTGCGGCGGAGTTCCCGAACCTGCGCGAGCGGCTCGACGAGAACACGCGCATGGTCTGGATCGAGTCGCCGTCCAACCCGATGCTCAACGTCGTCGACATCCGGGCGGCGGCGGACGCGGCGCACGAGGTCGGCGCGCTGCTCGTCGTCGACAACACGTTCGCGACGCCCTATCTCCAGCGGCCGCTCGAGCTCGGCGCCGACGTCGTCGTCCACTCGACGACGAAGTACCTCGGCGGCCATTCCGACGTCGTCGGCGGATTCGCGGCGACGAGCGACCCGACGATCGCGGAGCGGCTCACCTTCCTGCAGAAGTCGCTCGGCGCAGTGCCCGGCCCGTTCGACGCGTGGCTCGTCCTGCGCGGCGTGAAGACGCTCGCGCTGCGGATGCGCAAGCACTGCGAGAACGCGACCGCGGTCGCGGTGATGCTCGACCGCCATCCTGCCGTCGAGCACGTGTACTACCCCGGGCTGCCGACGCACCCGGGGCACGAGATCGCGGCGCGGCAGATGCGCGACTTCGGCGGCATGGTCTCGTTCCTCGCGCCGACCGCCGAGGAGGCCGAGGCGCTCTCGGCGCGGACGAAGCTGTTCCGGCTCGCCGAGTCGCTCGGCGGCGTCGAGAGCATGATCGAGGTGCCGGCGCGGATGACGCACGCGGCGACGGCGTCGGCGCCGTTCGCCGCGCCGCCGAATCTCGTCCGCCTCTCGGTCGGGATCGAGTCCGCCGCCGACCTCCTCGAGGACCTCGAGCGCGCGCTCGTCCGCTCGGCCGCGCACGCGTGAGCGAGCCCGAGGCAGTCGTCTACGTCGAGATCCCGGCGGGGTCCCGGAACAAGTACGAGTACGACGAGGGGCTCGGAGGCATCGTGCTCGACCGCCGACTGTTCACCTCGATGACGTATCCCGCCGACTACGGCTTCGTCGAAGGGACGCTCGCCGAGGACGGGGACCCGCTCGACGCGCTCGTGCTCGTCGCCGAGCCGACCTTCCCCGGCTGCCGCATCCGCGTGCGCCTCGTCGGCGTCTTCCACATGAGCGACGAGAAGGGGCCGGACGAGAAGGTGCTGTGCGTGCCGCACGGCGACCCGTTCTTCGACCGCGTGCGCGACATCCACGACGTGATCGCCGAGATGCGCGACGAGATCGAGCACTTCTTCCAGCGCTACAAGGACCTCGAGCCGGAGAAGAACACGGAGACGCGCGGCTGGGGCAATCGCGCCGAGGCGGCGGAGATCCTCGCCGCGGCGCGGGCGCGCGGTGCCTAGTACGACGGATCGAGCAGCCTCTTCCACGAGGAGTACAGCGGGCGCCGCGGCGTGCACGTGACGATCGGCTGCCCGGCCTCCTGGTTGTCGACCCCGTACGGGACGTGCACGCGCGCGACGACGTGCCATTGCGAGCAGAGCGTCCCGAGCATCGACGGGCCGTAGCCGACGACGACGATGGGGCCCGCGGCGATCCGCGCCGGTCGCCAGTAGCGGTAGTTCATGTTCCCGCTCACCGTCGGCGGCAGCCCGCGCCCGCGGCCGAGCACGTCGAGCGCGCCCGCCTCGCCGTAGTTCGCCGCGAGCGCCGCCGCGGCGGGCGTTCCCGCCCTCCGCAGAACCGCCTCAGCGTGCGCGACCCCGTCCGCGACCGAGTCCCAGCCCAGCTCGTCCTGGTAGTCGGAGCGGGCCTTCACCACGTGCCAGCGCACCGCCGTCGCGATCGGCAGCACCGGCACGGCGATCGGCAGCGCGTAGAGCGTCAGCGCGACGACGACGACCGCGGTGATCGCGATCCGGCGCGCCCCGACGAGCCAGCCGTCGACCCACGTCGAGCCGGCCGCGAGCGGCAGCACGAAGACGGGCGCCGCGTAGTACGACTTGCCGCCGAGCACGAAGTAGGCGAGGCAGACGAGACCGGTTCCCCACGCGAGCCAGCGCGTGGCGCGGTCTCGGTGCAGCCGCCGGAAGCCGACGAACCAGACCGGGATGAGCGCGACATTCGCGTTGGTCAACAGGTTGACGAGGAACTGCGGCCGCGTCTCCGAGGTCGCGCTCTGCCCGTTCGTGGTGAGGAAGCGGACCGTCTCCCAGTTGTGCTGCGCCTCCCAGACGATGTTCGGCGCGGCGAGCAGGAGCGCGATCCCGAGCGCGATCGCGAGATCGCCGAGGCGGAGCAGGTCGCGGCGGAAGATCGCGGCGGCGACGAGGAGGCAGGCGGCGAGCACGCCCATCGTGTACTTCGTCTCCACGCCGACGCCGAGCACGACGCCGACGAGGATCCAGTACACACGTCTCCCTTCGAACGAGAGGCGCACGGCGAGCCAGAGCAGGACCGCCTCGAGCAGGAAGTCGAAGGACACCGGCTGGAAGAGCGTGTTCACCCCGAGCAGCACCGGCATCAGCGCGGCGCAGACGGCGGCGATCGTCTGCGCGCGCCGCGAGCCGCCGAGCTCGCGCGCGATCAGCGCCGTCACGACGACGAAGCCTGCGCCGGCGAGCAGCGCGAGCGCGCGCAGCCCGATCCGCGACTCGCCCGCGATCAGCCTCATCCCCGCGCCGAGCAGGGCCGTCACCGGCGGGAAGTCGAAGTACCCGGGGGCGAGGTGCCGCGCTGCGACGACGTAGTAGAGCTCGTCGCGCTGCCAGCCGTAGCGTCCCAGCACCGAGGCGCCGAGCACGACCTTGCACGCCGCGACGACGCTCACCGCGCCTGCCGGGAACGGGGCGAGACGCCGCACTCGCCTAGCCTGTATCCGCCACGAGCAGCGCCGCGCCGAGCGCGCCGCCGGCGTCGTCGAGCTCGCTGACGACGACGGCGGGAGGCCGGTCGGACACGAACAGGTGCGGCTGCATCGACGCCGCGATCCGCTCCGCGCCGGGCACGCCGAAGCGGGTGCCGAGACCGCCGCCGATGACGACCGCCTCGAGGTCCAGGAGATTGATCGCCGAGCCGATCCCCGCGCCGAGCGCCCACACGGCGCGGTCGATCAGCCGCGTGGCGAGCTCGTCGCCGCGCACGAGCGCCGCCGCCCAGACGCCGCTCGTCAGCCGGTCGCGCCTCTGCTTGCGCATCAGCTCGAACAGGTTCGTCTTCACGCCCTTCGCAAAGGCGCGACGCGCGCGGCGCTCCATCGCCCCGCGGCCGGCGTACGCCTCGAGGCAGCCCTTCCGTCCGCACGGGCACAGCCTGCCGTCGATCCGGACGACGACGTGCCCGAGCTCGCCCGCAAAGCCGCGGCCGAGCCAGAGGCGGCCGTCGAGCACGACCCCGCCGCCGATCCCGGTTCCCCACCACACGCCGAGAAACGAGCGGTAGGTCCTGCCCGCACCCAGCACCCGCTCGGCGTCGACCGCGAGACGCACGTCGTTGCCGACGGTGACGCGGGTGCCCAGCTCCTCGCCGAGCGCCTGAGCGAGCGGGAACGGGCCGTTCGGCCAGCCGGGCAGGTTCGAGGCGCGCGCCACCGTTCCCGCGGCCGTGTCGACCTCGCCCGGCGAGCCGACGCCGACGCCGCCGAGCTCGGACGTCTCGACACCGGCGCCGGCGGCCGCCTCCCGCAGCGTCGACGCAAGCTCGCGCACGATGTCGGGCGGCCCGCCGTCGCGCGGGGTCTCGTGCCGCGCAGTGCCGAGCACCCGGCTCTCGTCGTCGACGACGACCGCCTCGATCTTCGTGCCGCCGAGGTCGATTCCGCCGCGCAGGGCCATGCCCGGGACGATACGCCCTCCGCGCGTAGGATCCCCGTCGTGGCCGCGCCGGACCCGATCGACCTGCGCCACGCCGGCAACGCCGGCGTCATCGCCTCGTACCTCCTCGACAGCGCGGACGGACCGGCGCTGTTCGACTGCGGCCCGGCGACGACGGTCGACGCGTTGAAGGCCGGGCTCGCCGCGCGCGGGCTCGAGCTCCGCGACGTGCGCCATCTCCTGCTCAGCCACATCCATCTCGATCACGCCGGCGCGACCGGCACCCTCGTCCGCGAGCATCCCGATCTCCAGGTGCACGTGTCGGAGATCGGCGCGCCGCACCTGATCGACCCGTCGCGGCTCGAGCAGAGCGCGCGGCGCCTCTACGGCGACGCGTTCGACACGCTGTGGGCCGAGCTGGCGCCGGTGCCGCGCGAGAACGTCCACGTCGTCGGCGCGCGCGTCGTCGGGCTCGACTGCTTCCCGACGCCCGGTCACGCGTCGCACCACGTCTGCTATCTCGACGCGGAGGGGACGCTGTACGCGGGCGACGCAGCGGGCGTGCGTTTGCAGGGCGGGCGGCTCGTGCTGCCGCCGACGCCGCCGCCCGACATCGACGTCGAGCTCTGGGAGCGGACGATCGACGAGATCGAGCGCCGCGACCCGAGCCGGCTCGCCCTGATCCACTTCGGCGTCTCCGAGGATCCCGTCCACCATCTCGCCGACCTGCGCCTGCGGCTGCTCGACTGGGCCGAGGCGGTCGAGGGGGGCTCGCCGGAGGACGAGTTCATCGCGTACGCGCGGCAGGAGCTCGAGCTCGCCGGCGACGACGCCGACACGTACGACACCGCGATGCCGCTGTGGCAGTCGTACCGCGGCCTGAAGCGCTGGGCGGAGAAGCAGGCCGCCGCGGCTGCGAGCTCGTCCTGAGCGTGGATCCGCGGCTCGAGCTCGCCGAGGCGCGGAACGTCGTCGCATCGGCGCCGCTCGGAGAGGCCTGACCGCGTCCCCCGGCCTGCCCGCGGCTCAGGCGCGAATACGAGTCTCGAATGCGGCGACGTAGTCCGCGACCATCCGCTCCTTCGAGAACCGCTCCTCGGCGGCGCGGCGGAGCTCGAGCGGGTCGAGCGCGTCCGCCTGCTCGAGCGCCGCGGCCATGTCGCGGTAGTCGTCGACGACGATCCCGCTGCGGCCGTGCTCGATCACCTCGGGAACGGAGCCGCGCCGCGTCGCGATCACCGGCGTCCCGCACGCCATCGACTCGATCATGACCAGCCCGAACGGCTCCTCCCAGTCGATCGGGAACAGCGTCGCCCGCGCGTTCTGCAGCAGCTCGACCTTCTCCCCGTGCGTCACCTCGCCGAGGTACTCGATCTGCCCGGGCCGAAGGTGCGGCTCGATCAGCTCGTGGAAGTACCGCTCCTCCGCCGGCTCGCGCTTCTTGCCGGCGATCTTCAGCGGCAGGTCGTGCTCGACCGCGAGCGCGACGGCCCGGTGCGCGCCCTTGTCCGGGTTCAGCCGGCCGAGGAACAGGACGTAGTCGCCGCGGTGCGGGTGCACGGGATAGACGGAGAAGTCGAGCGCGTTCGGGATGTTCGCCACCCACGGCAGCCCCTCGTGCGGCAGCCGCTGGTTCATCGAGATCGAGATCAGCCCGGTGCGCGGCGCGACGCGCGCGACCTGTTCGTAGAGATCGCCGGGCTCGCCGAGCAGCGGGCCGTGCACGGTGTGCAGGCACGGGGTCGCGACGGCGCCGGCGATGACCGCGGCCGGCGGCCCCGAGTGGTCGTTGATCACCTCGAACTCTCCCGCCCGCTCGAAGCACGCGAGCGCGTGGCGCACCTCGACCTGCGCCCGCCCGATCTCCTCGCTCGGCGCGATCTCGTACACGTACGCGAGCTTCGCCTTCGTGTGCGAGTCGCCGGACGCGAACAGCGTCACGTCGTGGCCCGCCTCCGCGAGCCCGTCCGCGAGCAGCGAGACGACCCACTCGATGCCGCCGTAGCCCGTCGGCGGCACCGGGAACCACACCGGGGCGAGCACCGCGATCTTCATCCGCCCTTCACCCTGACACGACCGTCGTCCAGCTGCACGTCCCAGACGCGGTCGAACGCGCGTACGCCGCTGAGCCGGATCGTCCCGGCCCAGGACGGAAGCCCGGCCGGCGCGACCGTCTCGATCCGGCGGCGTCGCCGATCCGGGCGCAGCCCGAGCAGCACCTGCAGCAGCAGCACCGGCGTCCCCGCCGCCCACGCCTGCGGCCGGGCGGCCGTCGGGTAGGCGATCGGGAACGGCGTCTCGGCGCGCGGCAGGCCCGCGAACACCTCCGGCAGCTGGAACCCGAACGTGTGTGCGGCGTCGAGCAGCGCGCGCACGATCCGGTGCGCTTCCGCCCAGCGCCCGTAGCGCGCGAGCCCCGCCGCGCACAGCGACGTGTCGTGCGGCCACACGGTTCCGTTGTGGTAGCTGAGCGGGCTGTACGCGGCGTCCGCCGTCGACATCGTGCGAATCCCCCAGCCCGACCACAGCTCGTCGCCGAGCAGCCGCCCGACGACGGCGTCGACGCGGTGCTCGGGCACGATGCCGCTCCAGAGCAGATGGCCCATGTTCGAGCAGAGCGCGTCGACGCGCTGCTTCTCGCCGTCGAGGGCGAGCGCGTAGTAGCCGCCGCGCCGGTCGACCCAGAACCGCTCGTCGAACCGGGCGCGCAGCGTCTCGGCCTCGCGCTCGAGCCGCTCCGCGAGCTCCGCGTCGTCCCAGGCCTCGCGCGCGAGCTCGACCATCCGCATCTTCGCGTCGTACACGTAGCCCTGCACCTCGCACGGCGCGATCGGCGGCCGCGCGACGCGCCCGTCGCGGAACCGCTGCGAGTCGCCGGAGTCCTTCCACGACTGGTTCTCCAGCCCGCGCGGCGTCCGCCGCTCGTACTCGACGAAGCCATCGCCGTCACGGTCGCCGTACTCGTCGATCCAGCGGAGCGCCGCGAGCGCGGGCCCGCGCAGGTCCGCGACGAGCTCCTCGTCGTCGGTCCAGCGCCAGACCTCGGAGAGCAGGATCAGGAACAACGGCGTCGCGTCGACGGTGCCGTAGTAGCGGTCGAACCAGCGCACGGCCGCCTTGCCGCGCCGCACCTCGTGGACGATCTTCCCGGGCTCTGCGTCGCGCGACGGATCGTCCTTCTTCGCCTGGAGCGCCGCGAGCTCGCGGAGCGCTCCGCGCGCGAGCTCGGGGCCGAACAGGAGCGTCTGGAGCGACGTGATCAGCGTGTCGCGCCCGAACACGGTCATGAACCAGGGCATCCCGGCCGCGGGCAGCCGCGACAGCCCGTCGCCCTCGGCGGTGCGCATCCGCAGCGCGGCGAGGTCGTTCACCGACTGCCCGAACGCGTGCTCGAGCTCGTCCCAGCTCGTCTCGATCCGAGGCACGTGCAGCTGCCACGCGTCGAGCGACGCGCGCACGCGCGCACGCTCCTCGCCGAAGTGCCGGACGACCCCGCGCGGCGCCCGCAGCGCCTTCCCCGGCCGGCCGGTGACGACGTCGACGCGCAGCTCCCAGCGCTGCCGCGGCCCGAGCGCGACCTCGTACTCGACGCCGCCTGCGACGCGCACGCCGCGCTGCGAGAGGATCACCTGCGTGCGCCCGAACCCGTCGCGGTCGCTCAGCACGTACTGGTTCCGGTCCCCGTCCTGCTCCGCCTCGACCGGCTCCGGGAGCGGCGTCGCGTGCGTCGGGTCGCCGAGCGAGAAGTCCCACTCCTTCACCGACATGATGTCCGCGAAGTCGGCGCCGAACTCGAGCCCGAGCGTCAGCCGCAGCGGCCCCATCGTCTCGTTCTCGACGACGACGTGATCCTGCATGCCGTCGCCGACGAAGCGCTCGCGGCGGACGGCGACGGAGTCGAGCGGGAGCCCGTCCGTGAGCGGGTTGCGGAGGAAGAACGCCGCGGAGAAGTACTCGACGGTCCCCGACGAGAGCAGCAGCGGCCGCCTGCCGTCGATCGTCAGGCAGAGGCGCGAGAGGAACCGCGTGTCCTCGGCGAACAGCCCGTGCGTCGTCTCGCGGACGTCGCCGAGCTCGTCGGAGATGCAGAACGTCGAGCCCTCGAGGATGGTCAGCTGCGCCACGGCACGCCTAGCTCTCGCGGATGATTCGCCCTCCGGACGACTGGTTCCGTGCCTTGACGACGATCTCGTCGATGTTCACGTGCCACGGGCGCGTGAGCGCGAAGACGATGCAGTCGGCGACGTCCTCCGCCGTCAGCGGGTCGACGCCGTCGTACACCGCGGCCGCCTTCGCCGTGTCGCCCTTGAAGCGGACGATCGAGAACTCCGTCTCCGCGAGGCCGGGATCGACCGTCGTGATCCGGATCGGCCGGCCGAGCAGGTCCTCGCGGAGCGCGTACGTGAAGCCGCGCACGGCGAACTTCGCGGCGACGTACGACGCCGCGCCCTCGTACGCCTGCCGCCCGGCGATCGAGCCGAGGTTGACGATGTGGCCGTTCTCGACGATGTGCGGCAGGCAGAGCCGCGTCATCCGGACGAGCCCGTTCACGTCGGTCTCGAAGACGCGCCGCTCGTCCTCCTCCGTCGAGTCGTCGAACGGCGCCCGCCCGAGCGCGAGGCCCGCGTTGTTGACGAGGATGTTCAGCGTGCCGCCGAGCCGCGCGACCGCCTCGTCGACGAAGCGCGCGCAGCTGTCCGGGTCGCGGACGTCGAGCTCGAGCGCGATCTCCGTCTCCAGCCGGTCGACGCGGCGCGCGCCGCCGGCGACGCGGACGCCGAGCTCGGCGAGCCGCCGCGCGGTCGCGCGGCCGAAGCCCGACGAGGCGCCGGTGACGATCGCCGTCCTGCCGGTGAGGTCGAGACTCTCGATTGGGCGACTCTATCCGCGGTGCAGCGCGCCGAGTCGCACGTCCTGCGCGCGGCGGGCGACGTGGTCGACCTGGAGCGTCGTATGGCGGAGCCCGAACCGCTCCTCGAGCAGGCGCTGCAGCCGCCGGCGCGCGTCGTGGCAGTCCGCGCCCGGCTCGACGAGGACGTGCGCCGCGAGCGCGGGGAAGCCGCTCGTCACCGTCCAGACGTGGAGGTCGTGCACCTCGACCACACCGGGCTCCTCGGCGAGCGCGCGCGCCACCGCGTCCGGGTCGATCCCCGCCGGCGACGCCTCGAGGAAGATGCGGCCCGACTCCCGCAGCAGCGTCACGCTCGACCGGATCATCAGCGCCGCGACGAGGAGTCCCGCGATCGGGTCGAAGCGGTTCCAGCCGGTGAGCAGGATCAGCCCGCCCGCGAGCGCCGTGCCCGCGAACGCCGCGAGGTCGGTGGCGACGTGGAGGAAGGCGCCGCGGACGTTGAGGCTCGTCCGGTCGGCGCGCGTGAGCACGAGCGTCGCGGCGAGGTTGACCGCGACGCCGACGAGCGCGACGGCGAGCACGATCCCGCCGCGGACCTCCGGCGGCGAGATCAGGCGCCGCACCGCCGAGATGACGATCCACGAGCCGACGAGCAGGAGCGCGATCCCGTTCGCCTGCGCCGCGAGGATCTCGGAGCGGCCGAGCCCGAACGTCCACGGGCCGTGCGCCGGCCGGACCGCCAGGCGCGCCGCGACGAGAGCGGCCGCGAGCGCGAAGGCGTCGGTGAGCATGTGCCCCGCGTCCGCGAAGAGCGCGACCGAGCCGGCGACGATGCCCGCCGCGATCTCCGCGGCCATGAACGCGAGGATCAGGCAGAGCGCGATCGCGAGCGCCCGCCGGTCCCGCGCGCGGCTGTGCTCGTGCCCGTGGTGCATCCTCGAAGCTTAGGACGAGGCGACGGACGCGGCCCACGCGCGTCCGAGGGCGAGCCGCTCGGGCGGAGTCGGATGGCTGAACAGGAGGACGTAGACGACGCGCGGCGGCTCGAGGTCCGACAGGTTCTTCCGCGCCAGCTCGCGCTGGGTCCGCTCGAACGCCTCGAGATCACGCGTGAGGTCGAGCGAGAAGCGGTCGGCGACGCGCTCCCACCTGCGGGAGAGCCCGTTGCCGGGGGCGAGCCCGAGCAGCTCGAGGACGGCGAGGACGAGCAGCGCCGCCGGCAGCTCGTCGGGCGAGGCGACCTTCGAGCCGAGCACGGCCCAGACCGCGACGACCGCGACGACGGCGCCGGCCATCCCCAGCAGCGTTCCCTTCAGGACGTGCCGCTCCCGCCGGTGGCCGAGCTCGTGGGCGAGGATCAGCTCGATCTCGCGCTCGTCCGCCTCGGCGAGCAGCGTGTCGTAGAGAACGACGCGGCGCGTGCGCCCGAGCCCCGAGACGTACGCGTTCACCTTCGTCGTCCGGCGGCTCGCGTCGGCGACGAGCACGTCCCGGACGGGGACGCCGGCGCGCCGGGCGAGCTCCCGCAGCTCGCCCGCGAGCCGCTCGTCCTCCAGCGGCCGGAAGCGGTTGAACAGCGGCTCGAAGACGAGCGGCCCGAGGAACGAGAGGACGAGCACCGTGACGGCGAGCACGGCCCCCGCGACGAGAGGCCAGCCGGACGGGAAGGCGCGGGCGAGCCCGACGACCGCCGTCCACGCCGCCGCCGTGAGGGCGACGGAGACGCCCCAGCCCTTCGCCCGGTCGGCGAGCCACGCGCCCGCCGTCTGGGTCGAGAAGCCCCAGCGGCGCTCCCGGATCCAGCCGTGCCAGAAGCCGAGCGGGAGCCGGACGAGCGCCGACACCGTCGTCACGATCGCGGCGTAGCCGGCGGCGGCGCCTGCCCAGCCGAGCCCGGAGACGAGGTGGTACGGACCGCTCCAGACCCAGCCGAGCACGGCGAGAACCGCGAGGGAGAGCGCCGTGTCGGCCGCGAGGGCGAGGTAGAGCGGGCGGTGATAGGCGCCCGCCCGCAGAACCTCTTCGTGTGAGAAATCTAAGGAACTCACCTCTTCGTACCGATGGTGCGGAAAACCATGGCTACGTGCGAAAAAGCATGGCTACACTGGAGGGCCGATGGGTAGCGCCGAGCTGACGGCTGACCTGCGGGTCAACCAGGACTCTCCCGTACTCCGGCACCAGCTGCGGATCCTGACGCGCGTGGCGACGGTCGTCGCGCTGCTCACCGCGCCCGCCGTCTTCCTGACGTGGGCGATGGTGTTCCACCACCGGTTCTGGATCTCGCTGCTCCTGACGATCGTGACGGTGCTCGGCTTCCGCGGCTTCGTCGACGTCGTGACGCGCCGCATCATCCCGTGGCCGTCGCTCTACGGCCAGGCCGACGCGAAGATCCAGGAGGCGGACATCGTCGACCGCCGCCGCGCCTGGTACTGGAAGCGGTGGTTCTCGCGGCTGATCTGGGTCGCGGTGATCCTCGGGATCCTCGTCGGCATCCCCTACCTGGTCATGTCGTACTACGGCTGGCACATCAACACGCACAGCCAGTACACGCAGGCCATCCTCCTCCAGGTCGTCATCGCCGTCTTCACGATGCCGATCTTCTTCCTCGTCAACATCGTCATCCTCTTCGGCCCGCTGCTCTCGGCCGGCATCTCGCAGATCAAGGGCTACGAGCCCGGCGACGCCGACTGGGGCGTGCAGATCAAGGACGTCCGCGGCCAGCACGAGGCGAAGGAAGAGGTGAGCAAGGTCGTGACGCTGTGGCAGTCCGGCGAGCTGTTCGAGGCCGCCGGCGGCAAGCGCGAGCGCGGCCTCCTCTTCCACGGCCCGCCGGGCACCGGGAAGACGATGCTCGCGAAGGGCCTCGCCACGAGCTTCAACGCGCCGTTCATCGCGATGCCCGGCTCCGGCTTCGCGCAGACCTTCATCGGCCTCGACGTGATCATCGTCCGCTACATGGTCCGCAAGGCGAAGCGGCTCGCCCGCAAGTGGGGCGGCACGTGCATCGTCTTCATCGACGAGATCGACGCCGTCGGCATGCGCCGACAGTCGCTCGGCGGCGCGCGGCGCCAGGCGGCTGCTCGGCCGATGGACTACCAGGGGCCGTGGGGCACGCTCGGCGGCGACATCATCGTCGAGAACGAGGCGTGGCGGAACTACGTCTTCGAGTACGACGCGCCGGCGCCGCGCTCGGCGATGGGCGGGTTCACCTCGCGCGTGAACGGCGCCGTCCACGCGATGATCCCCGGGATGATGGGCGGGGGCGGCTCGCTCGGGCTGAACCAGCTCCTGATCGCGATGGACGGCATCGACAACCCGCCGTTCCTCAAGCGGATCTCGACGAACTGGATCAACACGTGGCTCGACGCGAGCTACATCGTCCCGCGCCGCGCCGGCCGCCGCTCGCTGCGCATCCGCCCGCCGAAGCCGCGGACCGAGCAGGTGTACTTCATCGGCGCGACGAACGTGCCGCTCGACGCGCTCGACCCCGCCCTGATGCGCCCGGGCCGGATGGGCCGCCATGTCTGGTTCCGCACGCCGACGAAGGAAGACCGCAAGGACATCTTCGAGCTCTACCTCAGCAAGGTCGCGCACGATCCCGAGCTCGACACCGAGAAGCGGCGCGACGAGATCGCGCGGGTCACCGGCGGCTACTCGCCCGCCCGCATCGAGCAGGTGTGCTCGCTCGCCCTCACGTACGCGCATCACAACGGCCGCGCCGCGTTCATCTGGGCGGACCTCATCGACGCGATGTCGGTGATCGAGTCGGGCGCCGCGGTCAACGTCGAGTACAGCCCGTCGCTCGCGCGCTCCACCGCGCTGCACGAGGCGGGCCACGCCGCGGCCGCCCACGTCTACCGCCCCGAGATGGAATCGGCGCGGCTGACGATCCGCATGCGCCCGGGCGGATCGCTCGGCCACCATCTCGCGCGCGAGCGCGAGGAGAGCTTCGGGATGCAGTGGCAGAGCGAGGCGTTCGGCGAGCTCGTCCACGTCCTCGCCGCGATGGCCGCCGAGCTCGTCTTCTACGGGCAGACCGGAAACGGCGTCGGCGGCGACCTCAATCACGTCACCCAGAGCGTCGCGTGGATGGTCGGCACCGCCGGCATGGCGCCGAAGCCGATCCCGGTGGCGTCCGCGCCGAAGGGCGAGACGGTCGAGGAGGTGCGGGAGCGGCTGACGAAGCGCGTGGAGCACCTCGGACTCCAGCTGCTGAACCGCACGCAGAGCTCGGGCCTGGGGCAGGACCCGATCGCAGCGATCCTGAGCGACCCGTACAAGCGCGAGGCCGCGGCGCAGATCGCCGGCCAGGCGTTCGTCGAGGCCTACAACTTCATCCGCCTCAACGAGAACAAAGTCGAGCGCGTCGCCGAGGTCCTGCTCGAGAAGCGCGAGATCTTCGGCGACGAGCTGACCGGGCTCCTCGACGCCCAGCAGTTCGAGAAGCCCGACATCGACTGGACGAAGGACGAGTCGTGGCCACCGATGTGAGCTCCGACGGCGCCGTCGCCGTCGATGTGCCGCCGCCGGCGGCCGTCGACGCGCCCGAGCCGAAGCGGCAGCGGCTCTACCTGCGCCGGTTCGCGGTCGTCTACCTGATCCTCGCGCTCGCCCTGATCGGCACCGGCGCCGGCGCCGTCATCGCGAAGTACGGCGTGTCGCTGAAGCACGCCGGCCCCTGGTCGTCGTGGGAGCCGAGCGGCAGCGCGAGCGCGAAGACGAGCGAGATCGCGCAGCGCGTCGGCGGCGCGTACCGGCTCCCGAGCGGCCACCAGCTGCTCGACGTCTACTCGAAGAAGCTGACGGTGCCGGTCTCGACCGGGAGCGGCGGCCAGGCGGCGATCCCGATCGCCGCCGTCGCCATCCGCGGCGCGAAGGGGAAGATCGACAAGATCTCGGTCGTCAGCGACGCCGACAGCCGCCTCTACCAGCTCTGCGGCACCGGCACCGCCTGCGCGATCGGCGAGGGGAAGGCCTCGATCGCGCGCGGCCAGCTCGTCCGCCGCGAGGCGCTCGAGCTCGCGCTGTACACGTTCAAGTACGTGCCCGGGATCAGCCACGTGATCGCGTTCATGCCTCCGCCTCCGGGGTCGCAGCCGTCGACGCTCCTCTACTTCGAGCGGTCCGACCTGAGGAGCCAGCTGTCGGAGCCGCTGACGGCGACGATCGCCCCGAAGACCCCGCTGCCGACGACGATCTCGGCGGCGCAGGGCGCACGGATCGACGAGATCACGCTGCCGCACATCTACAAGTTCGCGCTGCAGCAGACGCAGCTCGGCCAGGCCGTCCTCGTCCTCGCGCCGAACGCGTAGGGCCGCGCGGGCCGCCGGGGATGCGTCGCACCTCGCAGTCGGTCGTCAGCTCCGCCCACTCCGCGGCGGTGGAGGTGAGGCCGCTCCTGCGCGGCGTCATCCACCAGGCGGCGTTCTCCGTCTCGCTCGTCGTCGGCACGCTGCTGATCGTCGGCGCCGAGGGAGCGCGGCGGCACGTGGCGGCGTCGGTGTTCGCCGGCTCGGTGACCGCCTGCTTCGGCGCGAGCGCCCTCTACCACCGCGTGACGTGGACGCCGCGCCTGCGCCCGTGGATGCGGCGGATCGACCATGCGGGCGTGTACACGCTCATCGCGGGGACGTACACGGCCGTCTGCCTGCTCGCGCTCGAGGGCGCGTGGCGGTGGACGGTGCTCGCCATCGTCTGGGCGGGCGCCGCCGCGGCGATCGTGCTGAAGTTCGCCTGGGTCGACGCGCCGAAGTGGCTCGCGGCCGCGGTCGGGCTCGCGCTCGGCTGGGTCGGCGTCATCGCGTTCCCGCAGCTCGCGGCGCACCTCGATCCCGCCGCGGTCGCGCTGCTCGCCGTCGGCGGGATCGTCTACTCGGCGGGGGCCGTCGTCTACGCGAGCCGGCGGCCGGACCCGGTACCGCGCGTGTTCGGCTACCACGAGGTCTTCCACGCGCTGACGATCGTCGCGGTCGCGTGCCAGTACGTCGCGATCGCGTTCTTCGTCGTCCGCGCGGGCTAGCCCCCGACGGTCGTGACGTTCTTCGCCTCGGGGCCCTTCTGTCCCTGCGCGACCTCGAACTCCACCTTCGCTCCCTCGGCGAGCGTCCTGAAGCCGTCGCCGACGATCGAGCTGTGATGGACGAACACGTCCTTGCCACCCTCGTCCGGGGTGATGAAGCCGTACCCCTTCTGATCGTTGAACCACTTGACGGTTCCGGTTGCCATATCTTCCACCCCCTTACTGCCTCTATCGTGAACGGGCAGAGGAGGCGCCACACGTCGCGCATCCGGTACTCGCTCGGTCTTCGCACGGAGCCTACCACCGTTGCCGCGGCAAGTCGGCGGGCGCGCTAGCGTCACGCGCGTGACCGTGATCCTCACCTCGTGGGCGCCCGGCCGCGTCAACCTGATCGGAGAGCACACCGACTACAGCGGCGGGCTCGTGCTGCCGGCGGCGATCCAGCTCGGCGTCACGGTTGAGGTGCACGCCGTCGCCGAGACGGTCTCGCTCGGCTCGTCGCTGCTCGGACCGGGCGAGCCGTTCCCGGCGGACGGCGGCGGGGCGCCGGTCGCGGGCTGGGCGCGCTACGGGCGGGCGGTGGCGGCGGAGCTCGCGGAGCTCGGCCGGCCGCCCGTCGGGATGACGGCGCAGATCGAGTCGACCGTGCCGACGGGCGCCGGCCTCTCGTCGTCCGCCGCCCTCGAGGTCGCGATCGCGCTCGCACTCTGCGCCGTCGCGGACTTCGAGGTCGAGTCGCTCGAGCTCGCGCTCGCGTGCCAGCGGGCGGAGCTGCGCGCGGTCGGCAAGCCGTGCGGGATCCTCGACCAGGCCGCCTCCGTCCTCGGCCGTCCCGGCGTCGCCATCCTCCTGGACTGCGCCACCCTGGAGCACCGCGCCGTGCCCGTGCCGGACGAGGCGGCGCTGCTCGTCGTCGACTCCGGGATCGGCCACGACGACGCCGGCCCGGCGTACGCGCAACGGCGGCAGGAGCTCGAGCACGCGCTGGCGCTCGTCGGCGCGACCCGCTCGACCGAGATCGATCCCGCCCGGCTCGAGGGCCTCGACGACGTCTCGGCACGGCGCCTGCGCCACGTCGTGAGCGAGAATCGGCGCGTGCTCGACTTCGCCGCAGCGATCGAGGACCGCGACCTCCCCCGTGCGGGACGGCTGCTGCTCGCGAGCCACGCGAGCCTGCGCGACGACTACGAGGTCTCGATCCCCGAGCTCGACCTGCTCGTCGAGCTCGCGGACGACGCCGGCGCCTACGGAGCGCGCCTGCTCGGCGGCGGATTCGGCGGCTCGATTCTCGCGCTCGTGGACACGGATCGCGCCGGGGAGATCTCGTCCGCCGTCGTCGAGCGCTACCGCGACGAGACCGGACGCGACGCGACGCCGCTGGCCGCGCACCCGTCCGCCGGCGCGTCGGTGCGGAGAGCATGAGCGTAGGCTCGACGGAGCTCACCAGAGAGCGGAGGCACCGGCCTGGCCGGCGCCGGGAGCGGGCATGAGCCGCGTCGTCGTCACCGGCGGGAGCGGCAAGGCGGGACGCGCCGTCGTCGCCGACCTGCTCGCGCACGGCGAGGACGTGCTGAACGTCGACCTCGTGCGCTCCGACGCTGTCGAGTGCGAGCAGCTCGTTGCCGACCTCACCGACTACGGCGAGACGGTGGAGGCGCTGCGCGGTGCGGTCGCGGTCGTGCACCTCGCCGCGATTCCCGCGCCGGGGTTGCGCCCGGACGCGCCGACGTTCGACGTCAACACGACGAGCACGTACAACGTTTTCAGCGCGGCCACCACCCTCGGCCTCGACCGCGTCGTTTGGGCATCGAGCGAGACCGTCCTCGGCCTGCCCTTCGAGCGCGAGCGGCCGGCGTACGCGCCGATCGACGAGGAGCATCCGCCCTACCCCGAGTTCAGCTACGCGCTCGCGAAGCTCGTCTCCGAGGAGATGGCCCGGCAGTTCAACCGCTGGACCGGCATCCCGTTCGTCGGCCTGCGCTTCTCGAACGTGATGGAGCCGCACGACTACGCACGCTTCCCGACCTTCTGGGACGACCCGGAGCTGCGCCGCTGGAACCTCTGGGGCTACGTCGACGCGCGCGACGTCGCGCAGTCGTGCCGGCTCGCGCTCGGCAGCGAGCTCGGCGGCGCCGAGGTCTTCATCGTCGCCGCCGCCGACACGGTCATGAACCGGCCGAGCGCGGAGCTGATGGCGGAGGTGTACCCCGACGTCGAGATCCGCGGCGAGCTCGGCGAGTTCGAGACGCTCCTCTCGATCGCGAAGGCGCGCCGGCTGCTCGGCTACGAGCCGGGCTGGTCCTGGCGCGACGCGAGCGGCCTCAGCCCGTAGCGGCGACGGCGTCGCGCAGCGCCTGCGCCGCCGCCTCGGGATCGACGGGGTTGAAGTACACGCCCGACCCGAGCTCGCCCGCGGCGATGAAGCGCGGCACGCCGGGCGCGCGCCACGGCGACACGATCTCGACGTGCAGCCGCGCACCGGGCCAGGCGCGACCGTCGAACGGCCGCTGGTGGATCCAGAGCATGTACGGCGTTTGCGCGTCGAACAGGCGGTCGAGTCGCTCGAGCACGTCGACGAGCAGCAGCGAGAGCCCGTCACGGCCCGCCGCGCCGAGCGACGGGAGATCGGGCACCTCCGTGTCGGGCACGAGCCGCAGCGCGTACGGGAAGACCGGCGCCTCCGGCACCCAGGCGCGCCAGCCCGGAGCGGTCGCGACGAGCCGGTCGCCGGGATCGCCGAGGATCGTCCCGGCGTCGAGCTCGCGGAGCGGCAGGTCCGGGACGAAGTCGAACGCGTAGATCTGTCCGTGCGGGTGCGCGATCGTCGCGCCGACCTCCGCACCGCGGTTCTCGAAGACGAGGACGTAGTCGATGTCGTCGCGGTCGCCGAGCGCCTCGCTGCGCTCCGCCCAGAGGTCGACCACGCGGCGCGCGCCCTCGAGCCCGAGCGACCAGAACGTCGCGTCGTGCTTCGGCGTGTAGAGGACGACCTCGCAGCGGCCGGCCGGCATCGACGGCCAGCGGTTCACGAACCAGCGCACCTCGTACGGCTCGGGCGCCTCGAGCCCGCCGGGGCAGAACGGGCAGCCGGCCTGCGGGAGGTTCGGCCGGTCCTGGCGCGAGTCGACGATGAACGTCCGCGTCCCGGTCAACAGGTCGGTCCGCAGGTCGCCGGTCGTCTCGGTGACGGCCGCGTCGGCGTCCGGGCTCGGCGTCGAGCTCACGAGGGACCGCCGCCGCCGCGCCGCCGCTCGCGTGAGGGCGCGATCACGAGCTCGCCGACGCGCTCGCCGATCGCCGTGCGCGCGGCGGGCTGGAGCCCGGAGTCGGAGACGAGCACGTCCACGTCCTCGAGCCCGGCGATCCGGCTGAGGCCGCGGACCCCCCACTTCGTGTGGTCGGCGACGACGACGAGCCGCTCAGAGGCGGCGACGAGCGCCCGGTCGATCTCCGCCTCGAGGAGGTTCGGCGTCGTCAGCCCGGCGTCCTCGCTGACGCCGTGGACGCCGAGGTAGAGCACGTCGAGGTGGAGCGAGCGGATCGTCGTCAGCGCCACGGGGCCGACGAGCGCGTCCGAGGGCGTGCGCACGCCGCCGGTGAGGACGACGGTGAGGTCGGGGCGCACCGCGCGCTGGAGGACGTTCGCGACCGGGATCGAGTTCGTGACCACCGTGAGGTCCGGGATCCCCGCCAGGTGCTGCGCGAGCCGCCACGTCGTCGTCCCCGCGCCGAGGCCGATCGACTGCCCGGGCTCGACGAGCCTGCGCGCGGCGCGGGCGATCGCGTCCTTCTCCCGCAGCTGCCGGCGCGACTTCGCCTCGAAGCCCGGCTCCTGCGCGCTCAACGTCGCCCGGGCGGTGGCGCCGCCGTGCACCTTGTCGACGAGGCCCGCCGCCTCGAGGACGTCGAGGTCGCGGCGGATCGTCACCTCCGAGACGTCGAGGAGGTCGGTCAGCTCCCTGACTCGGACTGCCCCCTCACGGCGGATCTCGTCCGCGATCAGCTTCTGGCGCTGGGCAGCGAGCACGCGCAGACTCCCGTGGATCGACCGATACCAAACGATATCGCAAGCAAACGGTCACGTTCGATCCCGATCGCTCATGTTGACGATCGCGCGACCGGCACAGTAGGTTCGCGGCATGACCAGCATCGTCAGTGCCGACATCTCCGCGGGCGACCTCGCGCAGGCGCTCGACGCCTTCGCCGCCGTCGTCGGACCCGAGCACGTGCTCACCTCGGACGACGACCTGCGCGCGTTCCGCGACCCGTTCGCGTTCGAGACCTGGGACGACTACACCGCCGCCGCGATCGTGATGCCGGAGACGGTCGAGGAGATCCAGGAGATCGTCCGGATCGCCAACCGCCTGAAGACGCCGCTCTGGACGCACTCGACCGGCCGCAACAACGGCTACGGCGGGCCGGCCCCGCGCGTCCGCGGCTCCGTGATCCTCAGCCTGCGCCGCATGAACAAGGTGCTGGAGATCAACGAGGAGCTCGCCTACGCCGTCGTCGAGCCGGGCGTGCGCTGGTTCGACCTGTACGAGGCGATCCAGGCCGGCGGGCACAAGCTGATGGTCTCGTGCCCCGACCTCGGCTGGGGCAGCGTCATCGGCAACACGCTCGACCACGGCGCGACGTACCTCCCGACCGGCCGGGACATGAACGCGCAGTGCGGCATGGAGGTCGTGCTCGCGAACGGCGAGGTGCTGCGCACGGGCATGGGCGCGATGCCGGGGAGCAAGGCCTGGCACGTGTACAAGCGCGGGCTCGGCCCGACGCCGGACCAGCTGTTCATGCAGTCGAACTTCGGGATCGTCACGCGCATGGGCGTCTGGCTCTACCCGCAGCCGGAGTGCTACCTGCCGCTGTGGCTGCGCGTCTGGCGCGACGACGATCTCGCCGCGGTCGTCGACACGCTGCGCGCGCTGATGCTCGACGGAACGATCGAGCACGTGCCGCAGATCATCAACACCGCCCTCTGGGCCTCGGTGCTGACGAAGCGCGAGCTGTGGTGGGACGGCGAGGGCCCGATCCCGGACGAGATCCTCGACACGATGGGCAGGGAGCTCGAGGTCGGGCGCTGGATGATGCGCTTCGCGCTCTACGGCGACGAGGACGTCGTCGACCTCCGCCTCGAGAAGATCAAGGCCGCGTTCGGGCGGATCGAGGGCGCCGACGTGTGGGGCACGAAGTACAGCCCCGACCGGTTCGGCGAGATCGAGAACCCGGTGGAGCAGGTGCAGGCCGGGATCCCGAACCTCGGGCTCAACGAGATGACCGGCTGGTACGGCGGCGAGCACGGCGGCCACATCGGCTTCTCCCCCGTCGCGCCGATGGTCGGCACCGACGCGCTCGCGCTGCGCGACCTCCTGCGCGGGATGATCGAGCAGGAGGCGAAGCTCGACTACATGGCGGCGCTGATCCCGGTCAGCGCACGCAGCTTCATCCATGTCACGCTCGTCATCTTCGACGTGCAGAACGAGGAGCAGGCCCGCGGCGCGTACGAGACGTCGAAGCTGCTCGTCCGCGAGGCGGCGAAGCAGGGGTACGGCGAGTACCGCGCGCACCTCGACTTCATGGACCTCGCGGCCGACCAGTACAGCTGGAACGACCACGCGTACCGACGGTTCAACGAGACGCTGAAGGACGCGCTCGACCCGAACGGCATCCTCTCGCCGGGCAAGCAGGGGATCTGGCCGAAGGGGATGCGTTCCTCGTAGACGATTGACGGGAGGGCGTCCGGCCGCGAATGCGGCCGCTTCAGGGGTCTTCGCGCGTGTCGGAATCCGCGCGAGCGGATTCCGGCACTTGCGCCTCAGGAATAGCTCAGACCGTGCCCGAGCGGGAACAGCGGCCGCTCGGAGTCGCACGGGACGTCCGGCTTCTGCGCGCGGACGGCGTCCATCGACGACGGCAGCTCGAACGGCAGCTTCCCCGTCGGCGAGACTCGGCCGAAGACGAGGTCGAGGATCGCGTCGGGGCTCGCGCCGAAGCTGCCGACCGTCGCGCCGCAGGCGTCGACGAGCCCGGTGAGGATCGCCGGCCGGTCGAGGTGGACGACGAGGACCGTCGGCACGGCGCGCGCGACCTCGAGGATGCGGTCGCGCTCCTCCGCCGGGAACTCGAGGCTGCCCGCGTGGAACAGCGTCTCGATGAACGTCGCGCTGCGCGGCTCGAACGGCGCGGTACGGAAGACGATCGCCGCGTCGGCGTCCTCCGGCCGCTCGACCACCTCGCCGTACGCCGCGGCCGCGGCCGCGGGGACTCCTTCGAGGTAGAGCCGTGACCCGGCGGCGAGCGGGAGCAGCCCGTCGTTCGCGAGCAGCACGAGCGCGCGCCGCTGCGCGTCCGCGCCCGCGGCGCGGAACGCGTCGCTGCCGCAGATCGCCGCGGCGGCGTCGGGGTCGACGTACGGGTCGTCGAACAGCCCGAGCCGGAACTTGTCGCGGAGGATCCGCCGCGCCGACTCGTCGATGCGCGACTCCGCGATCCGA
>DATKNT010000067.1:0-5590 GCA_035541175.1 Gaiellaceae bacterium
ACGACGGAGGTGAGCAGCGAGATGAGCGTGCCGATCAGCAGCATCAGCGCGAAGCCCTTCACCGACGCGACCGCGATCAGGAACAGCACGAGCGCGGTGATCGCGGTGACGACGTTCGCGTCGAGGATCGTGTGGAAGCCCTTGCCGTAGCCGGCCGCGATCGCGGCGCGCACGGACTTCCCGGACCGCACCTCTTCCTTGATCCGCTCGAACACGACGACGTTCGCGTCGGCGGCGACGCCGATGGTGAGGATCAGTCCCGCGAAGCCCGGCAGCGTCAGCGTGACGTTGAAGAGGAGGATCGCCGCGTAGTAGAGGAGCGCGTAGACCGCGAGACCGGCGACCGCGATCAGGCCGAGGAAGCGGTAGAAGACGAGCAGGAAGATCGCGACGAGGACGAGGCCGACGAGCGCCGCGTGCCACGCCTGTGTCAGCGAGCTCTTCCCGAGCGTCGCCGACACGTCGGTCCGCTCGATCTGCTGGAAGCTGACCGGCAGCGCGCCGGTCTGGAGCACGAGCGCGAGGTTCTTCGCGTCCTGGAAGGTGCCGCCCTGGCCCATGTCGATCTGCGCGTTCGGGCCGGGGATCCCGTCCGGGTTCTGCTTGAAGTCGATGTACGGCGTCGACTGGAGGACGCCGTCCAGCACGATCGCGAAGTGCTGGACGTAGTTCCGGTAGTCACCCTGCTTGCCGGCGAGGTTCCACTTCGCCTGACCGCGCTGCGCCTCCTGGCGCGTGATCTTCTGGAACTGGTTCGACCCGTGGCCGGTGAACTGGAGGAGCACGATCGGCTCGCCCGCCTGGCCGAAGTCGGCGCGCGTGCCCGAGAGGACGAGGTCGGAGCCGTTCATCTCCGGCACCGGGTTCGTCGCGTTCTGCGGGTCGTACTTGAGCAGGTAGTAGTAGACGCCGTTCTTCGAGACTCCGTTCTGCTGGATCCCGAGGCAGCCGTTCGCGACCGGGCAGCTGACGACGATGTTCTTCTCCGGGACGGCGAGGATCGTCCCGTTCGCCGGCAACTTGCCGCCGACGTCGCGCAGCAGCTGCAGCTTCGTGTCGGCCGGGCCGGCGACCAGCGAGTGCTCGACCGTCGTCGTCGGCTTGCCCTTCTTCGTCTTCGCCGGCGTCGTCTTCGTCGTCGTCCGGAAGAGGTAGTACTGCTGCGGCGCGCCCTTCGCAGCCTGCTTCCGCACCTGCCCGAGCAGCGCCCACAGGGACGGCGACGCGACCGGGTTCCCGTTGACGTCGCGGGACGGCCCGGTCAGGTCGTTCTCGAAGTCGAACAGCATCAGCTGCGCCGTCTTGCCGATCAGCGCGGCCGCGGTGGCCGGATCGTGGACGCCGGCGAGCTCGATCACGATCTGGTTCGAGCCCTGCTTCCGGATCTCCGGCTCGGACACGCCGAGCTTGTTGATCCGGTTCTGCATGATCGAGATCGACCGGCTCATGTCGTCCGCCGTCAGCGTGTGCCCCTTCGGCGGAACCGCCTTCAGCACCACCTCGAGGCCGCCCTGGAGGTCGAGGCCGAGCGTCGCCTTCCGATGCATCGGCGAGCCGGGGACGATCAGCAGGACCGCGCCGATCAGGGCCGCCACGATCGCGCCCATCAGGATCAGGTACTTACGGCGGTCGCTCACGAATGCCGGGAGAGGGTAGCTGTCGTCTCTACGCTTTGGAGGTGTCCGGATCGTGAGAATCGTGTGAGTCTTCGGGCTCCCCGGCGGCCTCCTCGGGCTCCCCGGCGTCGTCCGGCTCCTCGGCGGTCTCCGGCTCCTCGGCCGTCTCGGGCTCGTCGGCCCGGTGGATCACGCCGCCGATCGCGCGGCGGGCGACGCGCACCTCGACCTCGGGCGCGATCCGGACGAGGACGTCGTCCTCCTGGAAGCCGGTGATCTCGCCGTAGACGCCGCCGGCGGTGACGATCTCGTCGCCCTCCTGGAGGCTCGAGAGCATCCGTTGCTGCTCCGTCTGCCGGCGCCGTTGCGGGCGCACGAGGACGAAGTAGAGAAACCCGAACGCGAGGAGGATGAGCAGGAGGGCGGAAGGGTTCACGGTTGCTCCATTCTCGCGCGCCGAAGGCGTGCGAGCGCGTCGTCGGCCCAGGTGTGGAGCTCGCCGCGCTCGATCGCCTGCCGCGCAGCGGCGACGAGATCGATGAGGAAGCGCAGATTATGCAGGCTCAGCAGCCGGAGCCCGAGGATCTCCTCCTGGTTGACGAGGTGGCGGAGGTAGGCGCGGCTGAAGCGGGTGCAGGCCGGGCAGCCGCAGCGCTCGTCGAGCGGGCGCGGGTCGCGGGCGAAGCGGGCGTTGCGGAGGTTGAGCCGTCCCTCCCACGTCAGCGCGCTGCCGGTGCGGGCGGTGCGGGTCGGGAGGACGCAGTCGAACATGTCGACGCCGCGGCGGATCACCTCGATCACGCCCTCGGGGTCGCCGATGCCCATGAAATAGCGCGGCTTCTCCTGCGGGAGGAACGCGGCGGCGGCGGTCGTCGCCTCGAACATCGCCGCGCGCTCCTCGCCGACGCTGAGCCCGCCGATCGCGTAGCCGTCGAAGTCGAGCGGGACGAGCTGCTCCGAGGAGCGGCGCCGGAGCTCGGTGTCGAGGCCGCCCTGGGTGATCGCGAAGCGGAGCTGGCCGGGGGCGCGCGGGAGGTCGCGCTGGCGCTCGGCCCAGAGCGTCGTCCGGCGCACCGCCTCCTCCAGCGCGCTGCGCGGGCCGCCGGGCGGGAGGCAGATGTCGAGGCACATGGCGACGTCGGAGCCGAGCCGCTCCTGGATGCGCGCGGCGAGCTCCGGCGTGAACCGCTCCGGGCGGCCGTCGTAGACGGAGCGGAAGGTGGCCCCGTCGTCGTCGAGCTCGAGCAGCGTGTCGCGGAGCGAGAAGACCTGGAAGCCGCCGGAGTCGGTGAGGATCGGGCCGTCCCAGCCCATGAAGGCGTGCAGGCCGCCGAGCTCCTCGACGAGCTCCTCGCCGGGGCGGAAGTGGAGGTGGTACGTGTTGCCGAGGACGATGGCGGCGCCGAGCGCGCGCAGCTCGTCCGGGTCGACGGACTTCACCGTCGCCTTCGTCCCGACCGGCATGAACGCCGGCGTCGGCACGTCGCCGTGCGCGGTGCGAAGCACGCCCGCGCGCGCAGGTCCGTCGGTCGCCGTGACGGTGAAGGCGTCGCTCACAGGATCAGCATCGCATCGCCGAAGGAGTAGAAGCGGTACCGCTCCTCGACGGCGAGGCGGTAGAGGCGGCGCGTCTCCTCCACGCCGGCGAACGCCATCACGAGGGCGAGCAGCGTCGAGCGCGGCAGGTGGAAGTTCGTCAGGAGCGCGTCGACGCGGCGGAACTCGAACCCCGGCGTGACGAACAGCTCCGTCCGCCCCGCGAGCGGCGCACCGCGGGCGAGCGTCTCAAGCACGCGCACCGTCGTCGTCCCGACGGCGAGCACGCGCGCCGCCGCCCGGATCCGCGCCCACGCCGCCGCCTCGACCTCGTACCGCTCGCCGTGGATCCGGTGCTCCTCGAGCCGCTCCTCGCCGACCGGCCGGAACGTGTCGAGCCCGACGTGGAGCGTCACGCGCTCGACGTCGAGCCCGGACAGGAGCTCGGGCGTGAAGTGCAGCCCCGCCGTCGGCGCCGCGGCCGAGCCCGACTCCCGCGCGTACACGGTCTGGTATCGCGCCGGATCCTCGAGCGGCTCGACGATGTACGGCGGGAGCGGCGTCTCCCCGGCGGGCTCTCCCTCGAGCCGCACCCGCCAGCGCCCCTCGCCGAGATGCTCGACCAGCTCGACCGGCCCGTACCGCCGCCCCGCCTTCAGCCGTCGCGTCGGCCGCGCCAGGGCCTCCCACTCGTCCCCGGCGAGATGCTCGAGCAGCAGCACCTCGCCCCGCGGCGACTCGATCGGGATCCGCGCCGGGACGACCTTCGTGTCGTTGACGACGACGAGCTCGCCGTGCAGCTCCGCGGGCAGATCGGCGAACACGCGATGCCGCACCGCGCCCGTCGCGCGGTCGAAGACGAGCAGCCGTGACGCGTCGCGCCGCTCGGCCGGATGCTGGGCGATCAGCTCCGGCGGAAGGTCGTAGTCGAGTTCGGTGACATCCATCCGGCTCGCACGGTAACGTCGTCTCCGTGGACGACGCAGTCGACCGCGCGCGAGAGCGCATCGAGGCCGCGGCAGCGGGCCGCGCGGAGCCGGCCGCCGTCGACGCCGCGCTCGAGCGGGCGCGCGAGCAGGTCGAGGCGCTCGCGGCGGCGGCGGCGGACATCGAGGCGAGCCTGCCGGCGCGCGTCGGCGACGCGGTCCAGGACGGCCTGCGGGAGCAGGTGCTCCCCGTCGCCCGCAACCTCGCCGAGATCCGCGGGCTGATGAACCAGGTGATCCGCCGGCTCGAGCGCGTCGAGGGCGACCTCCTCTCGGAGCGGCACGCGCGCGTCGACGACCTCGCGCTCCTCGTCGACCTCGTCACCGCCGGCTGGCGGAGCGTCGAGCACCGGCTGGCGCGGATCGAGGAGCGGCTCGGCGAGCGCCCCGGCGCCGTCGTCTACCGGATGGAAGAGCGCCGGCCGACGACCGGCTAGCCCGGCCCCGGCAGCAGCAGCTCGAACCGGCTCCCCCGCCCCGGCCGGGTCTGGAGCACGATCCGCCCGCCGAGCGCGAGCGCGAGCTCGTTCGCGATCGCGAGCCCGAGCCCGGTGCCGCCGCCGTCGCGCGACCAGAACGGCCGGAAGATCCGCTCCCGCTCCTCGCTCGTGATCCCCGGCCCGGTGTCCGCGACCGCGACCGAGACCGACCCGTTCGACGCCGACAGCTCGAGCCCGACGCGCCCGCCCTCCGGCGTCCAGCGGAACGCGTTCGAGAGCAGGTTCGAGATGATCTGGAGCACGCGGTCGCCGTCCGTGACGATCACCGGATGCGCGCGGAACTCGCGCCGGTAGTCGATCGAGCGGCGCCTCGCCTCCTCGCCGAACGCCGTGTAGGCGCGCTCGCAGAGCTGCTCCATGTCGACCTCCTCCTGCAGCACCGTGAACCGGTGGGCGTTCAGCTTCGCGAGATCGAGCACGTCGCCGACGAGTCGCTCGAGCCGCAGCGCCTCCTCACCGATCACGTCGAGCGAGGCGTCGCGCGCGGCCGGATCGTCGAAGACGCCCTCCTGCAGCGCCGCGACGTGGCCGCGAATCGCGGTCAACGGCGTCCGCAGCTCGTGCGAGACGGACATGAGGAACGTGCGCGACAGCTGCTCCGATTCCGCGAGCTTCGAGGTCATCTCGCGGAAGCGGCCGGTCACGTGCGCGATCTCGTCGTTGCCCCGCGGCTCCGGCAGCTCGACGTCGTAGTTCCCGGCCGCGACCTCGTCGGCCGCGGCCGACAGGCGCAGGAGCGGATCCGTCAGCCGCCGCGACACGTAGACGCCGAGGAGGCCGGCGACGATCACGCCGCCGCCGAACGCGAGCGCGAGCCGCTCGGCGAGCGTCACCCAGCGGCTGCGCAGCTGCGACACCGGCTTGGCCACGACCATCGCGCCGAAGAGCGCATCCCCGAGCTTCAGCGGCCGCGCGACGGCGAGGTAGTGCTTGCCGCGGACGGTGAGGTTCA
>DATKNT010000068.1:0-5156 GCA_035541175.1 Gaiellaceae bacterium
CCGGACGTCGTGCTCATGGACGAGCCGGCGTCGGCGCTCGACCCGATCGCGACGCAGGCGATCGAGGAGCTGATGCACAACCTGAAGAGCGAGTACACCTTCGTGATCGTCACGCACAACATGCAGCAGGCCGCACGCGTCGCCGACATGACGGCGTTCTTCTCGATCTCCCACGGCGGCGAGGGCCAGCGCTGGGGCGAGCTCGTCGAGTACGACGCGACCGAGAAGATCTTCACGGCACCCTCGGACAAGCGAACCGAGGATTACGTCACGGGTAGGTTCGGCTAAGCGGCCCGGGCTCACCTGCGGCAAACGCCGGAGACCAACGCAGGCGAAGCCGCGTTGGACGGAGGCGGAACTCCGTGCGCGGGGATGCCCGAAGGGCACCACCGCGCACGCGGCACCGGCAACGCGCTGACACGCTCTGGGTGGAACGGCACTTGCCTGCGTAGCCGGGACCGCGCTCCCGGCGGAGCACGGCGACGGCTCGTCACTCGAGCCGGGGAGAGGGCCCGTGGGGGAACCCTGGTTCCCCCACGACTAGGCGGCCGGGAAGCGGCAGACGATCTCGACGCCCTTGCCGGGGCCGCCCCGCGCCTCCACCGTTCCGCCGGCGGCCGTGACGACGTGCTTGACGATGGCGAGGCCGAGGCCGGTTCCCCGCGACGACCGGGCCTGGTCGGCCCGGTAGAAACGCTCGAACAGCCGCGGCAGGTCGGCCTCGGAGACGCCCTTGCCGTCGTCGGAGACGACGAGCAGCGGCTCCCACCCGTCCTTCCTCAGCGTGACGGTGCACATCGTCCCCGGGCCGGCGTAGCGGATCGCGTTCGCGATCAGGTTCTCGGCGACGACCCGGAGCATCCGCGGCCGCAGGGGCAGCTCCACCTCCGCGTCGGCGAGGAGGACGAGCCCGACCTGCGCGCGCTCCGCGCGCGAGCCGTAGGCGCCGAGCACCTCCTCGAGGACCGGCAGCGCGAGCGTCCGGCCGAGCGAGACGACCTCGCGGCCGGTCTCCAGCTCGCCGAGGAAGAGGACGTCGTCGATCAGCTCCCGCGCCTGCTGCACCTCGAGCCGCGCCTGCTCCACGAGCTGGTCGACGTCCGCGTCCGGCAGCGTCGCGCTCTCGAGCAGGACGAGCATCCGCGCGAGCGGCGTCCGCAGCTCGTGGGAGACGGCCGCGGTGAACCCGGCCCGGAGCTCCTGGTAGGCCGACAGCTCCGGCACGGCGTCGAGGAAGAGCACGAGCGGCCCCCGCGCTGCGTTCTCCCCGTCCTCGCCGAGCCGCCGCCCCGGCGTCGCGTCTCCGAGCGCGGCCGCCGCCGCCGGGCTCGCGGCCACGAGCCGCCGTTCGCTGTCGAGCACGACGACGGCGTCGTCGATCCCGGCGAGCATCGCCCGGACGCGCTCCACGTCCGGCTGGAACTCCGGTTGGTTCACCACACCTTCACCAGTCGTTCACCCCTCACCAACCCGTGAGGACGGGCCCGGAGCCGATAATGCCACCGATGCCCAAGGTCCTCATCGTCGAGGACGACGAGGTGATCGCCCAGGGGATGGCGCGCCACCTCGGCGCCGCAGGGTTCGACGCCGTCTGGGTCGGGAACGGCGACCAGGGCCTCGCGCGCCTCCGGTTCGAGAAGCCGGATGCCTGCGTGCTCGACCTGATGCTCCCCGGACTCGACGGCTGGAAGCTGATCGAGACCGTCCGCGCGGAGGGGATCGCCACCCCGATCGTCGTCGTCTCCGCCCGCGGCACCGAGCACGACCGCGTCCACGCGCTCGAGATCGGCGCCGACGACTATCTCGTCAAGCCCTTCTCGATGAAGGAGCTCGTCGCCCGCGTCCGCGCCGCGGCGCGCCGCGGGATCCGGCGCGAGGAGACGCCGCGGGGCGAGCCGATCGAGGTCGAGGAGCTCGTGATCGACCCGCGCGAGGTGCAGGCGTACGTCGACGGGGAGAGCGCCGAGCTGACGCCGACCGAGTTCCGGCTCCTCTACCAGCTGGCGCTCGACCGGGGCCGCGTCTCGACCCGGGACGAGCTGCTCCAGAAGCTGTGGGGGCGCCGCGAGTCGCACCGCGACCGCACGGTGGACGTCTTCGTGCGCCGGCTCCGGGAGAAGATCGACCGCCGCGCCTCCCGCCACACCTTCATCCAGACCCGCTACGGGGTCGGGTACAAGCTCGAGGCGGTACCGAAGGACCGGGCCGCCGCCGGCGGACGCCGGTAGCGAACCCGACACGGGTCGTTCACCGAACCGACGCCCATCCGGCGGGCGGAGGCGCCCACCATCCGGTCCATGCGCTTCGCCGTCGTCGCTCACGGCCGGACGGACACCAACGAGGCGCTCGCCGCGGCCGCCGAGTCGCTGGGGGCGGCGGCGGCGGTGCTCGCCCCCCGCGACGCGCTGAGCCTCCTCCAGGCAGGCGACGTCGCGCTCGGCCGGCTCGACGTCCGTGAGGGGCTGGACGGGATCGAGTGCGGCGAGATGGAGCTGGAGCGGCTCGCCGCCGCCGGCGTCGAGGTGCTGAACCCGCCGCGCGTGCTCGCCGCGGCGCACGACAAGCTGCTGACCGCGCGCGCGCTCCGTCTGGCCGGGCTGCCGCACCCGCGCACCTGGCTGATCGCCGAGGGGCTGCCGTCGGCCGCGCCGGAGCTGCCGCTCGTCCTCAAGCCGCGCTTCGGCAGCTGGGGCCGCGACGTCGTCCTCTGCCGCACGCGCGACGAGCTCGACGAGGCGCTCGCCCGCGCCGCCTACCGCGGCTGGTTCCGCGAGCACGGCGCCCTCGCGCAGGAGCTCGTGCCGCCGCAGGGCTGGGACCTGCGGATCGTCGTCGCCGGCGGCCGCGTCGTCGGGTCGGCGCGGCGGGTCGCCGCCCCGGGAGAGTGGCGCACGAACGTCGCCCTCGGCGGCCACGCCGAGCCGGTGTCGCCGCCGCCGCTTGCGCGCACGCTCGCGCTCGCCGCGGCGCAGGCGATCCGGGCCGACCTCGTCGGCGTCGACCTCCTGCCGACCCGGAACGGCTACGTCGTCGTCGAGTTGAACGGCGCCGTCGACTTCCGCCCCTGGTACGCCTCGGACGGCGACGTCTACGCGGAGGCGGTCTTCGAGCTGCTGCGCTCGGTGCACGACCGCCTCGCCGTCGCATAGGTTGCGGGCGCGTTAAGGCTCACGGAGCCCTCACGCGGGCGGGCTAGGCTCCGACCCATGCTGCCCGTGCAGGCGCGAGGGCTCGTCAAGGCGTACGGGCGCATCCGCGCCGTCGACCACGTCGACCTCACCGTCGACGCCGGGGACATCTACGGGTTCCTCGGACCGAACGGCGCCGGCAAGACGACGGCGATGCGGATGATGCTCGGCCTGCTCCGCCCCGACGGCGGTGAGGTCCGCCTGTTCGGGCGCGACCCGCAACACGAGCTCCCGGCCGCGCTCGACGGCGTCGCGGGCTTCGTCGAGACGCCGCACTTCTACCCGTACCTCACCGGCCGGAAGAACCTCGAGCTGCTCGCGGCCTTCGACGGGGGCGGCGCCGCGACGCGCGTCGCTCGGGTGCTCGAGACCGTCGGGCTCCAGGGACGCGCCGGCGACAGGGTCGGCGGCTACTCGCAGGGCATGCGCCAGCGGCTCGGGCTCGCGGCGTCGCTGCTGCGCGACCCGAAGCTGCTCGTGCTCGACGAGCCGACGAACGGCCTCGACCCGGGCGGGATCCGCGACATGCGCGACCTGATCCGCGATCTCGCGGCGCAGGGGATGACGATCTTCCTGTCCAGCCACCTGCTCCAGGAGGTCGAGGAGCTCTGCACCCGCGTCTCAGTCATCCGCGAGGGCCGCATCGTCTACGAGGGAACGCTCGCCGAGCTGCACGCGAGCCGGGCGCCACGCTACCGGCTGCGCACGAATGACCAGAGCGCCGCCCGGGTCGTGCTCGCCGCCGACGAGGCCGTGCACGACCTCGCCGACGAGGACGGCGAGCTCGTCTTCGCCGCCGACGAGGCGGCGGTGCTCGCACTCACGCGGCGGCTCGTCGAGTGCGGACTCGGGATCGCCGCGCTCGTCCCGGAGACGGCGACGCTCGAGCACCTCTTCTTCGAGCTCACCGAGGGCACGGAGCACCCGCACCGGCTGGAGCCCGTGGCGTGAGCGCACGGCCGACGACGCTGACCGCGTACCGCTGGGAGCTGCGAAAGCTCGCGGCTCAGAAGCGGACGTACATCGGCGTCGGCGCCGCCGCCCTGCTGCCGACGCTGTTCGTCATCGTCATGGCCTTCCAGAAGGGCGGCCCCTACGACGTGCCGCTCGGGCACAACCTCCGCCACACCGGCATCGCGCTCGCGCTCGTCGTGCTGACGTTCGCGTCGCGGTTCGGCGCCCAGCTCGTGACGGCGCTCGTGGCCGGCGACATCGTCGCGACGGAGGACGCAGGCGGGACGCTGAAGATGATCCTGACGCGGTCGCTCCGCCGCAGCCAGGTGCTCGCGGGCAAGACGCTCGCGTCGTTCACGTACGTGCTCGCGCTCCTGCTGGCGCTGCTCGCCGCCGGGCTGATCGCCGGCGGGATCGCCTGGGGCTTCAACCCGGTCGTCGACCTCACCGGCAGGACGCTCTCGTCCGGCCGCTCGATCGGGCTCGCCTTCGCGGCCGTCGGCGTCTTCGCCGTCCCACTCGTCTCGATCGCCTCGTTCGGGATCTTCCTCTCCGTCGTCACCCGGAACAGCGCGGCAGCGATCGTCGGCACGCTCGTCTACGAGCTGTTCATGGAGGCGGTGGTCGGCCTCGTGCACGTCCAGTGGCTCCATCACTACCTGCTCTCGGCCCAGTTCGACGCGTGGCACGGGCTCTTCCAGACGCCGGTGTACTGGCCGCCGATCGAGCGCGCCGCCTGGGTCTCGGCGCTGTTCGCCCTGGTCCCGCTGGCGCTCGCCTTTTGGTTCTTCAACCGACGCGACGTCGCGGGAGACTAGAGCCGTGGGGGAACCCGTGGTTCCCACACGGAGCCCCCCGCCTCCGGCCAACGCGCTGCGGCTGCGTTAGCCTCCGGCCTTCGCCCCAGGCTCTTCGAGCGGTCGTGGCTCGAGCCCCGTCGCGACCTGGCGCCTGCCGTTCGTCTCGTAGACGACGTCGACGGTCTCGTGCTTGCGGTAGCTGCCGGCGATGCCG
>DATKNT010000069.1:0-14657 GCA_035541175.1 Gaiellaceae bacterium
CGGAACGAGCAGCGGTACGCGACGCCGCCGGGCGCCTTGTTCGTGTACGCGCCGTCCGTCTCGACGAACGCCGCGGGGATGTCGTACGAGCCGGTGACGATGTGGAACAGCCCGGCGCGGAACTTCGTCGGCTGCGCGTCGGCGTAGAACGCACCCTGGTCGGAGAGCATCTTCACGCGCAGGCCGGTGAACTTCCCGTCCTTGACCGCGAGCTCGCCGTGCATGTGGTAGTCGCGGGCGAAGCCGGTGGAGATGAGGTTGCCCGTGCGGTCCTCGACCCACTTCACCGGCCGGCCGATCAGGAGCGACGCCGCCGTCGCGACGACATAGCCCGGGTAGATCGGCACCTTGTTGCCGAAGCCGCCGCCGATGTCGGGCGAGATGATGCGGATCTTCTCCTCCGGCAGGCCGGCGACGAGCGCGAACAGCGTGCGGTGCGCGTGCGGCGCCTGCGAGGTCATGTAGATCGTCGCCTTCCCCGTCGCCGGGTTGACGTCCGCGACGCAGCCGCAGCACTCGAGCGGCGACGGATGGCAGCGCGGGTAGAACGTGTCGAGCTCGACCACCTTGTCCGCCTCGGCGAACGCCTTGTCCGTCGCCTCCTTGTCGCCCGCCTCCCAGTGGTAGACGTGGTTGTCGGTTTGCCCCTCCTTCTCGTCCCGGATCAGCGGCGCCCCTGCCGCGAGTGCCTGCTGCGGGCCCGTCACCGGCGGCAGCGGGTCGTAGTCGACCTCGATCAGCTCGAGCGCGTCCTTTGCGATGTAGGGGCTCTCGGCGACGACCGCCGCCACCTCCTGGCCCTGGAACCGGACCTTGTCCGTCGCGAGGACGGCCTGCGTGTCGCCCGACAGCGTCGGCATCCACGCGAGGTTGTGCTGCGCCATCAGCTCGCCCGTGACGACCGCGACGACGCCGGGCAGCGCAGCCGCCGCCGACGTGTCGATCGACTTGATGCGTGCGTGCGCGTACGGGCTGCGCAGCAGCTCCATGTGGAGCATCCCCGGGAGGACGATGTCGTCGAAGTAGTTCCCCTTGCCGCGGATGAACCGGGCGTCCTCCTTGCGCTCGACCGAGTGGCCGAGGCCGCGAACCTCCGTCGACGCCATCGCTAGCTCCCTTCCCGCAGCGCGGCGCCGGCCTGCTGCACCGCCTTGACGATGTTCTGGTAGCCCGTGCAGCGGCAGATCT
Source organism: Gaiellaceae bacterium (assembly GCA_035541175.1). Lineage (GTDB taxonomy): Bacteria > Actinomycetota > Thermoleophilia > Gaiellales > Gaiellaceae > Palsa-739. The sequence continues at coordinate 1,189 of DATKNT010000069.1, forward strand.
GCCCGGAGATCGCCCAGCGGATCTCCTCCTCCGACGGGTCGGGATTCTCTGCGAGCAGCGCCACCGAGGTGAGCATCATCCCCGGCGTGCAGTAGCCGCACTGGAGGCCGTGCTGCTCGTGGAAGGCCTGCTGGATCGGATGCAAGGCGCCTCCGCTCATCAACCCTTCGACCGTCTTGACCTCGCGTCCGTCCGCCTGGACGGCGAGCACGGTGCACGACTTCACCGGCACGCCGTCGAGCAGGACGGTGCAGGCCCCGCAGCTCGTCGTGTCGCAGCCGACGTGCGTTCCCGTCAGTCCCAGCGTCTGGCGCAGGAAGTGGACGAGCAGCAGCCGCGGCTCGACCTCGGCCGAGCGGGCCTCGCCGTTCACCTGCACCGTGATCTGCCGCGTGGCGGGAGGCGCGGCGCTCAACGTCGTCTTGCTCATCGTGTCGCTCCTCTCGCTACGCCGCGGACGCCGACGCCGCCGCGGCCCTGAGGCCGCGCTCGACGAAGACGCGGACGACGTTTCGCTTGTACTCGACGGTGCCGCGGTGGTCGTTGATGGGCTCTGCCTCCCCGGCCGCGAGCCTGGCAGCCTCGGCGAACGCCTCGTCGCCGGGCGCGGCGCCCGCGAGCGCCGCCTCCGCCTTCTCGGCACGGAGGTTCGTCGCGCCGACGCCTGTCAGCGCGATGCCGGCACGCGAGATCGTCCCGCCGTTCAGCTCGAGCTGAACGGCCACGGCGGCGGTGGCGAAGTCGCCGATCTTCCGCTCGAGCTTGAGGTAGGCGCCGCCGGCGCTCGCGCCCGGGTCGGGCACGCGCACCTCGGTGATGACCTCCGTCGGCTCGAGCGTGGTCGTGAACGGCCCGACGAACAGCTCGGCCAGCGGGATCTCGCGGGTGCCGGACGGCCCCTGCGCGACGACGCGGGCGCCGGCCGCGAGCAGCGCCGAGCCCCAGTCTCCCTGCGGGTCCGCGTGCGCCACCGAGCCGCACACCGTGCCGAGGTTGCGCACGAGCGGGTCGGAGATCTGCGGCGCCGCCGTGCCCAGCACGCCGTAGCGGCCCTTCAGCAAGTCGGAGCGCTCGCACTCCTTGTGTCGCACGAGGGCGCCGATCCGCAGGTATCCGTCCTGCTGCGACATGCCCTCGAGCTCCGCGATCCGGTTGACGTCCACGAGCACGCTCGGCGAGGCGAAGCGGAGCTTCAGGAGCGGGATCAGCGACTGCCCTCCCGCCAGCACCTTCGCCTCGTCGCCGTGCTCGGAGAGCAGCGAGACGGCTTCGCTCACGCTCTCGGGGACGACGTAGTCGAACCGGGACGGATACATGAACCGCCTCCCTTCGTCGGGACCCGGTGAGCATACGACATGCGTTGTCACCGGTCGCAAGCCCGTACGATGGGACGATGCGATTCGGTTCGGTGGACGAGCTCGAGGCGGCGCTGCGGGAGGCGGACTACCTCCCGGACCGCGGCCTCGCGACCTCGATCTTCCTCGCGCTCGAGATGCGCCGGCCGCTCCTGCTCGAGGGAGAGGCGGGCGTCGGCAAGACCGAGGTGGCGAAGACGCTCGCCCGGCTGCTCGGCGCCGAGCTGATCCGGCTCCAGTGCTACGAGGGGATCGACGCCTCGCAGGCGCTGTACGAGTGGGACTACGCGCGCCAGCTCCTGTACGCGCGGGCGCTCCAGGCGGGCGAGGGCGACGTCCGCGCGCACGCGTCCGAGCTGTACGGGCCGGACTTCCTCGTCGAGCGGCCGCTGCTGAAGGCGATCCGGGCCGGCTCGGCCGCGGTGCTGCTCATCGACGAGCTCGACCGGGCCGACGACGAGTTCGAGGCGTTCCTGCTCGAGATCCTCTCCGACTACACGGTCACCGTCCCGGAGATCGGGACGATCGCGGCCGCGGAGCCGCCGGCGGTCGTCGTCACCTCGAACCGGACGCGCGAGCTGCACGACGCGCTGAAGCGCCGCTGCCTCTACCACTGGATCGAGTTCCCCGACCTCGAGCGGGAGGTGGAGATCATCCGCCTGCGCGCGCCCGAGGTGCCGCAGCGGCTCGCCCGCTCGGTCGCCGAGGCGGTGGCGCGGCTGCGCTCGCTCGACCTCGTCAAGCCGCCGGGCGCGGCCGAGGCGATCGACTGGGCGCGCGCGCTCGCGCTGCTCGGCGCGGACGACGCGACGGGGCCGGACGCGCTCCAGACGCTCGGCTGGGCGGTGAAGAACCGGGACGACCTGCGGACGGTCGAGGCTGCGGGGGCCGAGGCCCTCGGTGGCTGAGCCGACGCAGACGCTCGTCGAGTTCGCGCGGGCGCTGCGCGCCGAGGGGCTCCCCGCCGGCACCGGCGCGACCGCGGAGTTCTGCCGCGCGGCGGCGCTGCTCGGGCCGGGCGACCTCTACTGGGCCGGCCGCGCCACGCTCGTCGCCCGGCACGAGGAGATCCCCGTCTACGACCGCGTCTTCCGCGGCTTCTTCGGCGCGACCGTGCCGATGCCGCCGCCGAAGGTGCAGCAGCGCCTGCGGCTCGTGACGGCGGGGCTCGATTCCGACGAGCGGGACGAGGGCGAGCCCGGCGAGGCGCAGTCGCCGGCCGTCGCGCTCGCGAGCCGCGTCGAGCTGCTCCGCCGCAAGAGCTTCGACCGCTGCACGCGCGAGGAGCTGGCCGAGATCGCGGCGCTCGCCGCCGGGTTCGCGCGCGCGCTGCCGCGCCGCCGCTCGCGCCGCCGCCGCGCCGCGGGCGCCGGCCCGCTCGACCTGCCGCGCACGCTGCGGCGCTCGCTCCGCACCGGCGGCGAGCCGTTCGACCGCCGCTACCGCGCCCGCCGGCCGGCGCCGCGCCGGCTCGTGCTGCTCCTCGACGTCTCCGGCTCGATGTCGGCCCACTCGCAGGCGATGCTCGTCCTCGCGCACTCGCTGCTGCGGCTGCAGCCGCAGACCGAGGTGCTCTGCTTCGGGACGCGGCTCACCTCGGCGACGCGGGCTCTCTCGGTCTCCGACCCGGACGAGGCGCTGCGCCGGGCCGCGCAGGAGGTCGTCGACTGGGAGGGCGGCACCCGGATCGGCGAGGCGGTGAAGGCGTTCCTCGACGGCAGCGGCCACCGCGGCTCGGCGCGCGGCGCCGTCGTCGTCGTCTGCTCCGACGGCCTCGACGTCGGCGAGCCCGGGCTGCTGCGGGCCCAGATGGAGCGGCTGTCGCGGCTCGCGTACCGGATCGTCTGGCTGAACCCGCTGAAGCAGGATCCCGCCTACGAGCCGCTCGCCCGCGGGATGGAAGCGGCGCTCCCGTTCGTTGACGTCTTCGCAAGCGGTCACAACCTCGCGAGCCTCGAGCAGGTCGCGCTCGAGCTCACCGGGGAAAACCGCACATAGGCGAATCCGAGGCACGCCGGCCCGCGTAGTCACGCGCGGGGGTCGATCAGGTCCACGAGATGGAGGGAGCGGCGTGGGGGAACGTCAGGAAGAAGTATTCGAGCTGTTGCTCAGCGACCCCGAGTTCGTCGCCTGGCTCGAGCCGGAGGAGCGCGGCCGGGACGACGACGAGGAGGAGGCGGGCTGAGCATGCACACGCGGGTCGTGAAGGCGAAGCACGGGCCGGCGATCCTCGTCCGGCCGTTGCGGCACGGCGACGTCCGCACGGTGGCGGCCGTGTTCGAGCGGCTGAGCGACGAGTCGCGCCGCCTGCGCTTCAACGGCGCGAAGCCGTGCCTGAGCGCAGCCGACCTGCGGCAGCTGGCGCGGGTCGACGGCGATCATCACGCGCTCGTCGCGTACCTCGACCACGACCCGCGGCCGGTGGCGATCGCACGGCTCGTCCGCGACGGGTGCAGCGCCGAGATCGCCTTCGAGGTGGTGGACGAGCACCAGCAGCGCGGCATCGGCTCGGCGCTCACCGCGGAGCTGATCGCGGACGCCGGCGCGGCGGGGATCACGGAGATCACGGCGCTCGTGGCGAGCGACAACCCCGCGGCACTGCGCCTGCTGCGCCGCGTGCTCGATGCGCTCGACATCCGCTTCGACGGCCCCGATCTGCTCGTCTCGGCGCCGGTGTCGTCCTGAGGGATGACTAGCCGGTCGGCGGCGCGATCGGCGGCGTCGCGTTGAACGCCCCGTAGACGTCGTGCATGAAGTGCGCGGTCGCGACCATGTGGACGTCGAGCGTCCGCAACGTCCTCCGGTCGACGGCGACGGTGAACCATGCCGGCGTGACCGGGTCGTAGAACGAGACGAGCCATACGGGCCGGCCGCGCACCGTCGCGGTGCCGAGGACGTGCGCGTCGCGGACGGAGACCCACGACGGCACCGGCTGCGTCAGCGGCGACTGCGCCGACTCCACCCAGCGGGCCTGCCCCGGCGCACGGTCCCAGCGGCGCGCGCCGACGATCACGGCGGCCCAGCCTCCCTTCACCTGGTACGCGACCCGGCCCGGCGCCTGCACCTGCCACCGGCTGGAGACGACCGTGCCGGTCCCGGAGCCGAGCGTCTCGGAGAAGCTCAGCGAGCCGAGCCTGCGCCAGACGCGCTCCGCGCGGCGGACGAGCGCCGTCCCGTCCGCCGGCGGCCACGCGGCGGGCAGCGCGACGCGCCACTCCCCCGACGAGGACCCGCGAACGGAGACGTCCACCGCCGCCGGCCGGCCGTGCACCGGCAGCGTCGCTCGGTAGCAGCCGCGCCCGCACGCCGTTGCGCGCGCGGTCGTACCCTCCAGACGAAACGAGACGCCGAGCCCGGAGACGCCGGCGCCCTGGCCGTTCACCACCGACGCCTGGAGCAGCGCGCTTCCCCGCCGCGGCACGATCCCGAGCGCGAGCGCGTCGCGCCCGAGCCGCCGGCTGTAGACGACCGCCCCGCCGGGCGGCGCCGGAAAGGCGGGGCCGGCGCTCGACGACACTCCCGCCGTCGACGACGGGGCAGCCGCCGACGACGCCGCGCCCGCGCCGGAGCCCGGACGGAGCAGGAGCGCGGAGACGATCGGAACGGCGAGCAGGAGGACGCCGGTGAGCACCGCGGCGAGCGGCAGAGGGCGTTCACGGGATGGCGCCACGCGACACCAACGGTATAGAGTGGCCACGGTTGTCCGATCAACCATCGGGGATCGGGGTCGCTTCCTCCTCGCCTGACACTGGAGAGTCATGCATTCGTCACGCTCCGCGGCTCGTCTGGCGTCCGCCCTCGCCGTCGCCGTCGCCGCCCTCGCGCTCGCAGGCGCCGCGCTCGCCGCGCCGGCACACCGGACGGGCACCACCGTCAAGGTCACAGCCACCGAGTTCAAGTTCGTCCTCTCGCCGTCGACGGCCAAGGCCGGCTCGATCACCTTCACGATCGTGAACAAGGGCAAGCTCGCGCACGACTTCGCGATCGCCGGGAAGAAGAGCGCGCTGATCCAGCCCGGGAAGACCGGCAAGCTCACGGTCACGCTCAGGGCGGGGAGCTACCCGTACAAGTGCACGGTCCCCGGCCACGCCGCGGCCGGAATGAAGGGGACCTTCACCGTGAAGTGACGGGAGCCGCCGTCCCGGCGTAGGCGTCAGGTCTCGGTTCCCGCAGCGGCTCCGACGCGGCCCGCCGCGGTCTTCCGCAGCGGGATCTCCCGCAGCATCCACGAGAGGACGAACGCGAGCACGGCCACGGCGGCGGCGAAGGCGAACACGGGCCTGAGCGACGCCGCGAAGGCGTGGACGTACGGAGCGTGCACGGCCGGGGGCAGCCGCCTGATCGCCGCCGGGTTGGCGGACGCCGGCAGGTGCACCCCCGCCGGCAGGTGCGACGCCAGCTCGACGCGGAGCCGGTTCGCGAACACCGCGCCGAAGGCGGCGACGCCGATCGAGCCTCCGACCTGCCGGAAGAGCGTCGACCCGGACGTCGCGACGCCGAGATGCTTGTAGTCGACCGAGTTCTGCACCGCGAGCACGAGCACCTGCATGACGAGGCCGAGCCCGAGGCCGACCGCGACCATGAACAGGGCGGCCTCCCAGCCGGGGGTGCTCACGGACAGCTGCGAGAGCAGGAAGAGCCCGACGGCGGTCACCGCCGTCCCGACGATGGGGAACAGCTTGTAGCGGCCGACGCGCGAGATGATGATGCCGCTCGTGATCGAGGCGACGAGCACGCCGCCCATCAACGGCGTGAGGAACAACCCGGACACCGTCGGGCTGTGGCCCTTGACGATCTGCAGGTAGAGCGGCAGGTACGTGACGGCGCCGAACAGCGCGAACCCGACGACGAACCCGACGGCGCTCGTCACGCTGAAGATCGGGTTGCGGAACAGCTCGAGCGGCAGGATCGGCTCCGGCGCGCGCCACTCGACCCAGACGAACAGCACGAGCAGCGCGACGCCGAGCACGAGCATCGCGATCATCTCCGGCGCCGCCCAGGCGTAGGTCGTGCCGCCGAGGCTCGTGAACAGGACGATCGCCGACAGCGACCCGGCGAGCAGCGAGGCGCCGAGGTAGTCGATCCTGTGGCTGACCGGCATCGCCCGGCTGTGGAAGACGGCGGCGATCACGAACAGCGCGAGCGCGCCGATGGGCAGGTTGACGTAGAAGATCCAGCGCCAGCTGAGGTTGTCGACGAAGAAGCCGCCGAGCAGCGGCCCGATCACGGTCGAGACGCCGAAGACCGCGCCGAACAGCCCCTGGTAGCGGCCGCGCTCGCGCGGCGGGACGATGTCGCCGACGACGGCGATCGTCGTCACGAACAGCCCGCCGGCGCCGAGCCCCTGGAGCGCGCGGAAGCCGATCAGCTCCGTCATGTTCTGGCTGAGGCCGCAGAGCGCGGAGCCGACCAGGAACAGGACGATGGAGAACTGGAGCACGAGCTTCCGGCCGTAGAGGTCGCCGAGCTTCCCGTACACCGGCCCGGAGACGGTCGACGCGAGCAGGTACGCGGTCACGACCCACGAGATGTGCGCGAGCCCGTGCAGGTCGCCGACGATGGTCGGCAGCGCCGTCGAGACGATCGTCTGGTCGAGCGACGCCAGCAGCAGGACGAGCATCAGCGCGCCGAAGATCAGGCGCACGTGCGGGTCGAGGTGCGCGGGCTGGCCCGCCGCCGCTTCCGGGGCGTCCGTCATCGATTCATTGTGGCCGTTGCGCGGTCAACCGGCGCCGGGCAGGCTCAGCTTCCCGGCTGCTGCCGCATGATCCCCCAGGTGCTGATCGATCCGGACGGCGTGATCTTGAAGACGCCGGCCAGCTTGTCCGAGATGCTGACGCCGTAGCTGTTCGGGACGGGTGCCGTCGCAGTCGCGTACCAGCACGACACCTTGATCCCGCGGTAGACGGGCGCGACCGAGGTCGAGGTGACGTTCAGCACCTTGCAGCCGATCACCACGTCGTCGTGGACCGGGAGCCCGAAGCTCTGGCCGGGCTTGACGCGGTAGATCGCCCCGCCGGCGGCCGTGTGGCCGGCCGGGAGCCGCTTCTTGAACACGTGCGCGCTCGATCCGTCGGCGTTCACCTTGTTGAGGACGGCGGTGCCGTCGACGGCGAGGCCGACGCTGTAGCTGCCGGCGATCGGCTTGCCGGCGTTCGTGATCAGCAGGCAGCCGATGCCGTCCTTGCCGTTCGACGTGATGGCGTAGCAGGCGACGCGCGTGTTGAGGACGTCGACGGCGTCGCCGATCTTCAGCTGGATCGCGTTGCCCGCGCCCGCGCCGCCGGCGAGGGAGGCGGCGGCGGCGGCGGCGGCGAGCGCGACGAGGAGGAGAAGTCTGTTCATGCTCTCACCGTCCGCCACGCCCTCCCGCGCGTCATCGGTAGGAGCCACGGATGCCGACCCGGTGGATCTCGCGGTGGTGCTACGTCTGCGCGTCGCGGAGCAGCATCGGCTCGTCCTCGTCGAGGTCGCCGCGCGCCTTGAGGATCGCGCCGCCGACGAGGAGGAGCAGCAGCTCGACGAGCGTGATGGCGACGCGGTTGAGCAGCGTCGCGCCGAGCGCGGCTCCCTTCGGCGCGACCGCCAGCATCAGCCCGTACATCGTCCCTTCGCGGACGCCGAGGCCCGACGGAGCGATCACGACGAGCACCGCGACGATCGCACCGACCGCGGCGACGCCGCCGAGGTAGACGATCGACTCGGGATCCGGATGCGCGCCGACCGAGCGGAGCAGCAGCCACAGCGCCGCGCCGCCGATCACCCACGTCCCCGCGTAGTAGACGAGCAGGAACGCCATCGTCGCCGGCCGCACCGGCGGCAGCTCCTGCTCGTAGCCGAACCGGCGCAGGATCCTCGCCATCAACGGACGGAACACCCGCGGCTGCACGAGCGCCGCGACGACGAGCGCGAACGCGACGAGCGGGACGATCGGTGCGTGCACGCCGTCCACCCACGCGAGGCTGATCACGAACACCATCACGCCGGAGACGGCCGACAGCCCCGCCTCGATCGCCATCGCGGCGGTGACGAGCGCGGCGTCGGTGACGCCGGACCGGCGCATCGCGACGACGCGCGCCGCGGGCGTCCACACTCCGCCGGGCACGTACTTCGCCAGCATCGAGACCATCTCCGCGCGCAGCGCCGCCGGATACGAGAGGTGGATCCTCCAGGCGGCGAAGATCCGCATCCAGCCGACGACGAACGCGAGGTAGTACGCGGCGAGCACGGCGCACGCGAGAGCGAACAGCCCGAGGTTCGCGTTGCGGAGATCGTCGCCGGCCGCGCGGAACGAGCCGCGCACCGCCCAGGCGATGCAGGCGACGAAGACGACGCCGGCGAGGAGCTGCACGGCGACGACGAGCCGAGGGTGCGCGGCCGCCTTCCACCGCAGCGCGCTCAACGTCCCGCTCACGCGAGGTGCCGCTCGAGCCACTCGCACGTGAGCCGGTACGCGCGCACCTCGTTCGTGTACCGCGTGAACCCGTGCCCCTCGTCCTCGAAGACGACGTACTCGACCTCGCGCCCGAGCTCGCGGAGCCGGTCGACCATCTGATCCGACTCGGACTTGACGACGCGCGGATCCTTCGCGCCCTGGATGACGAGCAGCGGCGCACGCGCCTGGTCGACGTACGTGATCGGCGAGCGCTCGCGGAGGAACTCCTCCTCGGTGTCGGGGTCGCCGACCCACTCCGCCATGAAGCGGAGCCACTGCGGCGGCACCGCGCGCACGAACGTGACCAGGTTCCCGGGGCCGACGATGTCGACCGCAGCCGCCCAGTACTCGGGGAGCCGCGTCACGCACGTGAGCGTCGCGAACCCGCCGTAGGAGCCGCCGTAGACGCCGAGCCGGTCGCTGTCGACGAAGTCCTGCGCCCGCAGCCACTCCGTCGCGTGCCGCCAGTCCTCGAGGTCGCCGCCGCCCCAGTCGTGGTGGATCAGCTTCTGGTACGTCTTGCCGTAGCCCGTCGAGCCGCGGATGTTCGTCGCGAGCACGCCGACGCCGCGGCTGAGCAGGTACTGGTACACGGGCCGGTACACCGGCCGCTCCTGCGCCTCGGGACCGCCGTGGATCGCGAGCACGAACGGCGCGCGGCCGTCGCCCTCGGGCCGGTAGAGCCAGGCCGGGATCTCGCGCCCGTCGAAGCTCGGGTACGCGATCAGCTCCGGCCCGCGCAGCGTCAGGGCACGGAGCCCGGCGAGCCGGCTCTCGGTCACCGGCCGCGCCTCGCCGGTCGCCGTCTCGACGACGTAGATCTCCGCCGGGCGGCCGGGCTGGTCCCACGCGAGCGCGAGCCTCGCGCCGTCGCGCGAGAGCGAGACACCGGAGCCGAGCGGGGAGATCGTCCCCTGCGGCAGCTTTGCGTCGGGCAGGTCGGCGCCCGAGGCGAGGTCCCGCGCGCGGACGCGCGACCAGCCGTCGACGTTCTCGATCCACGCGAGCACGCGGCCGTCGGCCGAGCCGGCGAGCTCGTCGATGTCGAGGTCGGGCGCCTCGACCCACGTCCTCGTGTTCGTCGCGAGATCGTGGAAGGCGAGGCCCGTGAACTCCCGTCCCTCGTCGGTGAGCACGTAGAAGCCGGAGCCGTCCGTCGCCCACGGTCCGGGAAGGAACTTCACGTCGCCCTCGTGCGGCGTCGCCTCGACCGCGTCGCCCGTCGCGACGTCGACGACGTAGAGCGAGATGTCGGTGTTCGAGCGGAAGTCGCCGACGAGGATCCTCGACCCGTCCGGCGACCAGGACGCCGCGTACGTGTACCTCCCCTCGCCCCAGACGTAGCGCGGCTCGGCCGCGCCGTCGTCCCAGACGAACACCTCGCTGTCGGTCGGCCTGCGCGCGTTCGCGGAGAAGCAGAAGCTCGTGCCGTCCGGCGACCACGCTGAGGGCGAGAGCAGGTGCTGGACGCGCTCGAGCTCGGTCAGCCGCTCCGGCCAGCCGCCGCCGGCGGGGATGCGGTAGAGCTGGTGGAACTCGTCGCCGTCGCGGTCGGCGGTGAAGAGGACGGCGCCGTCGGGCCGCACCGCGACCGCGCGGACGGTGTTCTCCGTGAAGCTCGTCAGCTGCTCCGGCCAGCCGCCGTCGACGGCGACGGACCAGAGGTTGAACTGGCCGGAGATGTTGGAGACGAACAGCACCGCGTCCCCGTCCGGCGTGAACTCGGCGACGCCGGCGAGGCGGCGCGAGGCGAAGAACTGCTCGAAGGGCGGGAGGTCGGCCATGCCCCGGACCCTATACGCGGAGCACGGCGGCACCGCGAATCTCGCCGGCGCGCAGCCGGTCGAGCGCCTCGTTCGCCTGCTCCAGCTCGAAGACCTCGACCTCCGTGCGCACGGGCACCTGCGGCGCGAGCGCGAGGAACTCGTGCCCGTCGTCGCGCGTGAGGTTCGCGACCGAGCGGACGAGCCGCTCCTCCCAGAGCAGCTCGTACGGGAAGCTCGGGATGTCGCTCATGTGGATCCCGGCGCAGACGACGGAGCCGCCGCGCGCGAGCGCGCGGAGCGCCGCGGGCACGAGCTCGCCCGCGGGCGCGAAGACGATCGCCGCGTCGAGCTGCTCCGGCGGGAGCTCGTCGGAGCCGCCGGCCCACTCGCAGCCGAGGTCGAGCGCGAACTGCCGCGCCGCCTCGTCCCCGCGGCGGACGAACCCGAACAGGCGCCGCCCCTGGTGGCGCGCCACCTGGGCGACGATGTGGGCGGAGGCGCCGAACCCGTAGAGGCCGAGCCGTTCGGCGTCGCCCGCGAGCCGCAGCGAGCGGTAGCCGATCAGCCCCGCGCAGAGCAGCGGCGCCGCCTGGAGATCGTCGTAGTCGTCGGGGATCGGTAAGCAGAAGCGCTCGTCGGCGACCGCGACCTCCGCGTAGCCGCCGTCGAGGTCGTAGCCGGTGAAGCGCGCGTGCTCGCAGAGGTTCTCGCGGCCGGAGCGGCAGTAGCGGCAGGTGCCGTCCGTCCAGCCGAGCCAGGGGACGCCGAGGCGGCGGCCGTCATCGGTCACGCCGACGATCTGGTGGCCGAGGACGAGCGGGAGCTTCGGCCGGTCGAGCTCGCCGTCGACGATGTGGAGGTCGGTGCGGCAGACGCCGCAGGCGATCACGCGGAGGCGGACCCGGCCCGCGCCGGCCTCGGGCTCCGGCAGGTCGCGGAGCACCAGCGGCTCCCGCGGCCGCTCGAGCACCATCGCGCGCATGTCCGGATCGTACGCCGCGCAGGGTCGGCGGCCGCCGCTACCCTCGGGGCGTGCTCGGCCTCGCCCGGTTCGTGCTCCGCCACAAGCGGCTCGTCGTCGCGGCGTGGGTGATCGTCCTCGTCGCCGGCCTCCCGAACCTCCAGCGCGCGACGAAGGCGCTCTCGCAGCGGTTCTCCGTGCCCGGCCGCGAGGGCTCCCAGACGAACGCGGCCCTGCTCGAGCTCTACCGGATCGACCCGACCCAGAGCACGATCGTGCCGGTGTTCACGCTGCCGGCGGGGAAGACGGTCGACTCGCCGGGCGTGCGCGCGCAGCTCGGCGCCGCGCTTCGGCGCGTGACCGCCGCGGTGCCGGGAGCGCACGTCGTCTCGTTCGCGTCCACCGGGAACAAGGCGTTCGTCTCAGCGGACGGACGGACGACGTTCGCGATCGTCTACATCCCGTTCAAGCCGAACCGCGGCTTCGCCGGCGCGACGAAGGAGACGGACACGATCCGCGCGGCGCTCCAGCGCGCGCCTCCGGCCGGCGCGATCGTCCACGTCACCGGCTACGACGCGCTCAACGACTCGGCGAGCGGCGGCAAGGGTCCGGGCGTGCTGCTCGAAGCGCTGATCGGCGGCCTCGGCGCGCTGATCGTGCTCGCCTTCGTGTTCGCGTCGTTCATCGCGGTCGTCCCGATCGTCATGGCCGTGTTCGCGATCGTCACCACCTTCATGCTCATCTGGGCGCTGACGACGGTCGCCCAGGTCTCGTTCATCGTCCAGTTCCTCGTCGCGCTGATCGGGCTCGGCGTCTGCATCGACTACACGCTGCTCGTCGTCATGCGCTGGCGCGAGGAGCACGCGCGCGGGGCGCCCAATGTCGAAGCGGTCGAGCTGTCGATGCAGACCGCCGGCTCGGCGGTCGTCTTCTCGGGGACGACGGTCGGGATCGGGCTGCTCGCGCTCGTCGTGTTGCCGCTCCCGTTCCTGCGCTCGATCGGCTACGCGGGGCTGCTCATTCCCCTGGTGAGCGTGCTCGTCTCGATCACGCTGCTGCCGGTGGTGCTCGCGACGATCGGGCCGTGGATCGACCGGCCGCGGATCCGGACGGAGAAGGAGGCGAGCCCGTCCTGGGTGCGCTGGTCGAAGTTCGTCGTCCGCCGGCGCTGGTGGGCGGCCGGCGTCGCGCTCGCGATCCTGATCGCGCTCGCCGCCCAGGCGTTCCACATCCAGGTCGGCAACGCGAGTCCCGACTCGCTCGCGCGCAGCGGCGACGCACGCGACGGCCTCGTCGCGCTCGAGCGCTCCGGGATCGGCTCCGGGGTGCTCACCGAGTTCGCCGCGCTCGTCCGGCAGCCGGCGCGCGCGGGCGAGGTGGCACGCAACCTCGCCGCGGTCTCCGGCGTGCGCGGCGCCGCCGTCGGCTGGACGGAGAACGGCGCCGCGGTCGTCGTCGTCGTGCCGACGGTCCAGGCGAACTCGAGCGGCGGGCGCGCGCTCTACTCGCGCCTGAAGCCGGCGGCGCACCGCGTTCCCGGGACGACGGTCGGCGGCCAGGCGGCCGGCGGCGCCGACTTCGTCTCGGCCGTGTACGGCAGCTTCCCGCTGATGATCGCGCTGATCGCGGTGCTGACGGTCATCCTGCTCGCGCGCGCGTTCCGCTCGATCCTGCTGCCGGTGAAGGCGGTGCTGCTGAACCTGCTCTCCGTCGCCGCCGCGTGGGGCGTGATGGTGCTCATCTGGCAGGACGGCTGGGGCTCGCACCTGCTCTGGGGGATCTCGAAGACGGGCGCGATCACCGCCTTCATCCCGCTGATGGTGTTCGCGTTCCTGTTCGGGCTGTCGATGGACTACGAGGTGTTCATCCTCACCCGCATCCGGGAGGCCTACGACACCAGCGGCGACGCCCGGCACGCGGTGGTTGAGGGACTCGGCCGGACCGGGCGCCTG
>DATKNT010000070.1:0-12791 GCA_035541175.1 Gaiellaceae bacterium
GGCGTCGTCTCGTCGTGCCGGAAGGTGGCGACGCGGCGTCCCAGCCGCAGGACGGCGATGCGGTCGGAGACCTCGAACACCTCCTCGATGTTGTGCGAGATCACGACGACGCCGAGGCCCTGCTCCCGGAGCCGCTTGATCAGCGCGTGCACCTGCGCGGTCTGGGCCACCCCGAGGGCGGCCGTCGGCTCGTCGAGGAGGACGACCTTCGAGTTCCACATGACGGCGCGCGAGATCGCGACCGACTGGCGCTGGCCGCCCGAGAGCGAGGCGACCTTCGTGCGAACGCTGCCGATCGTCGTGACGTTGAGGTCGCCGAGCACCGCGAGCGCGCGCTCCTCCATGTCGATCTCGCGCAGCGGCTCGACGAGACGCGGGACGACGGTCGTGACCGCCTCCCGGCCGAGGTACATGTTGCGGACGACGTCGAGGTTGTCGCAGAGGGCGAGATCCTGGTAGACGGTCTCGATCCCGAGCCGCGTCGCGTCGCTCGGCGTGTGGATCTTGACCTCGTCCCCCTCGAAGAAGATCCGGCCCTCGTCGGGCGTGTGCGTCCCGGCGATGCACTTGATCAGCGTCGACTTGCCGGCACCGTTGTCGCCGACGAGCGCGACGACCTCGCTCCGGCAGACGTCGAAGTCGACCTCGCGCAGCGCCTGCACCGCGCCGAACCGCTTCGAGATCCCGCGAAGCTCGAGAATCGGCTCAGGAGGACGGGGGGCGGCCGGATCGCCGCCGCCCCCCTCCACCGTGCGCTGCACGTCGGGCATCGCCTAGCTGCAGATGCTCACCTTCGGCAGGCCCTGGCAGACCTTCGCCAGGCCGCCGAACTGGCTCTTGATCCAGCCGTTCTTCACGAGCAGCGAGATGTTGCTCTGATCGACGGGGACGACCTTGAGCATCACGGACGGCACCTTGACCATGCCGTTCGAGACGTAGGCGTTGATGATCGTCGGCTTCGTGCCGTTCAGGATCGCCGCCGTGATCTTCGCCGCGGCCGGCGCCTGGAGCCGGAAGTCCTTGAACACCGTGACGCCCTGGTTCCCGATGATGACGTTCTGCACGCCCTCGAGCGACGCGTCCTGCCCGGTCGTCTTCACGGTGCCCTGCATGCTCTGCGCCTTGAGCGCCGCGATGATCCCACCGGACATGCCGTCGTTCGCCGAGACGACGCCGTCAACCCCGTTGTTCGCCTTGGTCAGGATCTGCTCCATCTCGGTCTGGGCCTTCGTGGGGTCCCATCCCGGCGTCCACTGCTCGGCCACCTTGACCCGCTTGCCGGAGGCGAAGAGCGGGTTGAGGACCGAGTGGATGCCCTGGTAGACGAGATGCGCGTTGTCGTCGGTCGGCGACCCGTTGATGATCACGAGGCGCGCGCCCTGCTTCGTGTGCTTCGCCATCCAGCTCGCCTCGGCCTTGCCGACGGCGACGCTGTCGAACGACACGTAGTACGCAAGCGGCGAGCTCTTGATCAGTCGGTCGTACGCGATGACGGGAACGCCCTGCGAATGCGCCTTGTTGACGATCACGGCCGCGGCCTTCTGGTCGACCGCCGCGATCACCAGCACCTTGGCGCCCTTGGTCAGCTCCGCCTCCGCCTGCGCCTGCTGCTTGCTCGAGTCGTTCAGAGCGTTGAGAACGTCGACCTGAGCACCGGGAACGAGCTTCGCGAGGGCGGTCTTGAAGGTCGGGGCGTCGGATCCCTCCCAGCGCGGAGTCACGTTCTCCGGCAGGAGGAAGGCGACGATCGGGCCGGCCTTGGCCTTCCCGACCGAGCCGGTCGACCCGGTCACCGTCCCCGCGGCGACGAGGGTCGCAATGGCCGCTATCCCGAGAGCGAAGACGACACGCGCCCGAGCGGCAGTCCAGGTCTTCACGTCAGTTCCCTCCTTTGTTAACGCGGACTCGCGTCCCCCAAGACGCGGACTCACCGTCGATATGGCTACGGATCGCCCCGCGGGAAATCAGCGGATACCCCGACGCCTGCGGACGGCGCTCTTCGTGTGCGATCATGCGCGGCTCGTCCCCCGGGTCATGCTCCAACGCCTTCGCGTCTCACCGGTCCAGCAGGCACGCCGCGCCCGCATCGCGCTGACGGTCGCGGCCGTGGCGCTCGTCGCCCTCGACGTCTTCGTCGTGGCGAACTGGCTCGCGCGCCCGGCGCTGGCCGCGCCTCCCCGCTGCGGCGGCCCGGCCCGGACGGCGGCGTCCCGCGGCCGCGCCGGGACCGGCCTGCTCTGGCTGCGGCTCTCGGACGGCCGGACGACGCCGCTCGTCAGCGCCGATCCGCGGCAGCTGAACCATCCCGCCGTCTCGCCGAGCGGGCGAGAGATCCTCTTCCTCTCCCACGCCAACGGGATCCTCGCGCAGCTCGAGCTCTGCGACCTCCGCCGCCACGAGACGCATGCGGTCACCCTGCCGATCCCCGCGGGCGACTTCCCGATCAGCTGGGACCGCAACGGAAAGACGATCGTCTTCCTCGGCGGCGACCTCCAGGGCTGGGGCGCCGAGCAGCAGCTCTACGCCGCCGAGCCCTCGGGCCGCCGCCTCCGGCAGCTCTCCCGGAGCTCGCCGTGGTACTACGACGGCGCCGTGCTCTCGCCCGACGGGACGCGGCTCGCGCTGCTGCTGCAGCTGCGCTACCCGGACGGGCAGGAGCCGGAGCAGCTCGCGGTGCTCGACATCCGCACCGGGCGGCTGACCCGCGTGGCCGGCTCGTCGCAGGTCGCGGAGATCGACGCTGTCTCCTGGGCGCCGGACGGGAAGCGGCTCGTGTTCTCGGCCTACCGGCAGAACCCGAACGGCGGGCTGTACACGGTCGATCTCGCGACGAAGCGGGTGACGCCGCTGCTCGTCCGCGGCGCCGGCGCGCGCGCTCCCGCGTGGTCGCCCGACGGGCGCACGGTCGCGTTCGTGCGCGGGACCTCGCGGGCCAGCTCGATCTGGCTGCTCGACCTCCGCGACGGTCGCACGCGTAGGCTGACGCACGGCGGGGTCGACGTCGCGCCCGCCTGGTCGCCGGACGGCAAGGCGCTCGTCTTCGTCCGCCTCGCGGCCGCGCGGCGCGGTGCGTAGACGCTCGCCGTCCGCCACTTCGACGACTGGAGGAACGATGACCTCTCTCGACGGGAAAGTCGCGCTCGTCACCGGTGCGAGCCGCGGGATCGGCGCGGCGGTGGCGCGGGCGCTCGACGCGGCCGGCGTCCGGCTCGGGCTCGCCTCGCGCTCGGGCGACGATCTCGGCCTCGACGCGGTCGCCGCGCCGACGGACGTCCGCGACCTCGCGCAGCTCGGGGCGATCGCCGCGGCGACGGTCGAGCGGTTCGGGCGGCTCGACATCCTCGTCGCCAACGCCGGCGTCGGCGCGTACGGGCCCTTCCTCGACCTCGACGTCGGCTGGCTCGACGAGATGCTCGACGTCAACCTGAAGGGGACGGTCTACGCGGTGCGCGCGGCGCTGCCCTACCTGCTGGAGAGCGGCAAGGCCGACATCGTCACGCTCGCCTCCGAGGCCGGTCGGCGCGGCCTGCCGTACGAGGCGGTCTACTGCGCGTCGAAGTTCGGCCAGGTCGGCTTCACGCGCGCGCTCGACCACGAACTGCGCGAGCGCGGCGTCCGCTGCACGAACGTCTGCCCCGGCGGCGTCGCCACCGACTTCGCGCTGGAGGCGGGCCGCGGGCGGACGACCGAGGCGACGGCGGGGATGGCAACCGCCGAGGACGTCGCCGACGCGGTCATGTTCGTCCTCACCCGGCCCCGCAACCACCGCATCCTCGAGCTCGCGCTGCGACCGGTGACCGAGCCGTCGTGGGGCTGACGCCGTGCGCCGGGTCAGAGCAGGTCGAGCAGCTCGGCGACGGAGCCGACGGTCAGGTCGGGCCGGCGGCCCGCCGGGACGGCGTCGAGGTCGAGGTCGGCGCTGATGCCGGTGCGGACGAGCACCGTCGTCGACCGGCCGAGCCGGCCGAGGGCGACGTCGAGCCGGAAGTCGTCGCCGACCATCGCGATCTCCTCGGAGCGGAGGCCGAGCTGCCGACGCATCACGCGCACGGCCGCCTGCGACGGCTTGCCGACGACGACGGGCCGCGTGCTGCTCGCCTTCGCGATCGCCGCCGTGATCATCGCGCCGCGGCTGAGGATCGGGCCGCTCGCGCCGGCGTAGGCCGGGACGTAGCTCGCGGTGAGGAGGCGCGCGCCCGCGATCACCGCCCGCGCGGCGCGCTCGAGCTCCTCGAAGTCGACGGAGTCGGCGTGCGCGACGAAGACCGCGTCGACGGGTGCGCCGTCGTCGACGAGCTCCATCCCGACCTCGCGCAGATACTCGCGGGCGGGCCCGCTCGCGAACGGGAGCATGCGCAGCGGGCCGCGGTAGGCCTGTACCGAGCGGAGCGGCGTCAGCACCTGCCCGTCCGCGACGGGCAGCCCGGCGGCGCGCAGCTGCTCCGCGAACGCGTCCGGCGGCAGGTGGCTGCCGTTCGTGAAGACCGCGAACGGGCGGCCGGATGCCGCGATCCGCTCGAGCACCTCGAGCGCGCCCGGGATCGCGTGCACCTCCTCGGGGCCCGTCCGGTGCACGAGCGTTCCGTCGATGTCGAAGACGAACCCGCGGACGTCCTCAAGACGCACGGCGCCACACCACCAGGTCGTCGCCCTTGCTCACCCGCAGATAGGAGATCGAGCTGCGCCGCTCGACCTCGCGCAGGAGCTGGACGAGCGGATGGCGGCCGGCGAACGCGGCGGAGCCCGTCCGCTCGGCGATCGGCCCGGCCGCGCGCATCGCGTCGACCTGCTCCTCCGGCATCGTCAGGCGCAGCAGCAGCTCCTCGTCCGAGATCCCCGCGCCGAAGCGGGCGCGCGCGCCGTCGAGGCTGACCGGCTGCGCGTCGCGGAGGGCCTCCACCGCCTGCCGCGACAGCACCTTGTCCATGACGTCCTGATCGGGCGGGGCCGGGAACTCGCCGTAGTGGCCGAGGAAGTAGCGCACCGTCTCGTCCGACACCGTGCTCCAGCGCTCGTCGTCGACGACGTTCCGGAACGCCTGCGTCGCCATGAACTGCGACACCGGCGTGACGAGGATCGGGTAGCCCATCTCCGCGCGCACGCGGACGATCTCCTCGAGCACGGCGGGGAACAGCTCGGGGCGGCCGATCTCGTCGAGCATGCGGATCGTCGTCGTCACCATCCCGCCGGGGAGCTGGTGGTGGTAGTAGGCGGCGTCGTACTCGCGCGGCGCGCCCGGCGGCAGGCGCTTCTCGTGCACGAGCTCGCGGAAGTACGCGTCCGCCTCGGCGAGCGCATCGCGGTCGAGCGCGTGCGCGTATCCCTCCGCCTCGAGGTTCCGGAGTGTCGACTCGACCGTCGGCTGGGACGTCCCGCTCCCGGCCGGGCCGATCGCCGTGTGGAGGACCTGGAAGCCGGCGCGCAGCCCTTCCATGTAGACGAGCGGCGCGAGCCCGATCGTGCAGTGGCTGTGCAGCTCGACCGTGCGCCCGGTGGCGACGAAGTGCGGCGCGAGCTCGCGCACGGCGTCGGTCGTGAGCAGGCCGCCGGGATCCTTGAGATAGAACCGGTCGACGTCGGCGCAGGCGGCGAGCGCGGCGACGCGCTCCGCGTAGTACGCGTGCGTGTGCACCGGGCTGATCGAGTACGTCAGCCCGACGACGATCTCCTCGACGCCCTCCTCGCGCGCCGTGCGCGCGGCGCGGCGCAGCGCGGCGGGGTCGTTGGCCGGCTCGGCGAACTGGAAGCGGCGGATGCCGTTGCGGACGACGCAGCGAAACGCGAGGCGCATCACCTCCTCGTCGCACGGCTGCCACGCGATGAACCGCATGCCCGTCGTGATGAAGTTGAGGAGCGTGTCCGGCATCGCCGCGCGCATGAGGCGGATCAGCTCCCACGGGTCCTCGCGGTGGAAGCGCACGGAGACCGCCATGTGCGTGCTCGAGGTGAAGTCGAGCGCGTGGAAGCCGACGCGCTCCAGCGCCGGCGCGATCGAGAGGATGTCGCGCGCCGTCAGTCCCGTCGCGCCCCAGAGGCTCTGGTTGCCGTCCCGCGTCGTCGTGTCGACGATCTCGATGCTTCGGCTCACGGCTCGACCCGGAACAGCGGCGTGCCGTACTCGACCGGCTGCGCGTTCTCGACCCAGATCTCCGCGATCGTCCCGCTCACGCCCGCGTGGACCGAGTTCATCATCTTCATCACCTCGATGATGCAAACGATCGTGCCCGGCTCGACGACGGAGCCGACCTCGACGAACGGCTCCGCGCCCGGCGCCGGCGCGCGGTAGAAGGTGCCGAGCATCGGCGCGACGATCGTCACCGCGTCGCCCGCCACGTCGGGGAACGCCGCGGCGTCGACGTCGAGCTCGACGCGATGCTCGGCGGGACCGCCGCCGCCGCGCACGACGTGGAGCGACAGCCCCTCCGTCTCGATCCGGAGCTCCTCGAGCTCCGACTCGTCGATGATCCGCAGGATCTCGCGGACGTCGTCGTCGTCGAGCGCCACGCTCAGCGCTCTTTCGGGACGCCGGCGCCGAAGGCGTTCATCACGAGCGCCATCGCCGAGGTCGCCGCCGGCGGGTCGCTCCGTCGCGGCAGCGCCGTCACCGGCCGCGACTGCACGACGGTGAGGCTCGCCGGCAGCTCGCAGCCCCGGGCGATCGCCCACTCGACGTCCTGGTGCGAGCCGAAGTAGCGCTCGACCCGGCCGGCGAGGTCGACGAGCGCCTCGAGCGCGGGCGAGTCGAGGCACGCGACCGCGCGACGCTCCTCGGGCACGTCAACGCGCACGGCGCCGCGGCCGGCCGCGTCTGGGACGTACTCGACCTCCTTCGCGTGCACGTGCTCGCGCACGACCTCCTTCGTCACCTTGCTGACGAGATAGTCGTCCGGCGTCACCTCGCCGCCCACGACCGCGAGCCCCAGCCCCCAGCTCGCGTTCACGGCCACCATGCTCGGGTCGCCGCTGACGGGGTTGCACGTGAACATCACGCCCGAGACCTCGGCGTCGACCATCAGCTGCACGGCGACGCCCATCGCCGGCTCGCCGGCTCCGGCGCCGAGGCGCGCGCGGTACGTCATCGCGGGCGGGCTGTAGAGGCTGACCCAGCAGTCGCGCACGGCGTCGCAGACGTGGTCGGCGCCGCGCACCCACAGGTACGTCTCCTGCTGGCCGGCGTACGTCGCGTCCTGGCTGTCCTCGCCGAGCGCGCTCGACCGGACCGCGACTGGCACGTCGTCGCCGAGCTCGGCGTAGCGGCGCGCCACCTCGTCGCGCACGGCGTCCGGCACCGGCGCGAAGCGCATCGCCTGGCTGATCGCGTGCGAGGCGGCGCCGACCGAGTCGACGTCGTCCGGCGCCATGCGCTCGAGCTCGGCGGCGATCATCCCCTCGAGGCCCGCCTCCGCCACGAACGAGCGGAACGCGGTCGTCGAGACGGCGAAGCCCGGCGGGACGGGGATGCCGGCCGCGATCAGCTCCCCGAGCGTCGAGCTCTTGCCGCCGAACGCGGCGGCGTCCGCCTGTCGCAGCTCGTCGAGGGACCGCGTGACGCTCACTCGAGGATCGCCACCGTCCCCGCCGTCCCGTCGACGCGGATCCGCTGCCCCGTCCTGATCTGCGACGTGGCGCGGCCGGTCCCGACCACCGCCGGCAGCGCGTACTCCCTGCAGACGATGGCCGCATGGGACATGACCCCGCCGATGTCGGTCACCGCCGCGGTGATCTTCGAGAAGATCGGCGCCCACGCGGGCGAGGTGATGCTGCAGACGAGGATCTCGCCCTCGCGGACGTCGCCGATCTCGCCGACCGTCTTGACGACGCGGGCGACGCCCTCGACGACGCCGGGCGACGCGGCGGTGCCGGTCAGCTCGGAGCCGCCCTCCTGGTGCCGCGCCCACGCGTGGACGCGCTGCGTCGTCACGCCCCAGAGCATGATCAGCGCCGGGTCGAGCACCGCCTCGGGCACGGCGCCGACGGCCGGCGGCGGCGTCCAGTCCGCGAGCCGCTCGAGCAGCTCCTGCCGGCGCGCGACGATCGGCGGCCAGTACTTCGGCCCGCGCGGCTGCCCGCCCGTCGCCCACGTCAGCAGCAGCTCGTCGAGCGCGGAGTAGACCTCGAGCCGCGAGAGCTGGAAGATGTCGTCCCGCTCGGCGAGGAAGCCGTGCGCGACGAGCAGGTCGCCGAACTCGCGGATCTTGTTCCACCAGCTCGTCAGGAACCAGTAGTCGGCGTAGAACTTGTGCTCCTCGACGTACGGGAACACCGTGCGCGAGAGCGCGAGCAACTCCTCGAACCCCTTCCGCGCCTCGCCGTCCAGCAGCGCCGCGTACTCGACCGCGAGCCGCTCGCGCTCCTCGGCGATGTGGTCGGACGGCCGCTCGATGTCCTCGCCCGCCTTCAGCGCGCCGATGTGGCCGATCAGCGACGCGTACGGGATCCTCGGGTCGTCGAGCCAGCTCGTGTACGTGTGGTAGAGGCCGTCGCCCGTCGCCATGTGGAACCACGGCTCCTTCACCTGCTCGAGCTCGGCGAGCCAGGCACGGCCGGCGTCGCTCCCGGCCAGCTCCGTCTCGATCTCCTCGGGCGAGCGGCCCTCGACGAACGCCGAGTCGACGCCGGAGTCGATCGCGAGCCGCGCGAGCCGGCGCAGCTCCGCGTCGGGCCGGAACAGGAGGACGTCGAGGCCGGCGACCATCTGCGCGATGTGCTGGTCGGGGATGTCCGGCAGGTTCGCCTTGCACAGCTCGGCGAACGTCATGTACGCGCCGTAGCCGAGCAGCAGGAACTCGAAGTGGTGCTGCCACATCACGTCGTGGAGACGGAGGGCACGCCGGTACGCCTCGAGGACCGCGCAGTAGCTCGTCTCCTGGTCCTCGAACGCGACCGCGTCCGGCTCGTACTCCCCGAGCTCCGGGACGCGCAGCGCGTCGAGCTCCGCGATCAGCGCCTCCATCTTCGCGCGCCACTTCCCGTACAGCTCGTTCCAGTTCGCGTAGTAGTAGCCGGCGCGCTGCTGGAACCAGCCGGCGCGCTCGGCGATCTTGTCCGGGTCGAGGACGGGGTTGCCGGAGATGTAGATGTAGCCGTTGATGCACCGCCAGTCGATGCCCATCGCCGGCGGGACGGCGAAGACGCGGTTCTGCCAGGAGCCGAGCGCCTGGTAGGCCGTGTCGATGCAGATCGCGTCGAACGCGGGCATCGGCACCGGGAAGTGCATCGAGTTCCAGAACCAGAAGCGCTGCTCGTCGGCCTCGCGGCGCTCCTCGTCGAAGCGGCCGTAGTACGGGTACAGGTCCTCCCAGCCCTCGCAGCCGGGGGGCGTCTCGATCTCGTACGGGCTCGGGAACGAGCCAACCGCGGACGATGCTGCCATGTGGTCGCCCTCCTCGGAACGGTTCTACAGGCCGGTGACCGGGGATTCTTATCCCTCAGCGAACGCTTGGCGAGCACGGACCGGCGCGGAGGGGAGGTAGAGTCGGCGCTAGTGCCCCTTCAGGTAATGCCGTCTAGCTTCTGGGTCGTGAGCACCAAGCGATGCAAGGACGCAGGGAGCGCTCGTAGCCGAAGCTACGGGCGCGACCGAGGACGCGGCAGCGCGCCGCGTGATCGCGGGCCAGAAGCGGGCATGTATTGCCTGAAGGGGCACTAGGGAGCCGTTGCGATGACCGAGATTCCGAGCACGCCGCCGGTGGAGCCGGGCGAGCCGCGCCGAGGGATCCGCGCGTCGGCGCAGCGCGTCGCCGCTCACGCGCGCGCGCTCGTTCGGCTCGAGCGGGAACTCGCGCGGTCCGAGCTCCAGCGCAAGGGCGGGATGTTGGGCGCCGGCACCGGAATCGCCGTCGCCGCGGGGCTGCTGGCGCCGTTCGCGGTCGGGTTCGGGCTCGCGGCGGTTGCCGCGGCCCTCGCGCTCGTCGTCGACTGGTGGCTGTCGCTCCTGATCGTCTTCGTGCTGCTCGTGGTCGTCGTCGTGATCCTCGTGCTCGTCGCGCGCGCGCTGTTCCAGCGGGCGACGCCGCTGAAGCCGGAGCAGGCGATCGAGGAGGCCCGGCTGACGAAGCAGCGGCTGAGGAGCAGACGTGCCGGCTGAGCGCCGCACCGACGAGACGATCCGCGGCGAGATCGCGTCCGAGCGCGAGCTGCTCGTCGAGTCGCTCGCCGACCTGCGCGCCGGCGTCGCGGCGAAGCGCAGGCTCGCCGCGGTTGCCGCCGCAGCCGTCGGAGCCGGTGTCGCCGCGGCGGCCGCCGTCGCGGTCGTCCGGCGCTTCAGGAAGTAGGCGTGTGACCCGCCCGGTGCGGGCCACACGCAGTCGTCGGGCGAGGGGGCAGACGATCGTCGTCTGGTCGTTCGCGTGCTTCCGCCCCGAGTCCGAGTACTTCGTCGCCCTCCTCCGCCGGCTCGGCTACCGGGCACGGCTGCATTACATCCCGGACCTGGCTACGTACTTCAAGTCGCTGATCGAGATCCCGGGCGCGCAGGCTGGCTTTGCGGGCTGGTACGACACGCAGCTCGGCGTCGACACCGCGCGGGTGGGGAACTACGAGGCCAACAACGTCGCGGTCATGCTGGACCAGCTCTGGGTCAGGTAGCCGCCGCCTCGAGCGCGTCCCAGCGCGCGTCCACGTGACTCTGGATCGTCGCGATGCGCTCCGGCGTGAGATGCGCGAAGCGGCCCTGCGTCTCGAGGAACTCGCCCACCGGGACCGGATGCTTCGGGCGGTACGTGATCCGCCACTCGCCCTCGTCGCACTCGTAGAGCGGGAAGTAGCGCGACTCGACCGCGAGCCGCGCGATCTCCGTCGACTGCGCCGTCGGGTAGCGCCAGCCGGGCGGGCAGCCGCCGAGGACGTGGAGGAAGCGGAACCCGCGCACCTCGGCGGCACGCGCGACCTTCGCGCGGAAGTCCTTCAGCATCGGCACCGAGCCTGCGGCGAGCGTCGCGAGGTACGGGATCCCGTGCGCGGCCATGATCCGCGAGATGTCCTTCTTCTGGCCGGCCCGCGGCGCGCGCGCCGGCGTCGTCGTCGTCCACGCGCCCTCCGGCGTCGCGCCCGACTTCTGCACGCCGGTGTTCATGTACGCCTCGTTGTCGTTGAGGACGTAGACGATGTCCTCGTTGCGATCGGCCGCGGCCGACACCCCGGAGAAGCCGATGTCGGAGGTCGAGCCGTCGCCGCCCCAGACGACGACGGTCGTGTCGCCGAGCCCGCGCAACCGCAGTGCCGCCTTCAGCCCCGACGCCTCCGCGGCAGCGGACGCGAACGGCGTCAGGTGGACGGGCACGCCGAATGCGTTCACGGGCCAGATCCCGGCGATGATCGTCCAGCACGAGGCCGGGATGACGAGCACGATCTTCGACTCCGGCTTCGCGGCGGCGAGGCCGTCGAGCACGTGCCGCACATTGATCGCGGGCCCGCAGCCGGCGCAGGCGCTGTGGCCGGGCAGGAGGAGCTTCTCCTCGGTCACGATCTCGTCGAGCCAGGCGGGCATCGCTATGCGACCTCCTCCGGGACGTACACGGGGCCGGGCTCGCGGGCCGTCCGCGTCTGCGCGATCGCCCAGCGCAGCGTCGCCGGCGTCACGTCCGCGCCGCCGAGCCCGCAGACGACGTTCGTCGCGGCCTGCACGTGCTTCAGGTCGAGGGACATGACGTCGGCGCCGAGCGGGCCGAGCGAGCCGAACGCGGCGGCGCGGTCGGCGACCGTGACGAACGACGCGTGCGCGAGCGCCGCCGCCAGCTCCGCCGCCGGGAACGGGCGGTACGCATGGACGCGGACGACGAGGACGTCGTCGCCGTCCTCGACCAGCTCGCGCGCCGTGTCCGCGATCGTCCCGACGGCGACGAGCGCGGTCTCCGCCTCGGGGTCGCCGGCCAGCTCGAGCGCAGCGACCTTCTCGCGTCCGAACTGCGCGCTGAACTCCGCCGCGACGTCGGCGATGACGCCGCGCGCGGCGTCCATCGCGTCGGCGACGTTCCGCTGGAACGCGAAGTAGTCCTTCGCCTCCGGCAGCTCGGAGAACGCGCGCGGCCTGAACGGGTCGAGCACCCACTCGTCCGGCGGGTGCAGCTCAGGGACGAACACGTCGACGGCGTCCTGCTCCGGCACGTCGAGCGCCTCCGAGGTGTGCGAGAGCAGGAAGCCCTCGGCGCAGACCATCACCGGCAGCTCGACGGTCTCCGCGATCCGGTACGCGCAGAGCACGGTGTCGAGCACCTCCTGCGCCGAGGTGCAGTAGAGCTGGATCCACCCCGTGTCACGCTGGCTCATCGCGTCGGTCAGGTCGGGCTCGATGCTCCACGGCGCGAAGACGGCGCGGTTGACGTCGACGACGACGAGCGGGACGCGCTCGCGCGACGCGCGGTGCAGCTGCTCGTGCGCGTACAGCAGCCCCTGCGACGACGTCGCCGTGAACGTGCGGACGCCGGCGCGGGCCGCCGCGATCACCCAGCCGAACATCGAGTGCTCGCTCTCCAGGAGCGCGAACTCGACGTCGTCGCGCCCGGCGACGAGCTCCGCGAGCCGCTCGACGATGAGCGTCTGCGGCGTGATCGGGTAGCAGCCGATCGCGCGGGCGCGCGCGAGCATGACCGCGTACGCCGCCGCCTCGTTCGCGGTGAGCACCATGCGTCCGTGCGGAATCGCGACGCTCACGTACGCACCTCCTCCATCGCGATCGCGTTCCGGACGGGGCAGACGACCTCGCAGATGCCGCAGCCCTTGCAGTAGAGGTAGTCGATCACCATCGCGCCGTCCTCCCGGGTGATCGCCCCCTCCGGGCAGAACAGCGCGCA
>DATKNT010000071.1:0-2971 GCA_035541175.1 Gaiellaceae bacterium
AAGCAGGCGGACTGGATCGTCGACCTCGGCCCCGAGGGCGGCGAGGCGGGCGGCGAGATCGTCGCCGC
Source organism: Gaiellaceae bacterium (assembly GCA_035541175.1). Taxonomy (GTDB): domain Bacteria; phylum Actinomycetota; class Thermoleophilia; order Gaiellales; family Gaiellaceae; genus Palsa-739. Next base: position 69 of record DATKNT010000071.1, read on the forward strand.
CGGCGCCCCCGAGGACGTCGTCCGGGTCGAGGGGAGCTTCACCGGCCTGTTCCTCCGGCACGTGCTGCCGGAGCCGGCGGTCGCGGCAGCCTAGAGAACCGCCTGGGTCTGCGTGACGCGCGCGACGAGCTTGTCCTCGTCGTCGTAGAGCTCGGTGTCGACGACGATCGTCCGGCGGCCGGTGTGGAGCGGGCGGCCGATGGCGTGCACATAGCCGCCGCGCACGGGGCCGAGGAAGTTCGTCTTCGACTCGATCGTCGCCGTGCCGGCGGCGCCCTCCGGCAGGTTGAGGAACGCGACGAAGCCGCCGACGTTGTCGGCGAGCCCCATCAGCGCACCGCCGTTCAGCATCCCGCCGGTCGTGCAGAGCTCCGGCTTCCACGCCAGCCGAGCCCGCACCTCGCGCGGCGACGCCGAGACGACCTCGATCCCCAGGAACGCCGTGAACGGCGACGCGGCCGCCACCTGCGCAGTCAGTTCGGAATCCGCGGGCTCCACGAGTGGAGGCTAACCTGCCCGCGTGAGCGAAGCCGCACCCGCGACGCCGATCGCGCGCAACTGGTGGCTGCGGGCCCCCGGCGTGCTGATCGCGCCGCGACCCGTGTTCGTCTCGCTCCGCGACGAGTCGGAGGAGGCGACCGAGGCGCGGGGCGAGCCGATCTCCGCGATCGTCGGGCTCGCCGGCATCGCCGGCGTGCTCGGGACCTCGGTCGCGCGGACGCTGCTCAACGACCCGTCGATGTCCGTCGCGCTGATCCCCGTCTGGGCCTTCCTCGGCGGCGCCGTCTACGCGCTCGCGCTCTACTGGCTCGGCGGCGGCCTGCTCTACGGCGCGGCGCGCCGGCTCGGCAGCCTCGGCAGCTACCGGCGGGCGCGCCAGACGCTCGGGCTCGCGACCGCGCCGCTCGCGCTCACGCTCGTGACGCTGTGGCCGCTGCGGATCGCCGTCTACGGCACGGATCTCTTCCGCACCGGCGGCGACGACTACGGACGCACCGACGCCGCCTTCGGCGGCGTCTACTTCGCCTGCCTCGTCTGGAGCGCCTGGCTGCTGCTCGTCGGGGTTCGCGCCACGCACGGCTGGACGTGGGGCCGCTCCGCCGCCGCCGTCGCGCTCGCGGCCGCGGTCCCGGTGCTCCTGGTGCTCGCGACGAAGCTGTAGGAAGGCCAGGAGAAACCCGCAGCGGACCTCCGGCGGGGCGCGGATGCCGTTCCCCGTGGCGTGGAGGCATCGTGCTCCCATGGAGTCCATGTGGGCGATCCGCAAGCGCGGACCCGAGCCGGGGCTCGCGCTCGAGGAGGTGCCCGTCCCCGTCCCCGCCGACGACGAGGTGCTCGTCGAGGTCGAGGCCGCGAGCGTCTGCGGCACCGACCTGCACATCTTCCGCTGGGACGCCTGGGCGCAGCACCGGATCGTCCCGCCGCTCACGCTCGGACACGAATTCGCCGGGACCGTCGTCGACGTCGGCCGCACCGTCCGGCACGTCGTACCCGGCGACTTCGTGTCCGCGGAGAGCCACGTCACGTGCGGCGCGTGCTTCCACTGCCGCACCGGCCGCGCGCACATGTGCGAGCACACCCAGATCCTCGGCGTCGACCGCGACGGCGCGTTCGCGCAGTACGTCGCCGTCCCCGAGTCGGTGATCTGGAAGAACGACCGCTCGAAGCTGCCGCCGGAGATCGCGACGCTGCAGGAGCCGTTCGGGAACGCGGTGTTCGCGGTCGGACACGAGGACGTCGCCGGGAAGACGGTCGCGATCCTCGGCTGCGGGCCCGTCGGGCTGTTCAGCATCGGGATCGCGCGCGCATCGGGCGCCGGCCGCGTGCTCGCGTCCGACCGGACGCCGTTCCGGCTCGGGCTCGCGGAGCGGATGGGCGTGCATGCCGCGCTCGACGTCCGGGACGTCGACGACGTCGCCGCGTGGTTCGTCGAGCAGAACGAGGGCGAGCATCCCGACGTCGTCTTCGAGATGTCCGGCGCCGCGTCCGCGATCGCCGACGCCTTCCGCATCGTGCGGAACGGCGGAAGCGTGATCCTGTTCGGGATTCCGGCGCAGCCGGTCGAGCTCGACGTCGCCGAGGCGCTCATCTTCAAGAACCTCACCGTCTCGGCCGTCAGCGGACGCGAGATCTTCGCGACGTGGTACAAGACCCGCTGGCTGCTCGAGCACGGAGTCGTCGACCTGCGCCCGCTGATCACCGAGGAGCTGGAGATCGCGCAGTTCGAGCGTGCGTTCGCGCTGCTCGAGTCGGGTGAGGCCTGCAAGATCGTCCTCCACCCGAACGGCGCCGCGCACGAGCCGCTCGTCGCCACCCCGACCGGCGAGGCGCGCGCGAACGGGCATCCCGCGAAGCTGGGGAGGTGGGCGCACCGATGAGCGTCCTGACGGAGCAGATCGGCGCGGAGCTCGAGGCGCTCCGCGAGGCCGGGACCTACAAGACGTTCAACACGCTCGAGTCGCCGCAGGGCCCGGTCGTGCGCATGGCCGGCCGCGGCGAGGTGATCGTCCTCTCGTCGAACAACTACCTCGGCCTCGCCGAGCATCCGGACGTCGTCCGTGCCGGGATCGAGGGCCTCGAGCGCTACGGCGCCGGCACCGCGTCGGTACGGTTCATCTGCGGGACGTTCGCGCCGCACCTCGAGCTCGAACGCGACCTCGCGGAGCTGTCGGCGACGGAGGCGGCGCTGACGTACGTCTCGTGCTGGAACGCGAACGAGGCCGCGATCCCGACGCTCGCGGACGAGCGGACGGTGATCCTCTCCGACGAGCTGAACCATGCGTCGATCATCGACGCGGTGCGGCTCGCGAAGCCCGCGCGGAAGGAGCGCTACGCGCATTCGGACATGACCCAGCTGCGCGCGCTGCTCCAGTCGTGCGACCCGGGTACGCGGAAGCTGATCC
>DATKNT010000072.1:0-45588 GCA_035541175.1 Gaiellaceae bacterium
CGGCTCGCCTCGGGCTGCCGCTCGAAGTGCGAGAGACTGGACTGACCGGGCTGGAACGCGAACTGGAGAGGCTGCTGTGCTGATCAACGACCTGCCGCGCTTCGAGATCCTCGACGAGGCGGCCATGAACGAGCTGGAGCGCGGCTGGCGGCGCATCGTCAGCGAGCTCGGCATCGACTTCCTCCATCCCGAGGCGCTCGAGGTCTTCGCGAGCGCCGGCCAGGACGTCGACGGCGAGCTCGTCCGCTTCGACCCCGACTGGATCCTCGAGCAGGTCGCGAAGGCCCCGGCCGAGTTCGACCTCCAGGCGCGGAACCCGGAACGCAGCGTCCACATCGGCGGGAACCACATGGTCTTCTCCCCCGTCTACGGCTGCCCGTTCGTGCGCGAGGGAGACGAGCGCCGCGACGCGACCTACGACGACTTCCAGAACCTCGTCAAGCTCGCCCAGTTCTTCCCGCAGCTCGACTCGTGCGGCGGAACGATCTGCGAGCCGAACGACCGTCCGCTCGACTCGCGCCACCTCGACATGGTCTACGCGCTCCTGACCCTGTCGGACAAGCCGTTCATGGGCTCCGTCACCTCCGGCCCGAACGCGGTCGACACGATCGCGATGGCGGAGATGGTCTTTGGCCACGAGTCGATCGAGCAGACCCCGGCGATCATCTCGCTGATCAACGTCAACTCGCCGCTGCGCTACGACGACCGGATGCTGTCGGCGCTGCTCGAGTATGCGAAGGCGAACCAGGCGACGGTGATCACGCCGTTCCTGCTGATGGGAGCGATGTCGCCGGTGACGGTGCCGGCGGCGCTCGCGCAGCAGATCGCCGAGGCGCTCGCCGGGATCGCGCTCGTCCAGACGGTGCGGCCCGGCTGCCCCGTCGTCTTCGGCTCGTTCCTCTCGAACACCGACATGCAGTCCGGCTCGCCGAGCTTCGGCACGCCGGAGTCGGCGGTCGGGCTCTTCTGCACCGGCCAGATCGCGCGCCGCTTCGGGCTGCCGTTCCGCGGCGGCGGCGCGCTCACCTCGTCGCAGGTCGTCGACGCGCAGGCGGGCTACGAGTCGATGATGTCGCTCTGGCCGACGTTCCTCGCCGGCACGAACTTCGTCATGCACTCCGCGGGCTGGCTCGAGTCGGCACTCGTCTCCTGCTACGAGAAGTTCATCGTCGACGTCGAGCAGCTGCGGATGCTCCACGAGGTGTTCGAGCCGCTGCGGATCGACGAGGAGACGCTCGCGTTCTCGGCGCACCAGGAGGTGGGGCAGGGTGGACACTTCCTCGGCGCGGCGCATACGCTCGAGCGGTTCCGCGAGTGCTTCTACCGGCCGCTCGTGTCCTCGACCGAGAACTACGAGCGGTGGGCGCGCAACGGCGGCAAGGACACCGCCGCGCGCGCGTCCGAGCTCTGGCAGAAGACGCTCGACGAGTACGAGGAGCCGGCGATGGAGCAGGATCTGAAGGACGAGCTGAAGGCGTACGTCGACCGGCGACGGACCGAGTTGGGCGACTAAGGGGAGAGTGAGATGGCGACGGTGGGCGAGATCATGTCGACGGGGCTGGTGACGGTGGACGCGTCGTTGCCGCTGACGGAGGCGGCCAAGGTGATGAACGAGCGGTCGGTCGGCGCCGTGCTCGTGCTGGCGGGCGACCGCGTCGGCGGGATCCTCACGGAGCGCGACGTCCTGCGCGCGGTCGCGCTCGGAGAGGTCGAGGACGCGGACGTCGCCGCGTACATGACGCCGGGCCCGGAGACGGTCGAGCCCTCGGACTCGACCTCGCTCGCGGCCTCGGTGATGATCCACGGCGGCTTCCGGCACCTGCCGGTGGTCGCCGCGGGGAAGCCCGTCGGGATCGTCTCGATCCGTGACTTGATGCGCGTCGTCCTCGACGACGAGACGCCGCGTGGCGCCTAGCACCTCGATGTACGTCGACGGCGCGTGGACGGGCTCGCTCTCGGGCGAGACCTTCGACGCGGACTCGCCGGTGACGGGCGAGACGATCGCGGCCGTGCCGCTCGGCGACCGGCAGGACTCGCAGCTCGCGATCGGCGCGGCGAACCGCGCCGCCGACGGGTGGTCGCGCGCGACAGCGTTCGAGCGCGCGGCCGCGCTGCGCCGCGTCGCCGACGAGATCGAGAAGCGCAAGGACGAGCTCGCGCGCACGCTCACGCTCGACCAGGGCAAGGCGCTCCACGAGTCGCGCGACGAGGTCGAGGAGCTGATCCTCTACTGGCGCAACGCGGCCGAGGACGGCACGCGGCTCGAGGGACGGCTGCCGAACTCGGTCTCGCCCGGCAAGCGCGTCCTGCTCGTCCGCCGCCCGCGCGGGGTGATCGGCGTGATCACGCCGTGGAACTGGCCGTACACGATGCCGGCGGAGCTGATCGCGCCTGCGCTCGCGTGCGGGAACACCGTCGTCTGGACGCCCGCCTCGACGACGGCGGTCGCCGGGATCGCGCTCGCGGAGTGCGTCGCCGAGGCCGACCTCCCGCCCGGGGTGTTCAACCTCGTCACCGGGCCGGGCCGCATCGTCGGCGACGAGATCGCGCGGAACCCGGGCACGCACGGCGTCGGCTTCATCGGCTCGACCGAGACGGGACGCAGGGTGGCGGAGGCCGCCGCCGGCAAGGCGCTCGTGCTCGAGCTCGGCGGCAACGGGCCCGTCGTCGTGATGGACGACGCCGACCTCGACCTCGCCGCCGAGGCGACCGTCACCGCGTGCTTCCTCTGCGCGGGCCAGAGCTGCACCGCCGGCGAGCGGCTGCTCGTCCACCGCGACGTGGCGGACGAGTTCGTCGCCAGGCTCGCGCGCCTCGTCGGGGAGCGCGTCGTCCTCGGCGACCCGTTCGCCGACGAGACGACGATGGGCCCGCTCAACAACGAGGGCGTCGCCGAGAAGATGGACGAGCACGTCGCCGACGCGCTCGACCGCGGCGCCGAGGTGGTCACCGGCGGCTCGCGCGCCCTCGGCTTTCCGACCGACCTCTACTGGCGGCCGACGATCCTCGACGGCGTGCCGCCCGACGCGCTCGTCGCGACGGAGGAGACCTTCGGCCCCGTCGCGCCCGTCGTCACGATCGACTCGCTCGAGCAGGCGATCGAGCTCGCGAACGCATCGCCCTACGGCCTGCTCGCGGCCATCTTCACGCGTGACCTCGCGCGCGGGCTCCGCTTCGCCGACGCGGTCCGCACCGGCTGGGTCAACGTCAACGAGTCGTCGAACTACTGGGAGGCCCAGCTCCCGTTCGGCGGCCGCTCCGGCAGCGCGAGCGGGATCGGCCGCGTCGGCGGCGCCGCGCCGATGGAGGCGTTCACCGAGCTGCAGACGATCGTGCTCACGGCGTGACGTACGACTTCGTCATCGTCGGCGGCGGCTCGGCGGGCTGTGCGCTCGCGAACCGGCTGAGCGCCGACCCGTCCACGCGCGTGCTCGTGCTCGAGGCGGGCCGCAGAGACAGTCCCTGGGACGTCTACGTCCACATGCCGGCGGCGCTCGCGTTCCCGATCGGGAACAGGCGCTACGACTGGATGTACGAGTCGGAGCCGGAGCCGTTCATGCACGGCCGCCGGATCTATCACGCGCGCGGGAAGATCCTCGGCGGCTCGAGCTCGATCAACGGGATGATCTTCCAGCGCGGCAATCCGCTCGACTACGAGCGCTGGGCGGCCGAGCCGGGGCTCGAGCACTGGGACTACGCGCACTGCCTGCCGTACTTCAAGCGGATGGAGACGTGCCTCGCCGGCGCCGACGAGTACCGCGGCGGCGAGGGGCCGCTCGTGCTCGAGCGCGGGCCGGCCGAGTCGCCGCTCTTCGACGCGTTCTTCGAAGCGGTGCAGCAGGCCGGGTACCCGCTGACGGACGACGTCAACGGGCGCAGGCAGGAGGGCTTCGGGAAGTTCGACCGGACGATCCACCGCGGCCGCCGGCTCAGCGCCGCGCGCGCGTACCTCCACCCGGTGCTGGGCCGGCCGAACCTCGAGGTGCGCACGCGCGCCTTCGTCGAGCGCGTCGTCTTCGACGGGACGCGCGCCGTCGGCGTCGAGGTGGACGGCGAGGTCGTGCGCGCGGACGAGGTGATCCTCTGCGGCGGCGCGATCAACTCGCCGCAGCTGCTCCAGCTCAGCGGCGTCGGCGACGTCGACGACCTCGAGTCGCTCGGCATCGACGTCGTCGCGCATCTCCCCGGCGTCGGCGCGAACCTCCAGGACCATCTCGAGGTCTACGTTCAGCACGCGTGCACGCAGCCCGTTTCCGTCCAGCCTGCCTTGAAGAAATGGAAGCGGCCGCTGATCGGCGCGCAGTGGCTGTTCCTCCGCTCCGGCCCCGGCGCGACGAACCACTTCGAGGCCGGCGGCTTCGTCCGCTCGAACGACGACGTCGCCTACCCGAACCTCATGTTCCACTTCCTGCCGCTTGCGATCCGCTACGACGGCTCCGCGCCGGCGTCCGAGCACGGCTACCAGGTACACGTCGGGCCGATGTACTCCGACGCGCGCGGCACGGTGAAGATCGTCTCCACCGACCCGCGCACGCACCCGGCGCTGCGCTTCAACTACCTCTCGACCGGCCAGGATCGGCGCGAGTGGGTGGAGGCGATCCACGTCGCGCGGCGCATCCTCGGCCAGCCCGCCCTCGCGCGCTACGACGGCGGCGAGACGTCGCCCGGGCCGGAGGTCGAGACGGACGAGCAGATCCTCGACTGGGTCGCGCGCGACGGCGAGACCGCGCTCCACCCCTCGTGCACGTGCGCGATGGGGCCTGTCGTCGACCCCGAGACGATGCGCGTCCACGGGGTCGACGGGCTGCGCGTCGTCGACGCGTCCGTCTTCCCGTACATCACGAACGGGAACATCTACGCGCCCGTGATGATGGTCGCCGAGAAGGCCGCCGACCTCGTCCTCGGGAACACGCCGCTCGCCGCCGAGCCCGCGCCGTTCCACCGGCACGCGGCGCGCGCCGCGAGTGCCTGACCGCCGGTCGAAGTGTCACAATCGCCGCGGGAAACCGTTCACTCCGAAGGAGGGCAGGTCGTGACCACGTCAGGGTTCGACGACCAGATCTACGAAAAGCAGGCGGGAAGCATCTGGTGGGTCTTCCTGATCACCGGGACGCTGTGGTTCATCCTGTCGCTGATCATGTTCCGGTTCAACATCACGTCCGTGAAGACGATCGGCGTCCTCGCCGGGGTCGTGTTCCTGATCGCCGGCATCGTCGAGATCGGGATGGTCGCGGTCGTCCACGGCTTCTGGTGGAAGGCGCTGAACGCGATCCTCGCCGTGCTGCTGATCGTGGGCGGGATCCTGTCGTTCATCCATCCCCAGAACACGTTCGTCGCGATCGCGTCGATCATCGGCTTCATGTTCCTGTTCGTCGGGATCCTCGACGTGATCGTCGCGTTCTCGGACCGGACCGGGCTCTGGTGGGTGCGGCTGATCACGGGCGGCATCTGCATCGGGCTCGCGTTCTGGGCGTCGGGCGACTGGAACAAGAAGGCGACCCTGCTGATCGTGTGGGTCGCGCTCTTCTGCCTGTTCCGCGGGATCAACAGCTACATCACCGCGTTCTCGGTGCGCAGCCTCGAGAAGGAGGCGCGCGCCCTGTAGGGCGTGAGCGCCGGGCGCGGCCTTCGCCGCGGCCCGGCGCTGCCGCTTCCTGTTACTTGAGGTTGAGCGAGACGAGGCGGCGGGTGGAGATGCCGCCGAGGATGTCCTCCTCGCTGTTGCCCGGGCCGCGGGCCCGCACCTGCATGGTGAGCGTGCCGCTGTGCGGGAGGCTCTTCGTCGTCTGGATCGTCAGCGATGCCCAGCCGTCGGAGCCGGTCTGCAGCTCCTCCGACGCCTTCGCCCACGTGCCCGGAGCGGGGGTGACGTAGACGAGCGCTCCGCTGACCACCTTGTTCGTCCCCTCGAGCATCACCTTCACCTTGATCGTGAAGGTGCCGCCGGGGTTCGAGAACGGGCTCGGGCTGAACTTCACCTCCTTGATCAGCAGGTGGTCGGGCCTCGCCGTCAGCGAGGTGACCGGCACCGAGTTGCCGCTCGACCCTCCTCCTCCGGTGACGTGGACGGCGACCGACTGCGCGTCCGTCGAGCCGGAGTCGTTCTTCGCGGTCACTCTGAACCGGACGGTCTGGTTCGCGTCCCCGGCGACGAGCGTGTACGTGGTCGACGTCGCGTTCGGGATCGCGGAGCAGCCGGTGCCGCCCGTGTTGCACCGCATCCACTGCTGCGTGTAGCTCTTCGCCCCGGACCAGACGCCGACGAAGCCGGTCACGGTCTTGCCGACCGTCGCGTCGCCGACGATCACCGGCAGCGACGTGTTGCTCGGGGGACTGCCCTTCGCGATCACCTTCTCGGTCAGGTTGGAGAACGCCGAGCCCTTGCCGACCGAGTTGGACGCGGTCACCTCTGCCCGCAGCTGGTAGCCGACGTCGGCCTTCACGAGCTCGTAGCTGTTCTTCGTCTCGCCGCTGATGAAGCTGCAGCTGCCCGTGCCGGGTGTGCACCGTTGCCAGGCGTACGTGTAGGTGATCGGGGTCGTGCCCGCCCAGGTGCCGTTGTTGACGGTGATCGTCTGGCCCTCCTGCGCCGACCCGCTCGGGTCCGGCTGGCCCGTGTTCGCGGGCGCGCTGTTGGGCGGGGCGACCTCCGCCGTCGGCGTCGAGAACGCCTGCGCCGATCCGTCCGCGTTCTCGGCGACCACCTTCACCCGGATTGTCTTGCCGACGTCACCGGCGGCGAGCTTGTACGTCTTGTCCGTCTCGCCTGCGATCGCCGTGCAGCCGGTGCCGTTCGCGTCGCACCGCTGCCAGGCGTAGGTGTAGGTGATCGGCACCAGGCCTCCCCACGATCCCGGCGACGCCGTCAGCGTCTCGCCCTGCCGCACCGTGCCGCTGATCGCCGGCAGGGCGGCATTCGCGGGAGGCGATCCCGCCCGCGGCGTCGCCGACGCGACCCCGACCACGACAGCCGCAGCCGCAAGTGCCACAACAATCGACCCCCCGAGCCGCCCGCGACCGAAGCTGTTCCTGTTCACGCGTTCCTCCTCTTGCTCACCGTGCCTCTCGGGGAATCTCGCGCGGGGCGGAGACCGGCGCCAGGGGGGACGCCCCCCAACGCCGGTGGAGCGAACCTGCGGCCTCAGTGGTGGGACCCGGCGCCGCTGTCGGCGTCCGCGACGTCGGGGTCCAGCTCGCGCGTCATCGCGGCTCGAACGGCAGGAGCAGGTCGTCCCCCGGCTGGACGACGCCGTAGGTCGACTCCGGCACCTCGTTCCAGGCGCCGGCGAGGTCGCCGAGCGGCTCCGAGACGACGAGCCGCGCCTCCTCGGACAGCTGCTGGAGGACCGGGTTGTCGGGATGCTGCGCGCGGAGCGTCGAGACGTCGGTGCTGTAGAAGAGCGTGCGCGACTTGCGCTCGCTCGAGTAGCGGAACGCCCACACGCGCACGCCGTCGCTCGTGGCGACCGTCATCTGGATCGGGTACTCGACGCCGTTGCGGCGCCCGACCGACTCGATGTACCCGACCGCGCGCGCGACGGCCGCGGGCGGATCGTCGTCGAGCCCGTACGTGAGCGCGAGGTAGAAGAAGACCTCCGTGTCGGTCGAGCCCTCGATCTCCGGGTAGAGCGCCGGGTCGACCTCGAGCACGAGGTCGCGCTTGACGGTGTGGAAGTCACGGATCGCGCCGTTGTGCATCCAGAGCCACTTCCCGTGACGAAACGGGTGGCAGTTCGTCTGCTGCACCGGCGAGCCGGTGGACGCGCGGATGTGCGCGAACACGAGCCCGGACCGGATGTGCGCCGCGATGTCCTGGAGGTTCCGGTCGTTCCACGCCGGCTCGATGCTGCGGAACAGGCCCGGCGTGTCGAAGTCGCCGTACCAGCCGACCCCGAAACCGTCGCCGTTCGTCTCCTCGGCACCGAGCTGCGAGTGGAGGCTCTGGACGACGAGCGAGTTCTTCGACAGGTAGAGGAGGTCGTGAATCGAGACCGGTTCGCCCGAGTATGCGAGCCAGCGGCACATCAGGTGCCGGCTGCGGCGGCGGGGGCGCGCGATCGCGTCGAACGCATCACAAAGGCGAGCTAACTCTCCGGCCGCGCGTCCGCCATCACCCCGACGGGATGATTCTGCATAGGCTGGTGGCGTGTCGTGGGGCCTCGTCACGATCGCCCTGGTCGTGCTCGCGTACGCGTCCGTGTCGCGGCGGCTCGCCGGGACGTCGATCACGGCGGCGATCGTGTTCACCGGCGCCGGCCTGCTCCTCGGCAGGGAGACGTTCGGCGTGATCGAGCCGAGCGTGTCGGGGGAGACGGTGAAGCTGCTCGCCGAGTCGACGCTCGCGGTCGTCCTCTTCGCCGACGCGGCCCGGATCGACCTGCGGGCGCTGCGGGACGAGTACCGCGTTCCGGCCCGGCTGCTCGGGATCGGACTGCCGCTGACGATCGTCGCCGGCCTCCTCGCCGCGCTGCTCGTGCTCGGGTCGCTCGGCTGGCCCGAGGCGCTCGTGCTCGCGATCATCCTCGCCCCGACCGACGCGGCCCTCGGCCAGGCCGTCGTGACGCTCCCGAGCCTGCCCTCGTCGATCCGGCAGGGACTGAACGTCGAGAGCGGGCTGAACGACGGGATCTGCGTGCCGCTGTTCGCGGTCGCGCTGACGGTGGCGTCGACCGAGGCGGGGATCATGGGCCAGACCCACGCCGCGACGCTGCTCGCCGAGGCGATCGGCTACGGCGTTCTCTTCGGCGTCCTCGCCGGCGCCGCCGCGGCGGCGGTCGTCGTCCTCGCCGGGCCGCGCGGGCTCGTCGACCGCTCGTGGATGCAGATCGTCCCCGCCGCGGGCGCCGTCCTCGCGTACGCGTCGGCGCAGGGCGTCGGCGGCTCCGGCTTCATCGCCACCTTCGTCGGCGGTCTCGTCTTCGGCGGGATCCGGCGCCGCCGCGGCGGCGAGGTCGGGTACCTGATGGAGCAGCTCGGCGGGCTGCTCGGCGCCGCGACCTTCGTCGTCTTCGGCGGCTCGTTCCTCGGACCGGCGATCGCGAACGCGACGTGGGCCGTCGCCGGCTACGCGGTGCTGAGCCTGACGCTCGTGCGGATGGTGCCGGTGGCGATCGCGATGATCGGGACGGACGCGCGTCCGCCGACCGTTGCCTTCCTCGGCTGGTTCGGCCCACGCGGGCTCGCCTCGATCGTCTTCGCCGTCCTCGTCGTCGAGGCCGAGGGCACGCTGCCGCACGAGCAGCTCCTGCTCACGACGGTGTTCTTCACGATCGGCCTGTCGGTGCTCGCGCACGGCGTCACCGCCGCGCCGCTCGGGCGCCGCTACGCGCGCTGGTTCGCGGAGCATCCGGACGCCGAGAAGCTCCGCGTCGAGACGGGCAGGGCCCGCGACGTCCGCTGGCGCTTCCCGGCGCGCGAGGCCCGCTAGCACCGGCCCACACGGCGTCCGAAGGCAGGCCCGCCTCCTGGGAGGTGCGCGCCGCGGGCGGGAGGCTTCCGGCAGGTGAGCGCGGCGACGGCAGGAGCAGGACCTGCGACCGGAGCGGGCGAGAAGCCCGAGCGGTCGGGGCTCGTGCTCGCGAGCCTGATCCTCGTCGCGGGCGTCGCCAACCTCAACCTGTCCGTCGCGAACGTCGCTCTGCCCGACATCGGCAAGTCGTTCGACGCATCGCAGACGATGCTGGACCTGATCGCGGTCGGCTACTCGCTCGGACTCGCCGCGTCCGTGCTGTGGTTCGGGGCGCTCGGCGACCGCTACGGGCGGAAGCTGATGATCGTCGCCGGCATGGGGCTGTCGATCCCGGCGTCGCTGCTCGCCGGCTTCGCGCCGTCCTCCGGCGTCCTCTTCGCCGCGCGGCTCGTCGGCGGCCTCTCGGCCGGCATGGCGTATCCGACGACGCTCGCACTGATCACGGCGCTCTGGTCGGGGCCGGCGCGGACGAGGTCGATCGCCCTCTGGTCGGCGCTCGGCGGCGGCATCTCGCTGCTCGGGCCGCTGATGGCGGGCTTCCTGCTCGAGCACTTCCACTGGGGCTCGGTCTTCTTCGTGACGCTGCCGCTCGTCGCGATCGCGCTGCCGATGGCGATCCTGTTCGTCCCGAGCCACGTCAACGAGACGACGGAGCCGGTCGACAACGTCGGCGGCCTCCTCTCGGCGATCGTCGTCGGCTCGCTCATCGTCGCGATCAACTTCCTGCCGGTGCCGAACGCGAAGACGGCCGCGCTCGTGCTCTTCGGCGTCGCCCTGGTCGCCGTCGTGGTCTTCGTCCTGCGCGAGCGGCGGACGCGCGTGCCGCTGTACGACCTCGACGTCGCCGCGCGGCCGACGTTCTGGGTCGCCGCGCTCGCCGGGATCATCGTCTTCGGCTCGCTGATGGGAGCGGCCTACATCAGCCAGCAGTACCTGCAGAACGTGCTCCACTACTCGACGCTCGACGCCGGAGCGGCGATCATCCCGGCCGGCGTCTTCATGGTCATCGTCGCGCCGCGCTCCGCGAAGCTCGTCCAGGACAACGGGTCGAGACGGACGTTGCTGACCGGGCAGTCGTTCCTGCTGCTCGCGTTCGTGTTCTGCCTGATCCTCTGGAAGGAGAGCACGCCGTACTGGGAGGTGGCGATCCCGTACATCTTCCTCGGGATCGGCGTCGGGCTCTCGGGCACGCCGTCGTCGAACTCGCTGACCGGCTCGGTACCGGTGACGCGGGTCGGCATGGCCTCGGGCACGGCCGACCTGCAGCGCGACCTCGGCGGCGCGTTGATGACCTCGATCTTCGGGGCGCTGCTCACCGCCGGCTACGCGTCGGCGATGGGGACGGCGATCGCGCAGTCCGGGACGCACGTGGCGCAGAGCACGCAGGCCCAGCTGCAGCTCTCGTACGCGAGCGCGGCCGACCTCGCCGCCGCGCATCCGCAGTACGCGAGCCAGATCACCGCGGCGGCGCAGTCGTCGTTCCTCAAGGGCGACCAGTGGGCCTACATCGCCGCGATGATCGCGATCCTGATCGGGATGGCGCTCGTCTTCCGGTTCTTCCCGAAGAAGGACCGGGAGAACGAGCTGCGCGCCTCGTACCTCGAGCACGACCGGGAAGGCGCGGGCGCAGCCCCGCAGCGCGAGCCCGTGCACGTTCCGGCGCCCGGTACGCCCTGATGCTCACGGCGGTGCACCTGGTCGCGGCGAACCCGGCGGTCAAGTGGCTGACCGGCTACAAGCTCGCCTGCGCGAAGGGACAGCTGTTCCGCGAGGGGCTGTCCAGTTCATGACCTCGTTCTCGCTGCCGTGGTACGTGATCGCAGGCGCCGAGAAGGGCGTCATCGTCGAGCTGCCCGTGTTCGGGGCCGCGCTGCTCGCGGTGGTGGGGCAGCAGCGCGAGCTCCGTGACCTCGGCCTGCTCGTCGAGAACGAGAAATGACGGGAAGGGAGAGACCGATGACCGACACAGTGACGGACGTCCTGGTCGCCGCATACCAGGACGTCGACGAGGCGACGAAGGACTTCGACGCGCTCGCCGGCCTCGTCAAGGAGAAGAAGGTGCAGATCGAGGCGGCGATCCTGATCACCCACGCCGGCGACGGGTCGGTGACCGTCCAGCAGACAGCCGACCACCGTGGGCGCAAGGGCGTCGAGTGGGGCGGCGCGGTCGGCGTGCTCGTCGGGCTCGCCGCGCCGCCGTTGCTGGCGGCGACGGCGGTCGGCGCGGTCGCAGGCGGGCTCGTCGGCACGTTCGTGGACAAGCGCCTCGAGACGGAGATGCACGACAAGATCGGCGAGAACCTGCCGGCGGGCTCCGCCGCGGTGATCGCGGCGTTCGACGACGAGTACAGGCTCGCGGTCGAGCAGGCGCTGCCGGGCTCGCCCGCGAAGTCGCTCGTCCAGACCGACAAGCAGGGCATCCAGGCGCTGAAGGACGGGCTCGCAGAGGCGATGGGCAAGTTCGTGCCCGACCGCGCCGTGCTGCCGATCGCCGGTAACAGCTTCGGCGGTACGGCCGGTCGCACCCTCGAGGACTCGGTCGGCGACTGGACGGTCGTCGCCGACGTGAAGCCGCCGCAAGGCGCGCCGAACGTCCTGCTGATCCTGATCGACGACGCAGGCTTCGGTCAGCCGGACACCTTCGGCGGACCGATCCCGACGCCGAACCTGACGCGGGTGGGGCGAAACGGCCTCACCTACAACCGCTTCCACGTGACGGCGCTCTGCTCGCCGACGCGGGCGGCGCTCCTCACCGGCCGCAACATGCACCGGGTCGGAATGGGCTCGATCGCCGAGTTCCCCGGCCCGTACCCCGGCTACACGGGGACCGTCCCGCGCAGCTGCGCGTCGATCCCGAAGATCCTCGCCGAGAACGGCTATGCCACGGGCGGGTTCGGGAAGTGGCACCTGACGCCCGACCGCGAGCAGGGACCGGCGGGCCCGTACACGCACTGGCCGCAGGGCTGGGGCTTCCAGCGCTTCTACGGGTTCCTGAGCGGCGCGGCCGGCCAGTGGGACACGCTCGTCACGCAGGACAACAAGACGATCGGCGTTCCCGAGGGCAAGGACGGCCGGCAGTACTACTTCCCCGAGGACATGACCGACAAGGCCATCGAGTGGCTGCACGGCGTGCGCGGGCACGACGGGGACAAGCCGTGGTTCATGTACTACTCGACCGGCTGCGCGCACGCTCCGCACCACGTCGCCAAGGAATGGGCGGACAGGTTCAAGGGGAGGTTCGACGAGGGCTGGGACGCGATGCGCGAGGAGATCTTCGAGCACCAGAAGAAGCTCGGCATCATCCCGCAGGACGCGGTGCTGACCCCGCGGCCGGACATCTTCCCGGCCTGGGACTCGCTCGACGACGAATCGAAGACGCTGTACGCACGGCAGATGGAGGTGTACGCCGGCTACCAGGCGAACGCCGACTTCCACGTCGGCCGGCTGCTCGATGCGGTCGAGGAGCTCGGCGACCTCGACGACACCCTGGTCTTCTACATCTGGGGCGACAACGGCGCGAGCATGGAGGGGACGACGACGGGCTCGTTCAACGAGATGACGTTCCTGAACGGCATCGTCCTCGATCCGAAGCAGCAGCTCGAGCTGATCGAGAAGTACGGCGGGATCGAGGCCCTCGGCGGCCCGCACACGGCGCCGCACTGCGCCGCCGCCTGGGCCTGGGCCGGGAACACGCCGTTCCAGTTCGGCAAGCAGATCGCGAGCCACCTCGGCGGCACGCGCAACCCGATGGTCGTCGCCTGGCCGAAGGGGATCAAGCCGAGCGGCGACGTGCGCTCGCAGTTCACGCACGTGATCGACGTCGGCCCGACGATCCTCGAGGCGGCCGGGATCCCCGAGCCGAAGACGGTGGACGGCATCGCGCAGGAGCCGATGGACGGGACGAGCTTCCTCGAGACGTTCGACGACGCGACCGCCGAGGAGCGCCACACCGTCCAGTACTTCGAGTTCGCCGGCTCCCGGGCGATCTACCAGGACGGCTGGTGGGCCTGTGCGAAGCTCGACCGGCTCCCCTGGGATCTCTCACCCGAGACGCTCAGGCGGTGGGGGCCGGGCTCGGGCTGGGATCCCGACGCCGATCCGTGGGAGCTCTACTACCTGCCGGACGACTTCTCGCAGGCGAACGATCTCGCCGAGAAGAACCCGGAGAAGCTCGAGGAGCTGAAGGCCTTCTTCTGGGAGGAGGCGGAGCGCAACCACGTGCTGCCGCTGTTCGGCTGCGTCGCCGTCTTCATGGGCGACCTGCCGCCGATCCCGACCCAGACGCGCCACACCTACGCCGGTGACGTCGAGAACGTCAACCGCGGTCTCGTGCCGAGGATCTACGGGCGCTCGTACGCGATCGAGGCGGAGCTGACGGTGCCGGAGGGCGGCGCCGAGGGCGTGCTCGTCGCGAACGCCGACTTCATCGGCGGCTGGGCCCTCTGGATCGACGGCGAGGGCCTCCTCAACCACTCCTACT
Organism: Gaiellaceae bacterium; assembly: GCA_035541175.1. Taxonomy (GTDB): domain Bacteria; phylum Actinomycetota; class Thermoleophilia; order Gaiellales; family Gaiellaceae; genus Palsa-739. The sequence continues at coordinate 13,950 of DATKNT010000072.1, forward strand.
CGTTCCTCGGCGTCGAGCAGTACCGGCAGACGTCGACGAAGCCGATCCCGATGGGCGACGTGACGGTGAAGATGCTGTTCGAGACAGACGAGCCGAAGCCCGGGAGCGGCGGCACCGTCACCCTCTGGGCCAACGGCGAGCAGATCGGGGAGGGAAGGCTCGACCACACCATCCCGATCTCACCGACGTCGTACGCCGGGATGGACATGGGCCGCGACAACGGCCTCGTCGTCGACCTCGACTACGAGTCGAAGGCTCCGTACGCGTTCACCGGCACCCTCAAGCAGGTCACCTTCGACCTCAAGCCCGCGGGAGGAGAGGACGAGCAGGCGCTCCACGAGCACGCGGCCATCCACGCCGTCGCGCACGGTGTGTCCGCCTAACGACCACAAAGGAGAGAGATGTCAGCGCAAGCAGGCGAGGAGAGGACCGGTCGGGCTGGATCGAGTTCACGGCCGTGCTGTTGTTCGCCGTCGCGGCGCCGGGCCAACCGGGACGGCATCCGATGCGTCTGTAATGATGTGAGTCCGATGCGTGTGGCCGCCGTCAGCGCCGTCGTGGCAGTGCTCCTGTACGGAGCCGCCGTCGCATCCGCGGCGCCGAAGGTTGTCTCCGACTGCGTTCCGGGCTCCACGTGCGGCGTCGCCGACCTCCAGCTGACCGGGACGGTGAGCCCGACACAGGCTCAGATCGGCGACACGCTCACCTGGCAGCTCACGGTGACCGACGCGAACTCCCAGCCCGCGCTCAACGTCCTCGTCGACGTCACGCTTCCCTCGAACGTCCAGCTCGTCTCGACCTACACCGACCGGGGCACGGGCTGCACCTCGACCGGGGCGACGACGGTGCACTGCTCGCTCGACTGGCTCGCGAACACGGCGCCGGTCGGACACGTGACCGTCGTCGCCAAGGTGACCGCGACCGGCGACCACGCCCTGACCGCGGTGACGAGCTACTCGGGCCCGGCCGGACCGGTCGGGGACCCGGTTCCGGCCAACAACACCGTGACGGTGACCGCGACGACGCCGGCGCCGCCGGTGCTGCCGGTGATCGCCGCCGGCGTCGCGTCGCCGGCCGTGAAGGCGGGAAAGACGGTCACGGTCAGCTTCACCGTGACGCGGAGCGACAACGCTCAGGCGATGACGGACGGCACGATGGTCAGCACCTCGACGCTCGGGACGGCGGCGATCGCGCACACCCAGCAGTTCTCCAACGGCGTCGCGCAGGTCACCGTCACCATCCCGAAGACGAAGGTGAGGGGCAAGAAGCTGCTGGTGACCGTGACGATCACGTCGTCGACGAGCGGCACGGCGTCGAAGACGGCGAAGTTCACCGTCCGCTGAGCCGACGACGCTAGCCGGCCGGGTGGCCGTGTACGCGCTTGTAGAGCCGCGTCGCCGCGGCGATCAGTCCCGCGCGCGTCGGCGGGTGCGCGCCGGCGGTGGGCCAGCCCACGCCGACGAGGTAGAGGAAGGGACCGTCGGCGAAGAAGACGTTCTCGCCGGCCTGGCCGCCGCCGCGCAGTCCGTATCCCCGCGCGCCGGGGATGGCCGCGACCGCGTACGGCGTGAACCTCGCGCCCATGGCGATGTCCTGCGTCCGGTACTTGTCGAAGCTCGTCGCGAGCTCGGCGCGCGCCGCCGCGGCGGAGCCGAGCTGCATCACCCAGGAGACGCCCTCCTGCGTCGTGCCGTGCGCGTAGAACTGCTGGGCGAGCCCCTTGAAGCCCTCGCGGCGCAGCCGCGCGACCTCGGCGGCGCGCTGCGCCGGGCTCAGCGTCGGGTCGGACTGCACCCACAGCGCCGCCGACGGATACCGCGCGAGCCCGTGATCGGGCCGGAACCCGGCGAGCTCACCGGCCTGGAGCACCCGCGCGCGCAAGGGCAGCGGCTGCGACGCCGCGGCCGCACCGCTCGACGCTGCGAGGGTCGAGACTCCGGCGAGCACCACCACCACGGCGAGCATCGAGCGCATGTCGCGCCAGGGTACCGGGAGCCGGTGCGGCTCCGGTTGCTCAGTGCGTCGCGGGCCGCCGGGCCGCGATCGCGTGCGCGAGCACGACGACCCACGCCGCCTCGAGCAGCAGGAAGCCCCACTGGCGGTCGATGTACGCGGTGACGACGAGGACGATCGACCCGAGCAGGTTGGGGATCAGGTAGCGGAGCGCGGACGCCGCCGCGATCTCGAAGTGGAGCAGGCCGAACGCCCCCATGTTCAGGGCGGCGCCGATCAGCTGGGCGATCATCTCCGGTCTCATCTCGTCCACTCGCTGCCGCCGTGTTGCGGTCGGCTGCGACGACTGGGCGGGAGACCCGCGTCGCCCATGGTACCGGCCACGTCCCCGGGTCGGCCCCAGGACGTGGCCGGCGAAGGATCGCTCGCTACACTTGCCGCCGACCCGTTGCGGGGTCGTCTAACGGTAGGACGCCTGACTCTGGATCAGGAAGTTGGGGTTCGAATCCCTGCCCCGCAGCTCTCAGATCTCGAGCCGGTAGACCGGGACGAGGCGCTGTTCCGTCTCCGTGTCGATGTGCGCGACCACCTCGACGTACGGCTCCAGGCCCGAGCCGAGGAGCTTCGCCTTGAGGAGCTCGTCCACCTGGAAGATCCCGGACGAGTTGTTCATCCGGATCTCGATCAGGATCGGCCGCTCCTCGCCGTCGCTGATCGTCACGTCCTCGATCGCCGCCGCCGAGAGGGAGTGCATCGACACGCGGCCGCGCTCGAACGGGATCCGGGAACGGCCCTTCGCCATGTCGAGCGCGTCGGCGACGCGGATGATGCCCGCCTCGAGCGTCAGCGGCTCGCCGTCGGCGCGGTGGCTCGTGATTCCCTGCAGCACCTCGGAGACGACGACCGTCAGGTCGGGCTCCTCGTAGATCCCCTCGAGCAGCTCGCGCAGCTTCGGCTCGGCGAGGAAGAGGCTGAAGTCCTCGTGCCCGTGCCGGTGGATGGACATGCCGACGCAGTGGGTCAGCGCGGCGAGCGTCACCACGACCTCGGCGTCCTCGTTCGTCATCCCGTAGTCGCGGACCATCGCCGGCTCGACGTGGTGCTTCGTCAGCTGGCGGAGGAGCTTCAGCGCGATGTTCGTGACGATCTGGATGTGCACCCACGAGTGGTCGTTGATCCCCATGCGCGCGACGGCGTTCACGTTCGAGACGTGCCACCAGCCCTTCAGCTGGTCGTCGGCGTTCACGCGCTCGACGATCGTGCGGAGCTTGCGGTTGCCGCGGACGGGCACGTTGATCCGCATCCGCGCGACCGCCTCGCGCGGCGTCAGCCGCGCCTCGCGCTCGGCCTCCGCCGGGGCGGGGTGCTCGATCCGCTCCTCGGTCTGCGGATCGATGTCGCCTTCGAGCGTCACCGCGGCAGCATACGTCCGCCGGGTCCGTCATAACTCCCGGGTGTGCAGGCGCATCCCGTGCAGCTCGTCGTCGAGGACGATCTCCGCCGCAGCCGGCTGACCGTCTTCTTCCGGCTCCTGCTCGCGATCCCGCATTACGTCTGGGTCGCGCTGTGGACGATCGCGGTCTTCTTCGTCGCGATCGTCCAGTGGGCGATCACGCTGATCGCCGGCCGGCCGGCCGCGGGGCTGCACCGCTTCATGTGCTCGTACATCCGCTACCTCACGCACCTGGAGGCATACCTCCATCTCGTCGGCAACCCGTACCCGGGCTTCGCCGGCGAGGAGGGCGAGTACCCGATCGATCTGAGGCTGCCGCCGCCGGAGCCGCAGCGGCGGCTCGTGACGCTGTTCCGGATCGTCCTCGTGCTGCCTGCGCTCGCCGTCACCGCGGCGCTCGTGGGCGGTCCGACGACGAGCTTCAGCGCGTCGTCGAGCAAGCACGGCGGTACGGTCACGTACACCTCGACCAACGGCGGGCTCGCCACGGCGGCCGCCTTCCTCGGCTGGTTCGCGAGCGTCGTCCTCGGCCGGATGCCGAAGGGCCTCCGCGACGCCGGTGCGTACGGTCTCGGCTACGGCGCCCAGTCGCTCGCCTACCTGCTGTTCGTCACCGACCGGTACCCGAACGCCGACCCGGCGGCGATGCTCGCCGGCGTCGAGCGGCCGCCCGTGCATCCGGTCCATCTCGTGGGCGACGCCGACGACCTGCGGCGGTCGCGGCTGACCGTCTTCTTCCGGCTGCTGCTGGCGGTCCCGCACCTCGTCTGGCTCGGGCTCTGGGCGATCGCGGCGCTCGTCGCGGTCTTCCTCAACTGGTTCGTGACGCTGGTCGCGGGGACGCCCGCCGGGTCGCTGCACCGGTTCAACGCGCGGTTCGTCCGGTACGGGCTCCACGTCGCCGCCTACCTCTTCCTCGTCGCGAACCCGTTCCCGGGATTCACCGGCGAGACCGGCCGGTATCCCCTCGACCTCGTGCTCCCGGAGCCGGCGCGCCAGAACAGGTGGAAGACGTTCTTCCGGCTCGTGCTCCTGATCCCGGCGTCGATCATCAGCGGGGCCCTGGGCTCGGGGCTGTGCGTCGCGGCCTTCCTCACGTGGTTCGTCGCGCTCGTCCGCGGGTCTGCGCCGTACGGGCTCCGCAACCTCTCCGCGTACGCGCTGCGGTACTCGTCGCAGGCGAACGCCTACTTCTTCCTCCTGACGGACGCGTACCCGCACGCGAGCCCGCTCGAGGGCGGCGCCCCGGAGCCGGAGACCGAGCCGACGGTCGAGCCGCAATACGCCTGGTGAGTCGCCGGCGCGTCGGGCGCGCTGCGCTCGTCGCGGCGCTCGCGGCGGTGTGGGCGGTCTCGGCGGATCTCCTCTGGCAGACACGCGTGCCGTCGTCGCTGCGCCTGCCGCACGTCGACGTGCACCGGTACTTCACGCCGGCGCAGTTGCACGCGGCGGCCTCGTACGGGCGCTTCACGGACGTCGTCTGGCTGCTGGCGGTGATCGTCGAGCTCGTCGTGTTCACGCTCTACGCGAAGCGCGGCCCGCGGTTCATGCGAGAGTCGGCGGCGGGGCCGATCGGGACGGGGATGCTGCTCGGGATGATCGGCTTCGCGCTGCTCTGGCTCGCGGAGCTTCCGGCCGACGTCGCGTCGCTCTGGTGGCAGCGGCGCCATCACCTGACGAACGTCGGCTACGTCACGGAGATCTTCGGGAACTGGCTCGGTCTCGGCGCCCGGTTCGTGTTCCTCTGCCTCGCGCTCGCGATCGTGATGGGGCTCGCGCGACGCGTCGGCGAGCGTTGGTGGATCCCGGCGGCGCCGGTGTTCGTCGGGCTCGCGACGCTGTCCGCGTTCGTGACGCCGTACCTGCTCGGAACGCATCCGCTCCACAACACGCGGCTGCTCGCGCAGGCGCGCCCGCTCGAGCGGATCGAGCACGTGCACGTTCCCATCGTCGTCGAGCCGGTGCGCGGGTCGACGCCGCTCCCCAACGCGGAGGCGACGGGACTCGGCCCGAGCCGGCGCGTGGTGATCTGGGACACGTTCCTGGACGGGCGCTTCACCGACCCGGAGCTGCGCGTCGTGATCGCGCACGAGCTCGGCCACCTCGCGCGCAACCACATCTGGAAGGACGTCGCGTGGTACGCGCTCTTCGCGTTCCCGGGGGCGTATCTGGTCGCGCGTGCGACGCGGAGGCGGGGCGGGATGGGACAGCCGGAGGCCGTTCCGCTCGCGCTGCTCGTCCTCGTCGTGCTCGGCCTGCTCGCGCTCCCGCTCGAGAACGCGATCTCACGCCACCAGGAGGCGGAGGCGGACTGGATGGCGCTGCGGACGACGCGCGATCCCGCCGCGGCGACCGCGCTCTTCCGCCGCTTCGTGCCGACGACGCTCGACGAGCCGAGCCCGCCGACCTGGGAGTACCTCGCGCTCGAGAACCATCCGACGATCGCGCAGCGGATCGCGATGGCGCAGGCGTGGAAGCGCCTGCACGCGGGTGGCTAGCGGTCGCCGCCCCAGCGCTGCTGATACTCGTCGAAGCGGCGCTGGTACTCGGCGTCGATCGACTCGGCGGCAGAGGCGGCCGCTGCGTCACCGGTCTGCGCCGCGCCGGCCTGCTCGTTCCAGACGGACTGCCACCGGTGGCCGGGCTCGAGCACGACCGGCCGCTCCGGCTCGGCGAGCAGGTAGTACATCACCGTGATCACGTGCGCCGCGTACGGAGCGGTCAGCATCGATGCGAGCGTCACCGCCACCCACCAGCCGATCGCGCCGGCATGCGCCGAGACGATCGCGAACGGGATGCTCACGATCCCGGTGAGCAAGCCGACGACGACCAGCGTGCAGAAGACGGTCCAGCCGTTGCCGGCGACCATCGCCGACGAGCGCCGGAGCGCGTCGCGCGCGTTGCCCCGCTCGAGCATCGCGACGGGCACCGCCACCGCCCAGCGCGTCAGCAGGATGCAGCCGGGGACGATGAGGAGCATGAAGCCGAAGCCGACGCCGAGTGCGCTGAGCAGCGAGACGCTCACGAGCTTGCCCAGCTCGCCGCCGGCGCGGCCGAGCGCCTCCTGGACGGTCGCGTCGTCGTCGCCGTCGGCGTGCAGCCCGCGGACGATCGCGACGAGCCCACCCTCGAGCAGCGCCGTCCCGGCGACCGTCAGCACGAGCAGCAGCAGGGCGAGGATGGCCCCGGCGGCGCCGTTCCGGAGGAACGTCCGGAGGAGGTTGAGCGCGCCGAAGACGATCCCGGCCATCAGCACGGAGCGGAGGAACAGGCGCTTGTAGAGCGCCCACGCCTGCGAGAGGACCGCGTCCACGGAGAGCCGGACGCGCCCGCGTGCGGGGGCCGTCGTCGCGTAGTCGGTCACGGGGCCGTTATCGGCCCAAATGTCAACGAGCTTGAGCGGCGGGAGGGAGCATCGCCCGCTCCGGCTCGGTGAGCCGGTAGTAGAGGACGGTCAGCACCTGGGCCTGGTAGGGGACCGTGAGCGCGCCCGCGACGGCGCTGCCGATCCAGATCGCGGGGAAGCTCGGCAGGAAGCCGAAGAGGCTGCCGATGCCGAACGAGACGATCCCCGTGATCAGGTTCGCGACGACGACGAGCACGAGGACGCGCCCGGTCTGCCCGCGCACGAGCTCGTTCGACCGGGCGAACGCGTCGCGCCAGCCGCGGTGCTCGATCACGACGAGCGGGACGATCAGCGCCCAGCGCGCGACGGCGATCAGGCCGGGCACGATCAGCAGCAACAGGCCGACGGCGACGCCGAGTCCGTAGACGAGGGAGGCGCCGAGCAGCGTGCCGAGCCGCTCGCGCGTCCGGTCGACGAGCTCGCGCGCCGGCTCGATCGGGCGGTTCTCGTGGAGGTCGCGGACCGCGAAGACGAGGGCGCCCTGCACGAGCAGCCCGCCGACGAGGCTGAGCAGGAGCGAGACGAGGGTGACGAGTGACGTCGCCCGCCGCGCGGCCAGCGCCTCGGCGAGCCCGACGACGGCGAACACGAGGCCGGCGACGACGACCGAGCGGCCGAACATCCTGCGGTAGATGCGGAACGCGTCGTCGAGGACGGCGGAGATGCTCATCCGGCGACTCTACGGCGCGTACGCTGCCCCGGTGGCCGGTTACGACGAGCTGTTCGGCGAGGACTACCTGTACTTCTGGGAGGCGATACTGCCCGAGGAGCTCTCCGACCGCCAGGCGGACCTCATCTGGACGTTGCTCGAGCTCGAGCCGGGGATGGAGGTGCTCGACCTCGCGTGCGGGCACGGGCGGCTGGCGAACCGGCTCGCGGCGCGCGGCGTCCGTGTCACCGGACTCGACTCGTCGGAGCTGTTCCTCGAGCGGGCGCGCGAGGACGCGGCGGCGCGCGGCGTCGAGGTCGAGTACGTGCACGGCGACATGCGCGCGATCCCGTGGCAAGGGCGGTTCGACCGCGTCTTCAACTGGTTCACGGCGTTCGGGTACCACCCGGACGACGAGCTGCACGGGATCCTCCGCGACGTGCGCGGCGCGCTGAGGCCGGGCGGGCGGTTCGCGCTCGAGACGATGAGCGTGACGTCGCTCATGCGCCGGTTCCAGCCGGCGGGCGTGCGCGAGCGCGACGGGGACTTCCTGCTGGAGCTCCGCCGTCACGACCCCGCCCGGGGCGGCGTCGAGTCGTCGTTCATCGCGATCCGCGGCGGCGAGACGCGTCGCTACGACATGTTCATCCGTACGCCGACGTTCCCGGAGCTGCGCGACTGGCTCCTCGCCGCCGGGTTCGCGCGCGTCGAGGCGTTCGGCGAGGACGGCGAGCCGTTCGCCGACGAGCACCGCCGGCTCGTCGCCGTGGCGCACGTCTAGAGGCGGCCGCCCTGCGGTCGTAGACTCCGTCGCGTGACGCCCTTCACGTAGCGGTAGACGAGGAAGCGGCCTGGCGCCGCGACGAATGCTCGCGCGCCTCCTTCCGGTGCCTGTCCACGACCAGGCACTCGGGAAGGAGGAAGCTCATGGCCCGCAAGGGCGGCGCGCGTCTGCGCGCACTCGACCGGCTCGTCGCACGGGCCCATCCGGACATCGACGCTGCGGAGGCGATCCGGTCAGGCCGCGTGCTCGTCGACGGCCGCGTCGTCAGCAATCCCGCGTCCCTCGTCCGGCGGGACGCGTCGATCGCGCTCCGGCGCGACCGACCGCTGCGGGGCGAGGCGAAGCTCCGCTTCGCGTTGCGTGCGTTCGGCGTGTCCGCGCGCGGCCGCGTCGCGCTGGATCTCGGCGCCGCCGCCGGTGGGTTCACGCGCGTGCTGCTCGAGAACGGGGCTGCACGCGTCTACGCCGTGGACGCCGGCCACGGGCAGCTTCTCGGCTCGCTCCGGCAGCATCCCGGCGTCGTCGACCTCGAGCGGACGAACATCGGCGAGCTCGGCCCGGAGCTCGTGCCGGAGAGCGTCGGGATCGTGACGGTCGATCTCTCCTACGTGTCGCTCGCGCGGGCCGTGCCGCAGCTCGAGGGCCGTGTCGCAATCGCCGCGGACGCGGATCTCGTCGCGCTCGTCAAGCCGCAGTTCGAGCTCGGAGTCGGCGAGCCCCCGGTCGGCGCGATGCGACTCGCGCAGGCGATCGAACGCGCCTCGGACGGGATCGAGCGCGCGGGGTGGACGGTGGCGGGAGTGGTGGAGTCGCCGGTACCGGGAAGCCGGGGCGCGGTCGAGTTCCTCCTCCACGCACGCCGAGGTCAGGCGGCGTCGAGGCGGGCGAGCAGCGCCTCCCGCGACGCGGGGCGGAGGGCGTAGACGAGGACGAAGAGCGCTTCGCGCGCGAGTCGTTGGGCGTGATCGTCGAGCAGTAGTGAGCCGCTGCCGCGGGCGGCCAGCAGCGCCGCCGACGCGCGCAGCGCCAGCTCGCCGGCCGCGGCGCGCGCGGCCTCGATCGTCTCCGGGTCGAGCCGGTCGAGCTCGGTGCGGCAGTCGGCGAGCTCGTCGTCGAGCGGCGAGCGGCCGAGCAGCCGGCAGCAGCGGGAGGCGACGCCGAGTGCAGACGCTGCGTGCAGCCGCAGTACCTCCGGCGGCGTCGGCCGCTCGGCGAACGGCGAGACCGACGTCACGCGCTCGGCGTGCACCGCGTGCGCGCGGAACGTCGTCCGCACGGTCGCGGTCGCGTTCAGCGCGACGAGTCGAAGCGGCTCTACCTCGAGCGTCTCGCTCTCGACGGCGTCGACGAACGCCCACACGAGGCGGCCGTCGTCGGTGCGCGCCGCAGTGTGGACGACGTCGATCCGGCCCCAGCCGGAGACGAACGGCGAACCGCCGTCGAAGATCCAGCCGTCGTCCGTCTCGCGGGCGACGAGCCGCGGCGGTCCCGGCAGCGCGCCGCCGAGCGCAAGCCCGGCCCGCTGCGCGCCGCTGCACAGCGCCGGCAGCCGGGCGCGGACCGCGCCGTTCTCGCTCCCGGCTGCGGCAAGCGTGGCGCCGATGTGCTGGCCCCAGACGAACGCCGTCGTCAGGCAGCCGGAGGACAGCGCCTCCCAGACGGCGGTCGCAGTCGGGAAGTCGGCGTCGAGCCCGCCGGCCGACTCGGGTCCGGCGAGCCCGTACAGCCCGGCGTCCGCGAGCGCGTCGAGCAGCCCGGCGGGGACGGCGTCCGCCGCGTCCGTGGCGAGCGCGGCGGGGAAGAGAACCTCGTCCGCGAGCCACTGCGCCGTGTCGACGACGTCCACAGCGCGAGCCTATGCGAGCCGGTCGAGCTCGTCGCGGACGAGCGCGAGGGCGCGCGCGAGCCGCTCGCGGTTCGCCGGCGCGTTGAGCCAGCCGCTCGCGCCGGACGGATGCGGGAGTGGGACGACGACCGCGCCGTCGCGCTCGAAGCACTCGCCGATGCAGCGCGTCAGCTCGGTCTTGCCGAGCATGCGGCGCAGGGCGAGTCCGCCGACGGTGACGATCAGGCCGGGGTGGAGGAGCTCGAGCTCGAGGTCGCGCCAGCGCTCGCAGAGGCGCTGCTCCTCGGGCGCCGGCGTGCGGTCGCCCCGGCCCGACGGCGCCTTGCCCGGGTAGCAGCGCGTCACCGACGCGCAGTAGAAGGTCGCGTAGAACGCGTCCTCGTCGAGCTCGAGCCAGCGGCGCAGCGCCCGGCCGGCGCGGCCGCGCCACGGCAGCCGCTGCTCGCCCTCGACGGCGCCCGGCGCCTGGCCGAAGAGATACGCGCGCTGGCCCGCGGCGGGCGCGCGCACCGGCAGCGACTCGAGCGGGAAGCCGGCCTCGGCGCACGCGCGGCAGCGCGCGGTGGCCCGCTGGAGCGAGGCGATCGTCCTGTAGGTCCGTGGTCGCTCGGCCATGACCCGCTATCTTTTTTGAAGCATGGGCTCGCTCTTCTCGTTCCCGAACCCCGTCAACGAGACTTCGGCCCGGTTCGTCGCCGGGGTGGTGGCCGTGCTCGCGGTCGTCACGATCGCATTCCAGCAGGGCTGGCTCATCCCGGTGCTCGCGTACGGCTTCGTCGCGCGGGCGCTGACGGGGCCGACGCTGAGCCCGCTCGGGCTGCTCGCGACGCGCGTGGTGACGCCGCGGCTCGACGTGCGTCACCGCTACTCGCCGGGTCCGGCGAAGCGGTTCGCGCAGACGATCGGCGCGGTCTTCACGGTGACCGCGACGCTCCTCTACTGGGGCGCCGGCCAGCACACGGCCGCGTTCGCGCTCGTCGCCGTCCTCGCCGTGTTCGCGTCGCTCGAGGCAGCGTTCGGCCTCTGCGTCGGCTGCAAGGCGTTCTCCCTGGGAGTGCGGCTCGGGCTCGTGCCACCGCAGGTGTGCGAGGAATGCGCGCGCGTCCTCGCCGCCGAGTCGTAGGCTCCCTGCGTGCAGCTGCCGCTCGAGGCGGTACCGAACTTCTCGGAGGGGCGCGACCGCGCCGTCGTCAAGGCGATCGGCCGCGCGCTCGCCGAGCGCGCCGATCTGCTCGACGTCCACACGGACGAGGATCACAACCGGTCCGTGTTCACGCTCGTCGGCGAGGCCGGCGAGCTCGTGGCCGCGCTGCTGGCCGGGATCGAGGTCGCGCGCGAGCGGATCGACCTTCGCCGTCACGAGGGCGCCCATCCGCGGATCGGCGTCGCCGACGTCGTCCCGGTCGTGCCGGTGCGTCCGGAGGACACGGCGCGCGCGTGCGCGACGGCGCGCGAGCTGGCGAAGCGGATCGGCGGCGAGCTCGGACTGCCGGTCTTCCTGTACGGCGAGCTCGCGCCCGGCCGCGGGCCGGCGTTCTTCCGGCGCGGCGGACCGGGGGAGCTGCAGCGGCGGATCGACGCGGGAGAGCTCGCGCCGGACTACGGCCCGCGCGTGCTCGATCCGTCGGCCGGCGGTGTGATCGTCGGCGCGCGGCGGCCGCTGATCGCGTTCAACGTCAACCTCGTCGGTCGCGACCTCGAGGCTGCGCAGGCGATCGCCCGCGCGGTGCGCGAGCGCGACGGCGGCTTCCCCGGCGTCCGCGCGCTGGGGCTGCTGCTTCCGCGCGCGGGGCACGCCCAGGTCAGCATGAACGTCGAGGACTGGCAGGCCTCGCCGCTCGACGAGCTGGTCGCCGCGATCGAGCGCGAGGCGGCCGCCCGCGGCGTCGAGGTCGCCGGCTCGGAGCTCGTCGGCCTGATGCCGGGTGGCGCGGCGGCCGCGGTCGCCGGCCGGGCGCTGCGGATCGACGGCTTCGACGCGTCGCGCGTGCTCGAGCTACGCATGCTCGACGGGGCGTAGCCGCGCCGCCGCCGCCGACCGGGCGGCGAGCGCCGAGAACGCGGTCATCACCCCGGCGACGACGAAGAGGGCGGCCGGCCCGGCATAGCCGTAGACGATGCCGCCGCCGAGCACTCCCAGCACGGGGGCAAGCCCCATCGCGACCGCCTTCGACGCCGCCTGGCCGGTTGCGCGCAGGCCCGCCGGCACGAGCTCGTCGGTGATCACGACCATCGCCACCGACGTGAGCCCGAAGCCGAGCCCGGCGACGATACGCGCCGTGGCGAGCGCGGCCGGATTGCCGACGACGGCCCAGATCGCGTAGACGATCACCGAGAGCGCCGCGCCGGTCGCGAACACACCCGCGGGACGAACGCGCCGCGCGAGCCGGACGGTCGCCATCATGCTCGGCACCTCAGCCGCCGCCTGCAGGCCGGCTGCGAGCCCGACGAGCACGGCGCCGCCGCCGAGCGCGGCGATCCGGACGGCGGCGAAGTTGTACGCCGCGGCGTACGGCGCGAACGAGAGGAAGAGCGCCAGGAGGAACAACACGACGGCGGGCGAGGCGAGCACCGCGCCCAGCGCGCGCGTCGACGTGCCCGTGCGGAGCGGCCGGGGCCAGCGGCCTCGGAAGACGCCGACGACGAGGAGCGCGTTCAGCCCCGTGCAGGCCGCGTAGAGCGGCGCCATCAAGCCGATTCCGAACGCCTCCATCACACCGCCCCAGACGATCGCTCCGACGGCGAACGACGCGCTCATCCAGAGCCGGACACCGCCGTACGCGCTCCGCCGGTCAGGCCCGAGCCGGTCGAGCGCGAGCGCGTCCGCGAGTGCGTTGTTGGGCGCACGGAAGAGGAAGACGACCGATCCGGCGACCGAGAGCGCAACCGCACCGTGGGCGAAGGAGAGCAGCAGCGACCCGCCGACGGTTCCGATCAGGCAGATCGCGAGCGTCCGCTCGCGGCCGATCACGCGGTCGGCGAGATACCCCCACGGCGGGGCGACGGCGAAGGCCACGGCCGACATCACCGCGAGCGCCGCGCCGACGGCCTGCGGGCTGAGGCCGCGATCGGTGAGGAGCAGCGGGAGGAACGGGACGAACGCGGACTCGGAGACGCCGAACAGCGTGAAGAGCCCGCGGACGCGCAGCAGTGAAACGCCGTTCCTGGGCATGCTCTCCCGACCTTAGTGCGCCGTCGGGCGGGACACGTCGTACACTCGCCTCGTGGCCCAGCGCACCGCGATCGGCCTCACCGGCGACGACCTGACGGTCGCCGACGTCTGGGCCGTGGCGGTCGACCGCGACGCCGCCGCCCTCAGCGACGCCGCCCGGGAGAAGATGCGCCTCGCGCGGGAGGTCGTCGAGCGCCACGCACACGGGTCGAGCGAGCACACGTACGGCGTCAACACCGGCTTCGGCCGTTTCGTCTCGCGCTCGATCCCGGAGGAGCTGACGGAGGAGCTCCAGCTCCGGCTGCTCCGCTCGCACGCGTGCGGCGTCGGCGACCCGTACGACGACGAGATCGTCCGCGCGGCGATGCTGCTGCGCGCGAACACGCTCGCCAAGGGGACGTCCGGCGCCCGCGTCGAGACGGTCGAGCTCCTGCTCGAGTGCCTGAACCGTGGCGTCCTCCCCGTCGTGCCGGGCCGCGGCTCGGTCGGCGCGTCCGGCGATCTCGCTCCGCTCGCGCACCTCGCGCTCCCGCTCGTCGGCGAGGGCGAGGCGTTCCTCGACGGCGAGCGGCTTCCCGGGCTCGAGGCGCTCACGCGGGCCGGGCTCCAGCCGCTCCGACTCGCGGCGAAGGAGGGGCTGTCGCTGATCAACGGCACGCAGTTCATGGCGGCGTTCGCGTCGCTCGGCCTCGTGCGTGCGCGCCGGCTTGCGCGCGCTGCCGACCTCGCGTGCGCGCAGTCGCTCGAGGCGCTGCAAGGATCGCGCACGTCGTTCCTGCCGCAGATCCACGCGCTGCGGCCGCTGCGCGGTCAGGGCGACTCGGCGGCGAACGTGCTCCGTCTGCTCGACGGCTCATCGATCATCGAGGCGCACCGGTGGTGCGACAAGGTGCAGGACGCCTACTCGCTCCGCTGCGCGCCGCAGGTTCACGGCGCATCGCGCGACCTCCTCGACTACGTCGACTCCACGGTGTCGGTCGAGCTCAACGCCGCGACCGACAATCCGCTCGTGCTCGTCGACGACGACATGCTGGTCTCGAACGGCAACTTCCACGGTCAGCCGCTCGCGTTCGCGCTCGACGCGCTCGCGATGGCTGCGTCGGAGCTGGCGAGCATCTCGGAGCGGCGCGTCGAGCGGCTCGTGAATCCGAATCTCTCCGACGGGCTGCCGGCGTTCCTGACGACGGACGGAGGTCTCAACAGCGGCTTCATGATCCCGCAGTACGTCGCCGCGTCGCTCGTGTCGGAGAACAAGGTGCTGTGCCATCCCGCGTCGGTCGACTCGATTCCGACCAGCGCGGGACAGGAGGATCACGTGTCGATGGGGAACGCCGCCGGCCTGAAGGCGTGGCAGGTGCTCGCCAACTGCGAGCGGGCGCTCGCGATCGAGCTGCTCGCCGGCGCGCAGGCGGTCGAGTTCCATGCGCCGCTCGAACCGGGCGTCGGGGTGCGTGCGACCCGGGCGGCCGTGCGCGAGCTGTCGCCGCGGCTCGGCGACGACCGGTCGCTCGCACCGGACATCGAGACGACGGCGAGCGCAATCCGAGACGGCTCGCTGCTCGCCGCCGTCGAAGCCGAGGTAGGGGAGTTGCGATGAGCGTCACCGAGACACTGGCCGAGCGCGTCGATGCGCTGTGCGGGGACCTGTCGGCGATTCGCGCGCCGCGCGGGACGCGGCTGAACGCGCGGCAGTGGTCGACCGAGGCGCCGCTGCGGATGCTGTTGAACAACCTCGACCGCGAGGTCGCGGAGAAGCCCGAGGAGCTGATCGTCTACGGCGGCTCGGGGCGCGCGGCGCGAAGTCACCAGGCGTTGCGCGCGATCGTCGGCGCGCTGCTCGAGCTCGGCGCGGACGAGACCCTGCTCGTGCAGAGCGGCAAGCCGGTCGGCGTGTTCACGACGCACGAGCACGCGCCGCGCGTGCTCATCGCCAACTCGCTGCTCGTTCCGAGGTGGGCGACGTGGGACGAGTTCCGGCGGCTCGAGGCCGAGGGGCTGACGATGTTCGGCCAGATGACCGCGGGGTCGTGGATCTACATCGGGACGCAGGGCATCCTGCAGGGGACGTACCAGACGTTCGCCGCGGCCGGCGAGAAGCACTTCGGCTCGCCCGACCTGCGCGGCCGGACGATCCTCACCGCCGGCCTCGGCGGAATGGGCGGCGCGCAGCCGCTCGCCGGGACGATGGCCGGGGCCGCGATCCTCTGCGTCGAGGTCGATCCGCACCGGATCGAGCGTCGGCTCGGGACGCGCTACCTCGACGAGGCGACCGACTCGCTCGACGACGCGCTCGCCCGGGTGCGCACGGCGGCGTCGGAGCGGCGGCCCCTGTCGGTGGGGCTGCTCGCGAACGCCGCGGACGTCGTGCCGGAGCTCGCCTCGCGCGGCGAGCACTTCGATCTCGTCACCGATCAGACGGCGGCGCACGATCCATTGAACGGCTACGTCCCGCAGGGATTGGCGGTCGCCGAGGCCGACGCGCTGCGGGTGTCCGATCCGGACGAGTACCTCCGGCGTGCGCGCGCGTCGATCGTGCGCCACGTCGAGGGGATGCTCGAGTACGTCCGACGCGGTGCGTATGTTTTCGATTATGGCAACAACCTGCGAGGTGAGGCCCGTGACGGTGGCGTAGCGGAGGCCTTCTCATACCCGGGCTTCGTCCCGGCCTATATCCGGCCGCTGTTCTGCCGCGGTGTCGGACCGTTTCGCTGGGCGGTGCTGTCCGGGGACCCGGCCGATATTGCGACGATCGACGGCACGCTCCGGGAGCTGTTCCCGGACGATCCCCTGCTCCAGCAGTGGCTCGAGCTCGCGCCGGAACGGGTGGCATTCCAGGGGTTGCCCGCCCGGATCTGCTGGCTCGGCTACGGCGACCGCGCGAAGGCGGGACTCGCGATGAACGAGCTCGTGCGGTCGGGCGCGGTGAGGGCGCCCGTCGTCATCGGCCGCGACCATCTCGACGCGGGGTCGGTCGCCTCCCCGTACCGCGAGACCGAGGCGATGCGGGACGGCTCGGACGCGATCGCGGATTGGCCGATCCTCAACGCGCTCGTCAACGTCGCGGCGGGAGCGACGTGGGTCAGCGTCCATCACGGCGGCGGTGTCGGCATCGGCAACGCGATCCATGCGGGAATGGTCGTCGTCGCCGACGGCACGGACGCGGCGGCTGAGCGGCTCGAGCGCGTGCTCACGACCGATCCCGGCATGGGCGTGCTTCGCCACTTCGACGCGGGCTATCCGGAGGCGATCGCCGCCGCCGAGCGGGGTGGGCTGAGGATCCCCTCGGCACCGCACGACGCGTGAGCGCGGACGCGCGGCTACTCGTGCGCGATCTCGCGCAGCTGGCGACGCCGGCTCGGGGCGGCGTGCCCGCGCGCGGATCGGCGCTCGGCGAGCTCGAGGTGCTCGACGACGCGTTCGTCCTCTGCACCGGCCCGACGATCGAGGCCGTCGGTCGCATGCGCGATCTGCCGGCGCTCGACGGTGACGTCCGCGAGCTCGACGGACGGGGACTGTGCGCCGTCCCCGGGCTCGTCGACTGTCACACGCACGCGGCATTCGCCGGCGACCGCGTCGACGAGTTCTCGCTTCGCGCGGCGGGCGCCGGCTACGAGGAGGTGCACGCGCGCGGCGGCGGCATCCTCTCCACGGTGCGCGCGACGCGCGCCGCGGGAGAGGACGGGCTGCGTGCGAACGTCGAGCGGCACCGGGGCTGGATGCTCCGGCACGGGACGACGACGTTCGAGGGCAAGTCGGGCTACGGCCTCGACCGCGACACCGAGCTCGCGTCCCTGCGGGCGATCCGCGCCGCGGGAGGCATTCCGACCTGGCTCGGCGCGCACGCCGTCCCGCCGGAGTTCGACGGCGACGCCGACGCGTACCTCGACTTCGCCCTCGCCGAGGTGCTGCCCGAGGCGGCCGCGCTCGCCGAGGCCGCCGACGTGTTCCTCGAGCGGGGCGCGTTCGACGCGGCGCAGGCCCGCCGCTACCTCGAGGCCTGCCGCGACGCGGGTCTCGCGCTCCGGCTGCACGCCGATCAGTTCTCCGAGCTGGGGGCGATCCCGCTCGCGGTCGAGCTCGGTGCCCGGTCGGTCGACCACCTCGAGGCGACCGGCCCCGCTGGGGTGCGCGCACTTGCGGCGAGCGACGTCGTCGGCGTGCTCCTGCCCGCGAGCGCCCTCTTCCTCGGGCGGCCGATGCCGCCGGCGCGGACGCTCGTCGACGCCGGCGCCGCGATCGCGCTCGCCACCGACTTCAATCCGGGCAGCGCCTTCTGCGAGAGTCTGCCGCTGTGCTGCTCGCTCGCCGCGACGCAGATGAAGCTGTCCCCGGCGGAGGCGCTCACCGCATGCACGGTCAACGCCGCGCACGTGCTCGGTCGCGCCGACCGGCTCGGGCGGCTCGCCCCCGGCTACCGGGCCGACCTCGTCCTCCTCGACGCCCCCGACTGGCGGTACCTCGCGTACCACCTCGGCGGCGACCTCGTCGCCGGCATCGTCCTCGACGGCGAGCCGGCGGAGCTACGCTAGTCCAATGCCGACGAGGAAGCAGCGGCGCCGCGAGGCGAAGGAGAAGCGTCACGACTACGAGTTCGTGTACGTCGACTCCGAGGGCCACGAGGTCGAGGTGCCCGAGGAAGAGACACCCGCGGCGAAGCCGGCGAAGAGCGACGACCGCCGCAACGGGTCCGGCCCCGCTGCGCAGCAGCAGAAGGGCAAGGCGCCCCAGAAGGGCGGCCGCCAGGCCCGCGTCCCGCAGGCGCCCTCGTGGCAGCGCGCGACGAAACGCGCCGCGCTCCTCGGCATCATCGTGTTCATCCTCTTCAGCTTCACCGCGAGCCGAAGTCATGCCGGCTGGGTCGCGGCGCTGCTGCCCGCCGTGATCTACACGGCGCTGTTCATCCCGTTCACGTACTGGCTCGACCGGTACGCGTACAACCGGTACATGGCGAAGCAGCAGCAGCAGAGCGGGACGGCGGCGAAGAAGCAGCCGCCCAAGAAGCGCTGACGCCGGACCAGACCCGACTAGACTCGCGCTCGATGAGCATCGTCGTCGACAGCTACGCGCTGGGCCCGATCCAGACGAACTGCTACGTCGTGCGCGCCGCCCGAGACGCCCCCGAGGCCGCCGTCGTCGACCCGGGCGGCGACGCAGCCGACCTGCGGCTCGAGCTCGCGCGCATGGGGACGAGCTGCGCCGGGATCCTGATCACGCACGGCCACTTCGACCACCTCGGCGGCGTCGCCGACCTCGCAGAGGGCACCGGCGCGCCCGTCTGGATGCCCGAGGGAGAGCGCGCGCTGCTCGAGCGCTACCCGGACTTCGCGCCCGCCGGCGCGCCCGGGCGGCCGTACACGCCCGACCACCTCCTCTCCGGAGGCGAGACGATCGAGCTCGCCGGCCTCTCCTTCGAGTGCGTCGCCATCCCCGGCCACTCGCCGGCGCACGTCGCCTATTACACGGACGGCTGCCTGTTCAGCGGCGACCTCCTCTTCGCCGGCTCCGTCGGTCGCACCGACCTGCCCGGCGCCGACTGGGACACGCTGCTCGACTCCGTCCGCACGCTCGCCGACCGCTACCCGCCCGAGACGGTCGTCTACCCCGGCCACGGCCCGCGGACGACGCTCGGCGACGAGCTCGCACGTAACCCCTTCCTCGCGGAGCTCCGCGCGTGACGCGCATCGAGGCGCCCCGCGGCACGCACGACGTCCTCCCCCGCGACCAGCCGCTGTGGCAGACGGTGACGGGGGAGATGGAGCGCCTCTGCGCGCTCTACGGCTACCGGCGCATCCAGACGCCGGTGTTCGAGGACACGGAGCTGTTCGCGCGCACCTCGGGCGCGGGTTCCGACATCGTCCAGAAGGAGATGTACACGTTCGAGGACCGGAGCGGCCGCTCGCTGACGCTGCGGCCCGAGGGCACGCCGCCGATCTGCCGCGCGTACCTCGAGCACGGCATGCTGCGCGAGCCGCAACCGGTGAAGCTGTACACGCTCGCGACGATGTACCGGTACGCGGCGCCGCAACGCGGCCGCTTCCGCGAGCACTGGCAGCTCTCGCTCGAGTGCATCGGCTCGGACGACCCCGCCGTCGACGCGGAGGTGATCCAGTTCTACGACACGCTGCTCCGCAACCTCGGCGTCAGGACCTACGAGCTGCGGCTCAACTCGATCGGCGACCGCAACTGCCGCCCGCGGTATGTCGAGACGCTCAACGCCTGGCTCGACGCGCACGCCGACGCGCTCGACGACGAGGCGCGGCAGAAGCGCGCGACGAGCCCGCTGCGCGTGTTCGACGTGAAGAACGAGACCGTGCGCGGGGCGCTGCGCGACGCGCCGAAGATCGGCGACTCGCTCTGCGACGAATGCGCGGAGCACTTCGGGCGCGTCCTCGGCCACCTCGACGCGTACGGGGTCGCGTACACGGTCGACCCGACGCTCGTGCGCGGGCTCGACTACTACACCCGCACGGTCTTCGAGTTCATCGGCCCGGACGAGAGCGCGCAGGCGTCGACGATCTGCGGCGGCGGACGCTACGACTACCTCGTCGAGGAGATCGGCGGTCCGCCGACGCCGGGGATCGGCTTCGGCGCCGGAATCGAGCGCCTCGTCCTCTCGCTCCAGCTCGAGGGGATCGCGGCGGACGAGCCGAAGCTCGACGTGTTCGTCGCGGTCGAGCCGGGACAATCGGCGTTCGCGCTCGTCGCCGAGCTGCGCCACGCCGGCCTCGCCGCCGACTCCGACCTCGCCGGCCGCTCGCTCAAGGGCCAGCTCTCCTACGGCTCCAAGCGTGCGAACGCCGTCGTCGTCGTCGCACCGGACGGCATGACGCTCCGCCGTCCCGGCGAGCTCGACGTCGAGGTGGACCTCGACGAGCTGAAGGAGCTGCTCGCCCGATGAGCTGGCGCGACACCACGTGCGGCGCGCTCCGCGCCACGGACGCGGGCCGCCGCGTCACGCTCGCCGGCTGGGCGGACACCCGGCGTGACCTCGGCGGGCTCGTCTTCGTCGACCTGCGCGACCACTCCGGCAAGGTGCAGCTCGTGATCAACCCGGAGCACGCGCCCGGGGCCGCCGCGACCGCGCACGAGATCCGCAACGAGTTCGTCCTCCAGGCCGAGGGCGAGGTGGTGCTCCGCGACCCGGCGACCGTCAACCCGAACATCGCCACCGGCGAGATCGAGGTGAAGGTCGACGCGCTGCGCATCGTCTCGCGCTCGACGCCGCTGCCGTTCCAGCTCGACGAGGAGAACGTCGACGAGACGCTCCGCATCCGCTACCGCTGGCTCGACCTGCGCACGGAGCGGATGCAGCGGAACCTCCGTCTCTCCCACACCGTCATCGCCGCGATGCGCCGCCGGATGGACGAGCTCGGGTTCGTCGACGTCTGGACGCCGAGCATGACGAAGGGGACGCCGGAGGGCGCGCGCGACTTCCTCGTCCCGGTGCGCCTCCAGCCCGGCCGCTTCTTCGCGCTCGCGCAGTCGCCGCAGCTGTTCAAGCAGCTGACGCAGATCGGCGGGATCGACCGCTACTACCAGATCGCGACGTGCTGGCGCGACGAGGATCTCCGCGCCGACCGCCAGTTCGAGTTCCGCCAGCTCGACGTCGAGATGTCGTTCGTCGAGCGCGAGGACGTCCTCGACGTGCTCGAGGAGGCGGTCGTCGCCTCGTTCGACGCGCTCGGCCGCGAGCCGCCGCCGCGGCCGTTCCCGCGGATCTCGTGGCATGACGCCGATCTCCGCTACGGCTCGGACAAGCCCGACCTCCGCTTCGGGCTCGAGATCCAGGACGCGACCGAGGTGACGCGCGGCTCGCAGTTCGGTGTGTTCGCGAGTGCGCCGGCGGTCCGCTTCCTCGTCGCGCCGCGCGCGTTCTCGCGCGCCGAGCTCGCTCGCCTCGAGGAGATCGCCAAGGAGTGGGGGGCGAAGGGGCTCGCGTACCTCGTCCGCGACGAGTCCGGCGAGCTGCGCTCGCCGATCGCGAAGTTCCTCTCCGAGCAGGAGCTCGCCGCGTTCGCCTCCGATCCGGGCACGACGGTGCTCTTCGCCGCCGACGAGCCGCGGACGGTATCGCGCGTGCTCGGCGGCCTGCGCACGCACCTCGGCCGCGAGCTCGAGCTCGCGGACACGACGCGCGACGAGTTCCTCTGGATCGTCGACTTCCCCCTGTTCGAGCTCGACGAGGAGACGAACCGCTGGACGTTCGTCCACCATCCCTTCACCGGCGTGCAGCCCGGGCAGGAGCACCTCGTCGAGGCCGATCCCGGCGCATGCATCAGCCAGGCGTACGACCTCGTCTGGAACGGCGTCGAGCTCGGCTCCGGCTCGATCCGGATCCACGACCAGGAGCTCCAGCGCGCCGTCTTCCGCTCGATGGGCATGGGCGAGGAGGAGGCGAGGGCGAAGTTCGGCTTCCTGCTCGAGGCGCTGGAGATGGGCGCGCCGCCGCACGGCGGCTTCGCCATGGGCATCGAGCGGTTCGTCATGCTCATGGCCGGCGAGCCGGACATCCGCCAGATCCTTGCCTTCCCGAAGGTGGCGAGCGGCTCCGATCCGCTCACCGGGGCGCCGACGCCCTACCCGGCGGCGGCCCTGCGGGAGCTCGGAATCCAGTCCATCGTCCCTTCCGATCAAGCGTAGGTGTCTTCCCGCCGATGGAGAAGTCATACTTCGTGACGCGCAAGCCGCGCGTCCCCGCGTCAACAGGAGGGTCAGCCGCAGATGGCCAGTGAAGGTCCGGGTCGGGCGGGAGCGCCGTCACTGACGTCGCTGCCCCGGTTCGAGGACATCCCCCAGGTCGGGGAAGGACTCGACGCGGAGAAGGTGCAGGAGGCGTTCGACGCGTTCCGCCGCCACGCCGCGCAGCTGCAGGCGCAGCTCCGCGTGCTCCAGGTCGCCGGCACGCGCCCCGGAGGCGGGGCCGCGGTCGAGGCGACCGGGCATGCGGTGCGCATGGACGCGCTCCACATGATTCGCGCCGCAGCCGAGTTCGCAGACACGATCGAACGCGACGCGCAGAACGCGTCCGCGACCCAGCTCGCGCGCACCGAGGAGGAGGTGAGCCGCCGCCAGCGCGACCTGCAGGAGCGCGAGGCCGAGATCGAGCGGTACCGCCAGGAGAGCGAGCGCCAGCGCGCCGACATGCTCAACACCGCGCGCAACGAGTCGCGCGAACTGCTGGCGAAGGCGCACGCCGACGCGACGCGAGAGGTGCAGGAGGCCGAGGCCAAGGGCAACCGGCTCCTCGAGCAGTCGCGCCACCAGGCGACGGAGCTCACGAACGCCGCACGGGCCGAGGTCGAGCAGACGCTGGAGTGGGCGCGCGCCCAGGCGTCCGCGATCCTCGCGCGGGCACAGCACGGCGCCGAGCAGCTGCTCGCCGCCGCCGGCCTGGGAGAGGACGCGATCTCCCAGGTCGCGAGCGCGATCGTCCAGGCCGCCGGGCAGGCGGCCGAGGGCGGACGGCCGGCGCCGCCGGCATCCGCGCCGCCGCCGGTCGCCGCGGTCGCCGCGCCGCCGCCTCCTCCGCGCGACGAGCCTCCCGCGCCGCGCGAGGAGCCTCCGGTCGCGCCGCCGCCGACGTTCACCGCTCCGCCGGTGACGTCCGTGCCGCCGACGTCGCCGCCGGTGAGCGAGCCCCCGGCCGCTCCTGCGAAGGAGCCGGAGGCAGACGCGGGCGAGGAGCCCGCCGACACCGAGAGCTAGGCCGAACGCATGCGGCGCGTCTTCGGCCCACGGACAATCGTCGAGGCCGCGTTCCTCGTTGCGGTGCCCGTCGTCGCGCTCGTCGCGGGGTTGAGCGCATACGCGATCGTCGGCGCGAGCGCCGTGGCG
This sequence comes from Gaiellaceae bacterium, assembly GCA_035541175.1. Lineage (GTDB taxonomy): Bacteria > Actinomycetota > Thermoleophilia > Gaiellales > Gaiellaceae > Palsa-739. The sequence goes on from DATKNT010000072.1 coordinate 37,047, forward strand.
TACCTCCTGGTGCTCGCCGTCGAGGCGATCATCTGGCGCGAGGGCGCGGCCGGGTCGGGTCGGCGTCGCGCCGAGCCGGCACCGAAGGCGGAGCCGGCCGCGGCGCCTGCGCCGGTCGCCGCTGCGGCCGCGGCGGAGGCGGGCGTCGAGCACGTGCGTGTGCTCCCGCGCGAGGAGCCGCAGTTCGTCACCGCACCCGAGCCGGAGCTCGAGCCGGGGCCGGAGCCGCAGCTCGAGGCCGAGCCGGAGGAGCAGCCGGAGCCCGAGCCGGAACCCGAGCCGGAGCCGGAGCCGGAACCCGAGCGGCCGCCGCTCGTCGCCGTCCCCGCGCCGGAGCCCGAGCCCGCGGCGGAGCCGGAGCCCGAGCCGGAGGTCGCCGCCGTCGTCCCGATCGGCGTCGGCGCCGCGCCGCGCAACTGGAACGTCTGGGATCTCGAGCGGCTCGCGCGCGAGCACGCGGGCGCGGACGCCGTGCGCGACGAGGAGCGCACCTACCTGCTCATGTACCTCCGCGACTACGCCGACGCGGGCGGCTCGCTGCCCCTCGACTTCGACGGCCTCGTCCGCGACAGCTTCGGCGATCTCGTCGGCCGGTGACGATCACCGTCCGGGCGCTGGCCCTCGCGGTGCTCGCCGTCCTCGCGGTGCTCGCCGCCGTCGCCTACATGGTCTGGCCGAGTCATCACTCGAGCACGTCGACCGGCGGTCCGTGGTACACGGCGCTTGCCTCGGCGTTCGCGCCGTCGAGCGGCACGAGGACGAGCGCCTGCGGCGTGAAGATCGGCCCCGACACGGTCGGCGTCGCCCATCCGCGCCTGCCGTGCGGCGTGCGGATCGTCGTCGAATACCACGGCACCGACGTCGCGACGCGGGTGATCGACCGGGGCGCGGTCGTCCCCGGCCACGACTTCGACCTGACCCAGGCGCTCGCCCGCCGGCTCGGCCTGCAGGGCACGCAGACGATCCACTGGCGCTTCGCCCGGTAGCACGTCGCCCGTTCGGAGGATTCTCGCAGCGGCCCGAGGCTGTACAGTGCGCCCGCTCGACCCTGTGCGTCGGCTCCGGGCCTCAATGTAGAACCAACGCCTACATGAAGGGAGCACGGGTCCCGACGGAGGCCGCCGAGCGGTCGAAGGAGGGCCTGGCACCCACCTGGTTCGCCAGGTTCACATAGCCCGGGTCGATCGGCAGGGTGGAGTCTGGGGCGGGGCCGCCCCTCCAAATCGGAGGGAGCCCTCGCCCCATCTTCGTTACCGTGACGCCGTGATCGAGACGTTCGGAGATTCCACGCGCGCCGGCGAGTGGGCCGCCGTCCGGCTGGCGATCGACGGCGACCGCATCGTCGACGCCGACGCGGAGGGGCTGGAGCGGCCGCTCGCCGGGCTGACGCTGCTCGAGGCGGCGGCGGTCGGCGGCGAGACGCTCGCGGTCGACGCGCTCGCGGCGGCGCTCGGGCCGGTGTTCCGCGCGGAGCCGCAGCCGGGACGGACGGCGGTGGCGATGAGCGGCGGGGTCGACAGCGCCGTCGCGCTGCTGCGCGCGCTGCCGGACGCGGTGGGCGTGACGCTGCGGCTCTGGCTCGACCCGGACGGGCCGGACGCCGAGCGGGCGTGCTGCTCGCCCGAGGCGGTGCTCGCCGCGCGGGAGACGTGCCACCGGCTCGGGATCCCGCACGTGACGCTCGACCTGCGCGAGGAGTTCCGGCGCGCGGTCGTCACGCCGTTCGTCCGCGGCTACGCGCGCGGCGAGACGCCGAATCCGTGCATCCGCTGCAACGGCGGCTTTCGCTTCGCCGAGCTGCTCGCGTTCGCCGCGCGCGCCGGCTGCGACCGGCTGGCGACGGGCCACTACGCGCGCATCGCCGAGCACCGCGGCCGGGTGCTCCTCCATCGCGGCGCCGATGCCGCGAAGGACCAGTCGTATATGCTCGCGCGCCTCGACCCCGAGCGGCTCGGCGCCGTCTGGTTCCCGCTCGGCGACCAGGACAAGGCGGCGACGCGCGCCGAGGCGGAGCGTGCGGGGCTCGCGGTGGCCCGGCGGGCCGACAGCCAGGAGGCGTGCTTCCTCGCCGGCGACGACTACCGCTCGTTCCTCGGCCGCCACGGGCTCGCGCCGCGGGAGGGCGCCGTCGTCGACGAGAGCGGCGCCCCGCTCGGCCGTCACGCCGGCTACTGGCGGTTCACGCCCGGCCAGCGCCGGGGCGTCGGCGTCGCGGCGGGGCGGCCGCTGTACGTCCTCGGCTCCGACGCGGCCGCGAACATCGTCGTCGTCGGGCCGCGCGAGTCGCTCGCCCGCCGGCGCGTCGCCGCAGCGGGGCGGCTCTACTTCGGCGCGGAGCGGGTGGAGGCGAAGCTCCGCTACCGGTCGCCGGCGGTCGCCGCGCGGGTCACGCCGACCTCCGGCGGCTTCGAGCTCGAGCTCGACGAGCCGGCCTACGGCGTCGCCGCCGGCCAGGCTGCCGTCCTCTACGAGGGCGACGCCGTCGTCGGCTGCGGCCTCGTCACGGCCTCGTCGGCCGCGGCGGACTAGTATCGGCACCGATGCTGGCCTCGTCGTTCACCACGGGCGATCTCTGGCGCGTCGCCCTCGCCGTGTTCCTCTTCGCGGTCGGGATCGCGCTCGCGTACCTCCTCGTCCGCCTGTCCCGCACGGCCGACAGCGTCACCGACCTGATCGAGGGGACGGAGAAGGAGGTGCTGCCGGTGATCGAGAAGGTCGGCGGCAGCGTCGACCGCGTCAACACCCAGCTCGACAAGGTCGACCGGGTGACGGACAGCGCGGTGGACGTCGCCGACAGCGTCGACACCGCGGTGCGGGCGGTGAGCATGGCGATCACGAAGCCGGTGCAGAAGGTCTCCGGCTTCGCCACCGGCGTCACTCACGGCGCCGCCGACTTCAAGACGAAGCGCGGCTGGAAGCACGCGGTGCGGGCCGGCAAGGAGGCCGCCGCGCGCCGCGAGCAGGAGATCGCCGACGATCTCCGCGACGCCGGCAAGGTGCCGCCCGCTTAGCGCTCCGCCGCGAAGCCGAGGTTGAGCAGGCGCGTCGCGTCCGCGTACATGTTCCCCGAGTCGAGGACGACGGCGACGAGCGAGACCTTCCCGCGCGTCGCGGAGGCGACGAGGCACCAGCCCGACTTGTGCGTGTACCCGGTCTTGACGCCGGTCGCGCCGCGGTACCGCGTCAGCATCAGGTTGTTGTTGACGTAGATCTTCGAGTACGTCGGCGCCGTCCACGACACGCGCTCGACCCTCGTGCGCACGATCCGGCGGAAGCGCGGGTTCTCCATCGCCACTCGGGTCAGTCCCGCGAGATCCCACGCGCTCGAGTAGTTGTCCGTGTCCACGACGCCGCTCGGCGTCGAGAAGTGCGTGTCGCGCAGCCCCAGCCGCCGCGCCTCGGCGTTCATCTCGCGGACGAACGTCCACTTGTCGCCGCCGGCGGCGATCGCGAGCGCCAGCGCGTCGTCGTTCCCCGAGTAGAGGAGCATCGAGTAGAAGAGCTTCCACGCGGGCACGCGCTCGCCGGCGCGCAGGCCCTCGCGCACGAGCGGGACGCGCGGGACGGACGGGTCGACGGTGACGACGTCGTCCGGCGCGAGCTTCCGGAGCGCGAGCAGCGCGGTCATGATCTTCGTCGTCGACGCGACGTGCCGGTGCTCGTGCGGGCGGAGCTGCCAGAGCACCCGGCCGGTGTCCGCGTCGACGAGGATCGCCGACTGCGCGAGCAGCGGCTGCCGCAACCGGCCCTGGAGGAGCGGCGTCCCGGTGACGAGATGCTCCGGCGCGAGCTTCGGCAGCGCCCGCAGGGCCACGTGCGTCGCCGCCGCATGCCGCGCGGGCGGCGGCGCCGCGGCGGCGGGGGGCGGCGGGCGGCGCGCTCCGGTCCAGGCGCCGGCGGCGAGCGCGAGCAGGACGAGGGCGCCGACCGGCGCGAGGCGCCGGTAGCGGTAGCGGTAGCGCCTGCGACGCGGCATCGATCGAGGATACGTCGCGGGCACGCCGACACCTTCCCGCCGGAGACCGTCCCTACAATTGCCCGCGATGCGCAGCTCGGCCGAGATCCGCGAGGGCTTCCTCTCCTTCTTCGAGGAGAAGGGCCACCTGCGCCGCCCGTCGGCGTCGCTGATCCCGCGCGCCGACGACCGCTCGACGCTCTACATCTCGGCCGGGATGCAGCCGCAGATGCCGTTCTTCCTCGGCCGCGAGGCGCCGCCCGCGCCGCTGACCACGACCGTCCAGAAGGTCTTCCGCACGCCCGACATCGACGAGGTCGGCCTCGACACGTACCACCTGACCTTCTTCGAGATGCTCGGCAACTTCTCGTTCGGGCAGTACTTCAAGGAAGGCGCGATCGCATACGCGACCGAGTTCGTCCAGGAGCGCCTGAAGCTCGACTGGGACCGGCTGTGGGTCACCGTCCATGCCGGAGACCCGGAGCTGAAGCTCGGCCCGGACCAGGTCGCGATCGACCTCTGGGAGAAGATCGGCATGCCGGCGGAGCGGATCGTGCCGCTGCCGTCGTCGGAGAACTTCTGGTCGGTCGGCGGCCCGGGCCCGTGCGGCCCCGACTCGGAGATCTACTACGACTGGGGTGTCGAGGTCGGCTGCGCCGAGGGGTGCTTGCCGGGCTGCTCGCGCTGCGAGCGCTTCCTCGAGTTCTGGAACCTCGTCTTCATGGAGTACGAGCTCCATCCCGACGGGACGCTGACGCCGCTACCGCAGCAGAACATCGACACGGGCATGGGTGTCGAGCGAATCTCCCGGATCGTCCAGCAGGTGCCGTCGGTCTACGACACCGACGGCTACCAGACGATCATGGCGTGGATCGCCGCGGCGTCCGGCGTCGCGTACGGCGACTCGCCCGACGCGACGAAGGCGCACCGCGTCCTCGCCGACCACGGGCGCGGCATGACCTTCATCGCCGCCGAGGGGGTGACGCCGTCGAACGAGGGGCGCGGCTACGTCCTGCGGCGCATCATCCGCCGCGCGGCGCAGCACGGCCTGCGGATCGGCATGCAGCCGCCGTTCCTCGACGGGCTCGCCGACTCCGTGATCGAGGAGATGGGCGTCGCCTACCCGGAGCTCGTCGAGCACCGCGGGGACATCCACCGCGTGCTCACCGCCGAGGAGGAGCGGTTCGGCGAGACGCTCGAGCGCGGCATGAAGCTGTTCGACGAGGCGGCCGCCCGCGGCGAGATCACCGGCGACGACGCGTTCACGCTCCAGGCGACGTACGGCTTCCCGATCGAGTTGACGATGGAGCTCGCGCGCGAGCGCGGACTCGGCGTCAACGACGAGGAGTTCACGCGGCTGATGGCGGAGCACCGCGAGATCTCGCGCGCCGGCGTCGCCGGCGGCAACGTGCAGCGCGCGGCCGAGTTCGCGTCGAGCGCGGGCTTCCGGACGGAGTTCGTCGGCTACGAGAAGACCGAGGTGCTCACGCAGATCGGCGCGCTCGAGGAGCTCGGCGGCGGGCTCTTCCTCGCGAAGCTGCGCGAGTCGCCGTTCTACCCGGCGGGCGGCGGCCAGGTCACCGACGCAGGCGTGCTCGAGAAGGAGGACGGCGCGCGCGCCGAGCTACGCGAGGCGTACCGCTTCGACGGCGACCAGGCGCTCCTGTTCGAGGCTGTGGCTGGAAGCGTCGGCGGCGCTGGGGAGTTTGCCGTCGGCGATCGGGTGAAGGCGGTCGTGCCGTGGTCGGTGCGGTTCCCGACGATGGCGAACCACACCGCGACGCACGTCCTCCACGAGTGCCTCCGCGAGGTGCTCGGCGACCACGTGAAGCAGGCGGGGTCGGCGGTGCGGCCGGACAAGCTGCGGTTCGACTTCACCCACCCGCAGGCGCTCACCGCGGCGGAGCGTGCGGAGGTCGAGAAGCGCGCGAACGAGAAGATCTTCGCGAACCTGCCGGTGCGGATCTACGAGACGCCGATCGAGGAGGCGCGGAAGCTCGGCGCGATGATGCTGTTCGGCGAGAAGTACGGCGACATCGTCCGCGTCGTCGACATCGACGGCTGGTCGGTCGAGCTCTGCGGCGGCACGCACGTGCGCTCGACGGCGGAGATCGGGCCGTTCGCGATCCTCGGCGAGAGCTCCGTCGGCGCCGGCGCGCGGCGGATCGAGGCGGTGACGGCCGGCGAGGCGTTCGCGTACCTCCACGAGCGCGCGCGCGAGGCCGATCTGCTCCGCGACGAGCTCGAGCGCGTCCGCAAGGAGCCGCGGAAGGGCCCGGCCGAGGCCGCCGTCGAGTTCGAGATCGTCGACCGCGAGGGGCCGGTCGTCTTCGCCGAGGCGAAGGAGCTGAAGGGCGGGCCGCTGCGCGACCTCTCCGACCGGCTGCGCCGGCAGGAGAAGGCGGACGGCGCGTTCGTCGCGTCGGTCGACGACGGGCGCGCCTACCTCGTCGTCAACCTCGACGACTCGCTCGTCGGACGCGGCCTCGACGCCGTGCAGCTCGTGCGGGAGCTCGGCAAGCACATCGGCGGCGGCGGGGGCGGCAGGCCGACGCTGGCCGAGGCGGGCGGCAAGAATCCGGGCGGCGTGCGGGACGCGCTCGCGGCGGGGAAGAAGGCGGTCGCGGCGGCGCTGCAGTGAAGGTGATGGCGCTCGACTTCGGATCGGCCAGGACCGGAGTGGCCGTGTCCGATCCGACCGGGCTGATCGCGCGCCCGCTCTGCGTCGTCGAGCGCGCCGCCACCGACCCGGGCCTCGCCGAGCTCGCGCGCCTCGTCCGCGACGAGGAGCCGGAGGAGGTCGTCGTCGGCCACCCGCTGACGCTGCGCGGCGAGCGCGGCGAGCAGGCGCGGGTGACGGAGCGGTTCGCGGACTCGCTGCGCGCACTCGTCGACGTGCCGGTTGTCCTGTTCGACGAGCGGTTCACCACCGACCTCGCGCAGCAGTCGCCCTCGGGAGCGCCCGAGGACGCGCGTGCGGCGGCGCATCTCCTCTCCAGCTATCTCGCGTGGTCGAGCGGCGACCCGGCGTGATGCCGCCGAAGCCGGGGCCGCCGCCCCGGCCTCCGGAGCCGCGGCGGCGCGTGCTCGCCCGGCGCGGGATCGTCGTCGGCTGCCTGGTCGTCCTGCTCGGGATCGCGGCCGCGCTCGGGATCGGGCTGACGCGCGGCTCCGGCGGCTCGTCCACGCCGCCGACGACGGTCGCGGCGCCGAAGCCGTTCCGCGTCGTCTTCCCGGAAGGGTTCTCCCGCGCGGAGATGGCGCATCGCGTCCAGGTCGTCGCCGGGATCGCGCACCGCGAGCGCGGCGTCCGACCGCTCCTCTCCAGCAGGACGTACCTCCGCGCCTCCGGGCCGCGGCGGATCCCCGGGTTCGGCGCGAAGAAGCGCCCGCTCGAGGGCTTCCTCTTCCCCGCGACGTACGACTTCCTCGCGAACACGACGTCGGCGCAGCTCGTCCGCGCGCAGCTGCAGGCGTTCCAGCGGAACTGGCGGAGCGTCGATCTCGCGTACGCGCGGTCGAAGAACCTCACGCCGTACGACGTGCTGATCATCGCCTCGCTCGTCGAGAAGGAGGCGCTCGCGCCGGACGAGCGGCCGAAGATCGCGCGGGTGATCTACAACCGGCTGCACGCGCACATGAACCTCGGTATCGACGCGACGACGCGGTACGGGCTGCACGTTCCCGCCACGAAGTCGCTGACGGAGTCCGAGCTGAACAGCACCAACCCGTACAACACGCGCAATCCGCGGATCATCGGGCTGCCGCCGACGCCGATCGCGAACCCGGGCCTCGCCTCGATCCAGGCGGCCGCGCACCCGGCGCCGGGCGACTGGCTCTACTTCGTCCGCAAGCCGGACCTCGTCCACCACTACTTCACGGCGAGCTACCAGGACTTCCTCCGCTACGAGGCCGCGCACGGCTACGCGCCGCATCCGTAGCGCGGCGGTTGTGGACGGCCGACACGCGTGAGAGCATCTGCTCGCTCGGACGTCGATCGGGTGGGTGGTGGATCTCCACTTCGGAACGGTGCAGGTGGTGGCAGGCGCGGTGTTCGCCGTCTTCGCCGTTGCGTTCGCGGCGGTGTTCGTCGTCGTCGCGGTCAAGTCGCGAGACGACATCCCGTACGAGCGCGTCCAGGGGCCGGGCTACTGGCTGCGGAAGCGCTGGCTCGCGTTCCTGACGGTCGTCATCGTCTGCGTGCTGGGGGTGACGTTCTTCGAGCTGCCGTACCCGAGCCGCGCTGCCTCGGGGACGGTCGTCGTCAAGGTGACCGGCGGTCAGTTCTTCTGGTCGCTCGTGCCGGACCGGGTGCGCGCCGGGACGCCGGTGCGGTTCGACGTCACGTCGGTCGACGTCAACCACGGCTTCGGCGTCTACGACCCGCACGGCCGCTTCATCGGCTCCGTGCAGGCGATGCCGGGCTACCACAACAAGCTCGATCTGACGCTCGACGCGCCGGGCCGGTACGCGATCCGCTGCATGGAGTTCTGCGGCCTGAACCACGCGACGATGGAGGGCTCCTTCACGGTGGTGAGGCGCTAGTGGCGACGGCGAGCGTCGCCGTCCTCCATCCGCGCGCCGCCG
>DATKNT010000073.1:0-18329 GCA_035541175.1 Gaiellaceae bacterium
GTGCAGCCGGACGAGCGCCTCGGGGCTCTCCTCGGCGACCTGCTCGATCTCGACGCCGCCCCGCGTCGTGAACATGAACAGCGGCTTCTTCGCGCCGCGGTCGAACGTGATCGAGAGGTAGTACTCCTTCGCGATGTCGGATGCCTTCTCGATCCAGAGGCGGCGGACGACGTGGCCGCGGATGTCGAGGCCGAGGATGTCCTACGCCTTCTGCTCCGCGTCGTCGACCGAGTCCGCGAGCTTGACGCCGCCGGCCTTGCCCCGGCCGCCGGTGAGAACCTGGGCCTTGACGACGACGGGGACGCCGACCTCCTGCGCGGCCGCGCGCGCGTCCTGCGGCGAGTCTGCGCGGCGCCCGTCCGAGACGGGGATGCCGACGCGCCGGAACAGCTCCTTGCCCTGGTACTCGTAGAGGTCCACCGGCGTCGGACTCTAGCCGCGCCGCCGAGTTAACGCGCCGTACGCAATCCTTAACCGGCGCTCACGACGGACGATGCGATCCTGCGCCGCGGTGCACTCCCGTCGAGCGGGCATCCTCGCGCTTCTCTGCGCCGGCTGTGCGGCGGCCGTGGTCTCGGCGGCCAGGCCCGCGCGCGCCCGCGCGGGCAGGCACGACGACGCGAACCGGCTCAACGTCGTCTTCATCCTCAGCGACGACGAGCGCGAGGACGGCACCGCCGTCATGCACAACGTCCAGACGCTGCTCCAGCAGCACGGCATCACGTTCACGAACAACCACGTGACGACGTCGATGTGCGGGCCGTCGCGCGCGAGCATCCTCACCGGCCTCTACTCGCACCACACCGGCGTCGTCGAGAACTTCGGCGACGACAGCTATCCCCGGTTCGACACGGCGTCGAACCTCGCCGTCTGGCTCCACGACGCCGGCTACGAGACCGGCCTCGTCGGCAAGTACCTGAACGACTACACCCTCGACGGCCACGGCGTCGTCCCGCCCGGCTGGAGCGACTGGCAGGTGATGGACAGCGTTCCGGAGGAGCGCTACTACGACTACACGCTCAACGAGAACGGCAGCCTCGTCCACTACGGGGACGGCCCGTCCGACTACTCGACAACCGTTCTCGCCCGGAAGGCCGTCGACTTCATCGACGGCGCGAGGAAGCCGTTCTTCCTCTACTTCGCGCCGGTCGCGCCGCACCTGCCGGCGATCCCGGCGCCGCAGGACGCGGGTGCGCTGAAGAACCTCCCGCCGCTGAGCGATCCGGCGATCAACGAGCGGAACATCGGCGACAAGCCGTGGGCGGCGTGGCACGACCGGTCGATGAGCGAACACGCGCTCTCGTACACGGATCAGGTACGCGAGCGCCAGCTGGAGACGCTGCTCGCCGTCGACCGCGCGGTCGGCCAGGTCGTCGACGCGCTGCGCGCGAACGGCGAGCTCGACCGGACGGTGATCTTCTACACGAGCGACAACGGCTTCCTCTGGGGCGAGCACCGCCTCGGCGGGAAGATCTGGCCGTACGAGCCGTCGACGAACGTGCCGCTGATCGTGCGCACGCCGTGGACCGAGGGGAACGGCACGGTGAACAGCGAGCCGATCCTCAACGTGGACTTCGCGCCGACGATCGCACAGCTCGCCGGCGTCACGCCGGCGTCGCCCGTCGACGGTGCCAGCTTCGTCCCGTTCCTCCACCACGAGAGCGAGCCGTGGCGCAAGGCGTACCTCGTCGAGTACCTGGGAAAGAGCGAGCTGAGCCAGGGCGGCCCGCCGCCGTACGTCGGCGTCCACACCGATCGCTACCTCTACGTCGAGTACCGGAACGGGTGGCGCGAGCTCTACGACCTCCGCCGCGACCCGTGGGAGCTGCGGAACGCCGCGTTCGACCCGGCCTACGCGACCGTGCGCGCCTCGCTTCACACCCTGCTCGACCGGCTCTACGGGGCGCAGCCGCACCGCACGTCGCGCTCCTGATGCCGGCGGCTACGGCGGGCCGCCGCCGCGGGGGCGGTCTCCCCGGACGGCCTTCGCTCCGAGGTCGCCGGCGCGAGCGACGAAGTAGACCGACGATCACCGGCACGTGCAGGAACAGCGGTTCTCATCGAACTCACGGCGTTCGCACGGCGTCGGCGCCCGTTCGACCCGCGACTAGACTCGGTCGCGTGGACGCGATCGTCGCCGAGGAGCTGCAGAAGCGCTACAAGGCCGTCCAGGCGCTCGACGGCGTCTCGTTCTCCGTCCGCGAGGGCGAGGTGTTCGGGCTGCTCGGGCCGAACGGCGCCGGCAAGTCGACGACCGTCCGCGTGCTCACGACGCTGACGCAGCCCGACTCCGGGCGCGCGGTCGTCGCGGGCGAGGACGTCGTCCGCCACCCGAACCGCGTTCGCCGGGCGATCGGCTACGTCGCGCAGGACTCCGGCGTCGACTGGGAGGCGACCGGCCGCGAGAACCTCCTGCTCCAGGGCCGGATCCACGGGATGGCCGGGCCGCCGCTGCACGCGCGCGTCGACGAGCTGCTCGGCCTGCTCGGGCTCACCGACGCGGCCGACCGCGTCGCACGCGGCTACTCGGGCGGGATGAAGCGCCGGCTCGACATCGCGCTCGGCCTCGTCCACCGGCCCCGGGTGCTGTTCCTCGACGAGCCGACGACGGGCCTCGACCCGGAGGCGCGCGTCGCGATGTGGGTCGAGGTCGAACGGCTCGCCGCGGAGGAGGGACTGACGATCCTGCTGACGACGCACTACCTCGAGGAGGCCGATCGGCTCGCCGAGCGGGTGGCGATCGTCAGCCGCGGCAGGATCGTCGTCGAGGGGCGGCCGGACGAGCTGAAGGCCGGGCTGCGAGGCGAGTCGGTGACGGTCGAGCTCGACGAGACGGACCACCGCGCGGGCGAGGCGGCCGAGGTCGTCCGCGCGCTCGCCGACACGAGCGAGGTCAAGGTCGAGGGGCACCACGTCCGCGCGCGCGTCCCGAACGGCGCGCAGGCGATCCCGGCGATCCTGTCGGCGCTCGACGGCCGCGGCTTCCCGGTCGCCGCCGTGACGACCGTACGCTCGTTGTTCGACGACGTTTATCTCCACTACACCGGGCGCGAGTTCGCGATGGAGGACGAGGAGGGGAAGCAATGATCCAGACGGTTCGCCAGACGGGCTGGATGGTCGTGCGCCAGGCGCGAAACCTGATGCGGGAGCCGATCTGGATCGCGATGATGGTGATCCAACCGATGATCTGGCTGCTGCTCTACGGGCAGCTGTTCTCGAAGGTGGCCCCGCTCCGCGGCGGCGCCTCGAGCTACATCGAGTTCCTCACCCCGGGGATCGTCTGCATGAACGCCTTCTTCGGCGGGTCATGGTCAGGGATGGCGATGATCTCGGACCTCGACCGCCACGTCATCGACCGCTTCCTCGCGGCGCCGGCGTCGCGCCTCGCGATCGTCCTGTCGCAGGTCGTCCGCGCCGGAGTGACGGCGATCCTCCAGGCGATGATCCTCCTCGTCGTCGGCTACATCCTCGGCGTGCGCGTGCACGGCGGCGTGCTCGGCTTCCTCGTCGTCTTCGCGGCGGCGTTCCTGCTCGCGACCGTCTTCGCCGGCTTCTCGCACGGCGTCGCGCTGCTGCTCCGTCGCGAGGCGTCGATGATCGCGACCGCGAACTTCGTCGGCCTGCCGCTGATGTTCCTCTCGTCGATTCTGATCGGGGCCGCGCTCATGCCCGGCTGGATCAAGGGCGTCTCGCGCTTCAACCCGGTGAACTGGGGCGTCCAGGCCGCCCGGAACGCCGTCGTGTTCGACGGGCCCTGGGGGCCGACGGCCGTCTACCTGCTGCTGCTCCTGGCCGCGACCGCCGCGACCTCGGGTTTCGCCACCTGGAGCTTCCGCGCCTACCAGCGCAGCATCTAGGCCTCGCCCGCGATCACGCACACGACCTGCCCGTGCGCGACTGCCTCGCCGGGCGCGACTGACAGCTCGGTCACCCGGCCGGCGCGGTGCGCGTGCACCTCGTTCTCCATCTTCATCGCCTCGACGATGCACAGGACCTGGCCCGCCTCGACCTCGTCGCCGTCGGCCACCGCGACCGAGAGGACCGTCCCCTGCATCGGCGAGACGACCGCGTCGCGCCCGCCCGCGCCCGCGCCGGCGGCGTGCACGCGCGCCCTGCGCCGCTGCGCGAGCTCGACCCAGGGCGGCTCGGCCTCGGCAAGGCGCACCTCGAAGCGGCGCCCGTCGACCTCGACGGTGCGCACGCGCCCGACGACCCTCCCCACCCCGCCAAGTGACAAGTTGTCACTTGGGACGCCGAACGCGGCGCCGCCGTCGAGCGCGGCCGCCCGCGCCGCGAGCTCGTCCGACTCGACGAGCCCGTGGCAGGTCTCCGCGCGGACGAAGCACTCGTGCGAGAGCAGCGCCTTGTGGAACCCGATCAGCGTCTTCGGCCCCTCGATGAGGAACTCGTCGAGCGCCCGCAGCATCCGCCGCCGCGCATGCTCGCGATCGACGCCGTGGACGATGAGCTTGGCGATCATCGGGTCGTAGACGCCGGAGACCTCGTTGCCGGCGCCGACGCCGGAGTCGACGCGGACGCCGGGCCCGGCCGGCTCGCGGTAGGCGGTGACGAGCCCCGGCGCCGGCAGGAACCCGCGCGACGAGTCCTCCGCGTTGATCCGGCACTCGATCGCGTGGCCGCGCAGCTCGATCTCGTCCTGCGTGACCGAGATCGGCTCGCCGAGCGCGATGCGCAGCTGCTCGCGGACGAGGTCGATGCCCGTGACCATCTCGGTCACCGTGTGCTCGACCTGGATCCGCGTGTTCATCTCCATGAAGAAGTAGTCGCCGTCACGGGTCAGCAGGCCCTCCACCGTGCCGGCCGAGCGGTAGCCCGCCGCGCGCGCCGCGTCCATGCCGATCGCGCCGATCCGGGCGCGGAGCCCGGCGTCCACGGCGGGCGACGGCGTCTCCTCGACGAGCTTCTGGTGGCGGCGCTGGATCGTGCAGTCGCGCTCGCCGAGGTGGACGACGTTCCCGTGCGCGTCGGCGAGCACCTGCACCTCGACGTGCCGCGGGTCGATGATCAGCTTCTCGACGTACACCTCGGGGTTCGCGAAGTACGACTGGCCCTGGCGGCGCGCGGTGTCGAACGCCTTCTCGGCGCCGTCGGGCCCCTCGACCACCTCCATGCCCTTGCCGCCGCCGCCGGCCGCCGCCTTGATCAGGAGCGGATAGCCGATCTCGTCGCCGAGGGCGAGCAGCTCCTCGACCGAGCCGACCGGGTCGACGGTGCCGGGGATGATCGGGACGCCCGCGAGCTGCATCACCCGGCGCGCCCGGGTCTTCTCGCCCATCAGCTCGATCGCCGCCGGCGGCGGGCCGATCCACACGAGTCCCGCGTCCTCGACCGCGGCGGCGAACGAGGCGTTCTCCGCGAGGAAGCCGTAGCCGGGATGGACGGCGCCCGCGCCCGCACGCAGCGCCGTCTCGACGAGACGGTCGATCTTGAGGTAGCTCTCGGCGGCGGGCGGCGGGCCGATCAGATACGACTCGTCGGCGAACGAGACGTGCAGCGCGCCGCGATCCGCCTCCGAGTAGACGGCGACCGAGGCGATCCCGAGCTCGCGCAGCGTGCGGAAGACGCGGATCGCGATCTCGCCACGGTTGGCGACGAGCACCTTGTCGAACATCACCCCGTATTCTTGCTCGCGTTGAGCCCGGCCGATCAGCTGACCGTCGCACGCGCCCTCTCGGTGCCGATCGTCATCGTCCTGTTCGCCTGGGACTTCCCGAACCACGACTACTGGGCGACCGCGGCGTTCTGCGTCGCCATGAGCACGGACTTCTTCGACGGGAAGCTCGCCCGGCGCCACGGCCGCACCTCCCCGCTCGGCTCGCTGCTCGACCCGATCGCCGACAAGGTGCTCGTGCTCGCGACGCTCGTGATGCTTGTCGGCGCGGGAGTCGCCCCCGCGTGGATGGTCGCGCTCATCGTCGTCCGCGAGGTGCTGATCACCGGGCTGCGGCAGGCGGCGATCGAGCGCGGGATCGTGATCGCCGCCCGAGACCTCGGCAAGCTGAAGACATGGGCGCAGGCGATCGCCGCCGCCCTCGGCGGCTTCGCCGCGGCCGGCGCCTGGGGAAACGGCGTCGCCTGGTGGGCGCTGCTCGTCGCGGTCGTGCTGACCTGGATCTCCGGCGTCGACTACGCCCGCAGCGCGCCGAGCCTCTTCCGGCCGCGCGCGACGGCCTAGGACGGCTCGGGGTCGAGCGGATCCCCGCGAAGCGGCAGGAGCGCGTCCGGCCAGGAAGAATGAGGCTCGGCAGCCTCGCTCGACTCGGCCTCGAGGGCGGCTTCGATCGCCGCGCGCTCCTCGTCGCTCGGCTTCGGGGTAATGACGAGCTCCACGACCACACAGGCTAAAGCGCGGAACGGCCCGCGTCGATACGGGACCGCAGTGGGACGCCGCCTCGCCGCCGCCGCCGTCATGCTCGCGCTCGTCCAGGCCGGCGCGGCCGCCGCCTCGCCGGCGAAGCCGTCCGTGCCGGTGAGCTGGGCGGAGACGCAGATCAGGATCGTCGCCGGGAAGGGGCTGATGGGCACGTCGAACCCGGCGACGTTCCGGCCCAGCGACGTCCTCACCGCGCAGGCGCTGGCGAACCTCGCCTTCGGGCTCCAGCAGGCGATCGCGCCGCCGCCGCCGCTCGTGCCCGGCCCGCCGCCCCCGGCGAACCCGGCCGACACGACGACCGTCCCGACGACGCCCACCTCGACGACGCCCATCTCGACGACACCCGAGCCGACCGTCACGGCGCCGCCGCCGACGACGACCACGGCAACCACGACCCCGACGACCACCACGACCGTCACGACCCCGACGGCGCCCGCGCCGGCCCCGGCGCCGGTCGCGCCGAAGGTCGCGAACCCCGGCGCCGCGGCGACGATGACCCAGCTCGACGCGCAGCTCGTCGCCTCGCTCGGCCTCGCCGGCGCCGCCGCCGAGTTCGCGAAGGGCGCCCGCGCGGCCGGCCTGAAGGTCCCGGCGCGCTTCGGCACCGAGGTCGTCGCGCGGCTGCTCGGCCTGCGGATCGACCACCCGGCCGCCGAGGACGGGCTCGAGCTCCTGCCGAACGACCCGGCGACGCGCGCCGAGGCCGCCTACTCGGCCGCCCAGATCCTCTCCTTCGGGATCGCCGGCGGGCCCGAGGTGCTGGAGGTACAGGCGCTCGCCGACTCGTTCGCCCTCCCCGCGTTCACCGCCTGGCAGACCGCCATCCTCGACACGGCCGTCTCGAAGATCGGCATGCCGTACGTCTGGGGCGGGACGAGCGACGGGCCGGAGGACCCGTTCGGCGTCCACTCCCGCGGCGGCTACGACTGCTCAGGCTTCGTCTGGCGCGTCTACAAGCTCCAGCGCTACCCGAACGAGGGCGACCTCGCCTCGGTGCTGCGCGGCCGGACGACCTACGTGATGAGCGCCGAGGTGCCGCGCTCGGAGCGGATCGGCTTCGCCGACCTCCAGCCCGCCGACGTCCTCTTCTTCGGCGCGAAGGGCCCGCGCTCGCAGCCGTCGGAGGTGGACCACATGGCGATCTATATCGGCAACAACTGGTTCATCCAGTCGTCCGGCCAGGGCGTCGCGCTCGCGACGCTCACCGGGTACTACAAACGCACGTTCGCCTGGGCGCGCCGCCCGCTGGCCGAAGCGGGCCTCTCCGGCTGACATTCGGGGGATTGGGACGAAAATCGGCACGATCACCCCTTCGGGTGATTTGAAAGCCCCCGCCGGGTTGGAAGAATCTCCTCGTCTGGCGTCCTTAGCTGCTCTGGAGGAACTCAATGTTGGAGTGGAAGCCGAAGCTCGTCACCCTGATCCTGGCTCTTGCGGTCGTGGCGATGCTGGTCGGTCTCGTGCAGGTCATCAGCCTCGGCGGCTCTGACCTGACCCACTGGGGCTGGTAAGCCAAGCCGCCTCATCCACGGGGAGGGAGATGGGTGGTGGACGGCGCTGCAGCTCGGCCTGCTCCCTCGGAGCGCACCGCAGGCCCTGATCGAGTCGCGGCCTTGCAGGCCGAACCGGGACGGTGAGCGACCCCACCGCGATTTCTCGCAGAGTGCTCGCGCTCGCGATCCCCGTGTCCGTCGCGGGGATCGCGGCCGGTATCGCGGCCGTGGTCTCGTTCGCCCGGACGCCGCATAGCCTCGGCGACCTGCTCGCGATCGCGTGCTTCTTCGTCGTCGTCGCCGTCGCCGAGCGGTACCCGGTCCCGATCGAGGGGCTCGACACCGAGTTCTCGCTCGTCTTCGTCTTCGCCGTCGCCACGATCGTGCTCTACGGCTGGGAGGCGGGCGTCTTCGTCGCCGCCGGCGCGACGACGGTCGCCCGCGCGATCGCGCACAAGCCGCTGATCCGCATCGCGTACAACGGCTCGACGTTCGCGCTCTGCGCGCTCGGAAGCGGGCTCGCCGTCGCGCAGATCCACGGGGACTCGACCGCCGACCTGATCGCCAAGGTCGGGCTCTGCGCGCTCATCTACGAGGTTCTCAACCTGATCCTGATCAGCGCGATCCTCTCGGCCACCATGGGCAAGCCGTTCTCGACGATGTTCCGCTCCGGCGCACGGCAGACGGCGGCCCCGTTCGCCCTGATGGCATCGGCGTCGCTGATGCTCGTCGTGCTGTGGCAGCGCTCGCCCCTGCTCTCGGTCGCGCTCGTCGGGCCGTTGCTCGCCATCGCGCTGTACCAGCGCTCGACGTTCGCGGCGCTTCGCGCGATGCGGCTCGCGCTGACCGACCCGCTGACCGGGCTCGGCAATCACCGCCACTTCCACGAGCGCCTGCAGCGCGAGCTCGCGACCGCCGAGCAGGACGGCAAGGAGCTGAGCCTCTGCCTCGTCGACATCGACGACTTCAAGCGGATCAACGACCGGTTCGGCCATCCGGCGGGCGACCGCGTCCTCGGGCAGGTCGCCTCGCGGCTGCGTCAGGGCGGCGAGAGCTTCCGCCTCGGCGGCGACGAGTTCGCCGTCCTCCTCCCCGGACTGGACGAGCGCTCCGCCGTCGCCGTCGCGCAGTCGATCATCGAGCGGATCGGCGCGCTCGACCTCGAGCAGATCGGCGAGGTCACCGTCAGCGCCGGCGTCGCGACGTACCCGTCCCAGGGTGTCGCTCGCGACGAGCTGATCCGGCTCGCGGACAGCGCGCTGTACTGGGCGAAGGAGGAGGGCAAGAACCGCGCGCGGACGTACGAGCCGAGCGCGCTCGAGCTCACGAACCTCCAGGAGCTCGCGGCGGGGCCCGACCGGGCGGCGCGGTACCGCGCGGCGGCGAGCCTCGCCAAGGCGGTCGACGCGCGCGACGCGTACACCGGCAGCCACTCGGAGCGCGTCGGCGAGCTCGCGGCGCGGATCGCCCGCCGCCTCGGCGTCGAGGAGCCGCAGACCGAGCTGATCCGGCTCGCGGCCAGCCTCCACGACCTCGGCAAGCTCGCCATCCCCGAGGAGATCCTGCGCAAGCCGGGCGACCTCACCGAGTCGGAGCGGCTCGTGCTCGAGCGCCACCCGCAGATCGGCTACCGCATGCTCGAGAGCCTCGGCGTCGAGCCGATCGCCGAGTGGGTGCTCCACCACCACGAGCGCTGGGACGGCAACGGCTACCCGGACGGGCTGCGCGCGGACGAGATCCCGCTCGGCGCGCGGATCATCTTCGTGGCCGATGCCTTCGACGCGATGACGTCGGAGCGGGTCTACCGCGACCCGCTGTCCGAGGCGGAGGCGCTCGCCGAGCTCGAGCGCTGCGCCGGCACGCAGTTCGACCCGACGATCGTCGACGCCTTCTCGGCCGAGCTCGGGCTCCGCATCGCGCCCGCCGCTGTATTGGCCTCCTGACGGAGGCCCGGGGGAACCCGTGGTTCCCCCGTGAGCCCTCTCCTTCGGCGCGAGTGGCGGAGGGTGGTGTGCGCTCCGCCGGGAGCGCGGTCCCGGCTGCGCGCGGCCGAGCGCGGTCAACCCAGAGCGATCTCGGCGTCTTGCTTGCCCCGTGCCGTCCGTGGTGGCCTGCGGCCATCCCGGACGGCGAGGTTCGGCCTTCGGGTAGAGCAAACCCCGCTCTACCCTCCGGCCCTTGCCGCATCAGCTTCGAGCGACGAAGGCCGGAGGCTAAGCCTGCCGAAGGCGGCTTAGCCGCAGGCGAACCAGCGGCTCGGGATGGCCGCCGGGCCACCACGAGCCGCGCAGCACCGCGAACCCGCCGAGATCGTTCTGGGTTCACGGCGAGCCCGCCGCGCGGAGGCCGGACCGCGCTCCGGCCGGAGCGCACACCGCCAAGCGCCGCTCAACACCGAAGGAGGGGGCCCGTGGGGGAACCACGGGTTCCCCCACGTCACAAAGGGATATTGCCGTGCTTGCGGCGGGGCCGGGGCTCCGCCTTTGTCAGAGCGGTTTCGAGGGCGTCGATCAGCACCGGCCTCGTCCGGCGCGGCTCGATCACGTCGTCGACGTAGCCGCGCTCGGCGGCCGCGTACGGGTTCGCGAACTGCTCCTTGTAATCGGCGATCAGCTCGGCGCGCCGCGCCTCGGGATCGTCGGCCGCCTCGAGCTCGTGCCGGAAGACGATGTTGACCGCGCCCTCGGGCCCCATCACCGCCACCTCCGCCGTCGGCCACGCGAAGTTGAAGTCCGCGCGGACGTGCTTCGAGCTCATGACGTCGTAGGCGCCGCCGTACGCCTTGCGCGTGATCACCGCGAGCTTCGGCACCGTCGCCTCGCAGTACGCGTACAGCAGCTTCGCGCCGTGCCTGATGATCCCGCCCCACTCCTGCGCCGTGCCGGGCAGGAAGCCGGGGACGTCGACGAACGTGAGCAGCGGGACGTTGAACGCGTCGCAGGTGCGGACGAACCGCGCCGCCTTGCTCGACGAGTCGATGTCGAGCACGCCGGCGAGCGAGCGCGGCTGGTTGCCGACGACGCCGACGACGTGGCCGCCGAGCCGCGCGAAGCCGCAGACGATGTTCTCCGCCCACAGCTCGCTCACCTCGAGGAACTCGCCGTCGTCGATCACGCGCGTGATCACGTCCTTGATGTCGTACGGCTTGTTGGGGTTGTCGGGGATGATCGTGTCGAGCTCCGGATCCTCCCGGTCGCGCGGGTCGGTCGGCGCCGCGAACGGCGGCCGCTCCGCGTTGTTCTGCGGGAGGAACGAGATGAGGTAGCGCGCGTCCTCGAGGCACGCGTCCTCGTCCGCGGCGGTGAACTGGGCGACGCCGGACTTCGACGCGTGCGTCGCGGCGCCGCCGAGCTCCTCGAAGGTCACTTCTTCGCCCGTGACCGTCCTCACGACGTCGGGCCCGGTGATGAACATGTACGACGAGCCCTCGACCATGAAGATGAAGTCCGTCATCGCGGGCGAGTACACCGCGCCGCCCGCGCAGGGGCCCATCACGAGCGAGATCTGCGGGACGACGCCCGACGACTGCACGTTGCGCCAGAAGATCTCCGCGTAGCCGGCGAGCGACACGACGCCCTCCTGGATCCGCGCCCCGCCGGAGTCGTTGATGCCGACGACCGGGCAGCCGAACTTCACGGCGAGGTCCATCACCTTGCAGATCTTCTCGGCGAACACCTCGCTCAACGATCCGCCGAACACGGTGAAGTCCTGCGAGAAGACGAAGACCTTGCGGCCGAACACCGTCCCGTAGCCGGTGACGACGGCGTCGCCGTACGGGCGCTTCTCCATCATCCCGAAGTTCCACTCGCGGTGGCGCACGTAACGATCGAGCTCGACGAACGAGCCCGGGTCGCACAGCTTCTCCGCGCGCTCGCGCGCGAGCAGGCGACCCTCGTCGCGCCGCCGCTGCACCGCCTTCTCGCTGCCCGCGTGCAGAGCCTCCAGCCGCAGCTCCTCGAGCCGCTGCAGCTTGGACTCGGTCGTCTCCTGGTCGTCCGTCGCGGCCATCTCCGTGCAGCGTAACGCGCCCGGGTAGATTCCTCCCGTGGAGGCGATCGACCGGTCGACGATCTGGCCGTACGACGAGCGCGGCGAGCCGCGCGCGTTCTTCTACTCGCGGTACGGCAACCCGACCGTCGCCGAGGCGGAGGCGCGGCTGGGCGAGCTCGACGGCGGCACCGCGCTCCTCTTCCCGTCCGGCTCCGGCGCGACGACCTCGCTCGTCCTGGCGATGCTGAGGCCCGGCGACACGATCGCGCTCGCGGCCGGCTGCTACTTCGGCACGAGCGTGATCTTCCGGACGCTCGAGCGCTGGGGGCTCCGCTACGTCGAGTTCGACCAGACCGGACCGCCGCCGGACGGCGTGCAGCTCGTCTGGGTCGAGGCGCCGTCGAACCCGTTCCTGACGATGCCCGACCTCGAGGCGGCGGCCGCCCACCCGGCGCCGCTCGTCGTCGACTCGACCGTCGCGACGCCGGTGCACCTGCGCCCGCTCGAGCACGGCGCCGACTTCGCGCTCCACTCCGCGACGAAGTACCTCGGCGGCCACGACGACGTGCTGCTCGGCGCGGTCGTCTGCCGCGATCCCGCCGCGGCCGAGGCGCTGCGCACGTTCCGCACGCGCACGGGGATCGTCGCCGCCGCCGACCCCGCGTGGCAGCTGATGCGCGGGCTGAAGACGCTCGAGCTGCGCGTGCGCCGCCAGGGCGAGACCGCTGCGACGATCGCGGAGCGCCTCGCCGCGCATCCCAAGGTCGTGACGGTCCGGTATCCGGGGTTGAGCGGACTCCTCTCCTTCGACGTCGCGGACGCGGACGCGGCGCGCCGCGTCGAGACGTCGACGACGCTGATCGTCAACGCGACGTCGCTCGGCGGCGTGACGAGCGTGATGGAGAGCCGCTACCGCTGGGAGGGCGACCGCGTCCCGCCCGGCCTGCTGCGGCTCAGCTGCGGGCTCGAGGACGCGGACGCGCTCTGGGACGACCTGTCACAGGCGCTCACCAACGCGTAACAACTCCGGGTTCCTTCCGGGACGTTCCGGATACACAGGCTCTGGGCCTCTTGGCACACTCGACGCAGGTGGAGCGAGACGGCAGGGGGCCGAGATGAACAAGGGAAACCTCGCGGCGCGCGCGGGCCGCTGGAGCGCCGCGCACTGGAAGACGGCGACGTTCGCGTGGATCGCGTTCGTGATCGCGGCGGTCGCAATCGGCCGCGCGACCGGCATCGTCAAGCTGTCCGACGCCGAGCAGTCGACGGGCGAGGCCTCGCGCGCGCAGGCGATGCTCGCGGGCGCGGGCTTCTCGCAGCCGGCGGCGGAGAACGTGCTCGTCCAGAGCCCGGCGCAGACGGTCGCGGATCCGCAGTTCCGGGCGACCGTCGACCGCGTCGTCGCGAAGCTCCACACGCTGCCGCAGGTGCAGCAGATCCGGTCACCGCTGACGGCGGCCGGCGCGCACGCGATCTCGCCCGACCGTCACGCGGTGCTCGTGCAGTTCTCGATGCGCGGCAAGGCCGACACGGCGGACACGCGCGTCCAGCCTGTGCTCGACGCCGTGGCGGCGGTGCAGAAGCAGAGTCCCGGCTTCACCGTCGCGCAGTTCGGCTTCGCGAGCGCGAACCACGAGCTGAACAACACGATCGGCAAGGACTTCCAGAAGGCGGAGCGGCTCACCGTCCCGATCACCTTCCTGATCCTGCTGATCGCGTTCGGCTCGTTCGTCGCGGCCGGCGTGCCCGTGCTGCTCGCGTTCACCGCCGTGCTCGCGTCGATCGGGCTCGCCGAGGCCGTCAGCCACGTCGCCCACGCGTCGGACGCGACGAACTCGGTGATCCTGCTGATGGGGATGGCCGTCGGCGTCGACTACTCGCTCTTCTACCTGAAGCGCGAGCGGGAGGAACGCCGCGCCGGCCACGACGAGGGCGACGCGCTCCAGCGGGCGGCCGCGACGTCGGGCCAGGCCGTGCTCATCTCCGGCGGCACCGTGCTGATCGCCATGGCCGGGATGCTGCTGTCCGGCTCGAGGATCTTCACGTCGATCGGGATCGGCGCGATGCTCGTCGTCTTCGCGGCGATGGTCGGCTCGCTGACCGTGCTGCCGGCGCTGCTCGGCAAGCTCGGCGACCGCGTCGAGCGCGGCATCGTCGCGGTCACCGCCGCCGGGCTCCTCGGGATCACGCGCCTGTGGGGAAGCCGGCCCGCGACGCTGATCCGGCTGCGCGACCGGCAGACGTACCTGCACCGGATCAAGGGCGACCGGCCCGAGTCGCGCGTGTGGGCGCGGATCCTCGCGCCGGTGCTGCGCTTCCCGGCGATCTCCGTCGCCCTGTCGGTCGCGCTGCTCGTCGTGCTCGCGCTGCCGGCGCGGACCATCCACACGAAGCTGCTGAGCTTCACCGACCTGCCGCGCAGCATCCCGATCGTCAAGACGTACATCGCGATCCAGAAGGAGTTCCCCGGCGCGCAGTCGCCGGCGCAGGTCGTGATCGCCGCCCCGAACGTGACCTCGCCGCAGGTGCAGCTGGCGATCGGCGCGCTCGAGCGGAAGGCGCTCGCCACCGGTGAGATGTTCCAGCCGATCGAGCAGTTCGTGAACCCGGCGCACACGGTCGTGCGCGTCGCCGTGCCGCTCGCAGGCAACGGCGACAACTCGGCGTCGGTCCACGCGCTCCAGGCGCTGCGCACGGACGTGCTCCCGTCGACGATCGGCCGGGTGCCGGACGCGACCTACGCGGTCACCGGCGAGACGGCGGGGACGCACGACTTCAACGAGACGATGAAGCACCGGTTTCCGCTCGTGTTCGCGTTCGTGCTCGGGCTCGCGTTCCTGCTGCTGCTCGTCACGTTCCGCTCGATCGTGATCCCGATCACGGCGATCTGCCTGAACCTGCTCTCGGTCGCGGCCGCCTACGGCGTGCTCGTCTGGATCTTCCAGGACGCTCACCTGCAGGGGCCGCTCGGCTTCCACTCGAACGGCGCAGTCGTGACGTGGCTGCCGCTGTTCCTGTTCACCGTGCTGTTCGGGCTCTCGATGGACTACCACGTCTTCATCGTCAGCCGGATCAAGGAGCTGGCGGACCGCGGCGAGCCGACCGAGGCGGCGGTGGCGCACGGCATCCGCCGGACGGCGAGCACGGTGACGGCGGCGGCGGCCGTGATGGTGGCGGTCTTCGCGGTGTTCGCGTCGCTCCGGACGCTCGACATCAAGCAGCTCGGCGTCGGGCTCGCGGTGGCCGTGCTGCTCGACGCGACGGTGATTCGCGGCGTCCTGCTCCCGGCGACGATGAAGCTGCTCGGGAGCTGGAACTGGTACCTGCCGAAGGCCCTGGACTGGCTGCCCCGGCTCGCCCCGGAGGGGGGCCCCGAGCCGGCGCCGGAGGCCGAGCCCGCGCTCGAGTAGAAGGGGCGCACGCACCGCTGCGGCCGGGCCGGGGCGGCGCTAGCCTAGGCTCGAGGTGGAGGACCCGAAGCCGCATCGGATCCTCGTCGCCGAGGACGACGAGGCGTTCCTCGAACTGCTGGCGGAGCTGCTCGAAGCGGACGGCCGCTTCGCCGTCGTCGCCCGCGCGAGGGACGGTCGCGAGGCGGTCCGGCTGGCGCGCCGGCTCGAGGTCGACGCCGTCGTCATGGATGTCGAGATGCCGCTGGTCGACGGCGTCGAGGCGACGCGACAGCTCCAGGAGGCCGTGCCCGGCCTCCCGATCGTCGCGATCAGCGGCCACGACTACGAGGAGCGCGCGCTCGACATCCGCGCCGCGGGCGCGGCCGACTACGTCCGCAAGGCGCGGATCGAGGACGAGCTGCCGGACACGCTCGCCGCGCTCGTGGCGCTCGCAGAAGCCGCGCGCACCGACTGACCCGGGCGCCCCGGCGGCGTTGATTGGAAATACGGATCGCGGATCGCGGTCCTCGCTGATGACTCCCCGAGCGCCCCGTGGGAGGCTGCGCCGATATGCGGGCCGACGGAGCCTCGGCCCGCGGGCGCCTCAGCGACGAGGAGGGATGTCTGTGGACACGTTCACGCGACGGACGTTCGTCGAGGGGGCGGCCGCCGGAGTCGGCCTGCTCACCGTCGGCGGCACGCTGCGCTATCTCGAGCACGCCGACGCGGCGTCGGCCGCCGGACAGGCGGCCGGGCCGGAGGCGGTCTTCCGCACCGGCCACTCGAACAACTGCGACGGCGCCTGCGGGCACATGGTGAAGATCGTCGACGGCAAGATCCGGCTCGTCACGAGCGCGCCGTTCACGCCGAAGACGATCGACGGACGCGAGGCGCCCCGGTTCAACCCGCGCATCTGCCTGCGCGGCGTCTCGCAGATCCAGAACACGTACAGCCCCGACCGGGTCAAGTACCCGTACAAGCGCATCGGCGAGCGCGGCTCCGGCCGCTGGGAGCGGATCGGCTGGGACGAGGCGACCGCGACGATCGCGGAGAAGTTCAAGGAGATCCAGGCGAAGCACGGCAAGAAGTCCGTCTGGATCGCCCCGTACACCGGCTCGCTCGCGGTCATCGAGGGCGTCGTCGGCGCGGGCTTCCGCCTCGCGAGCGTGATCGGCGCGTCGGCGGGCGACTTCGAGGGCGACAACGAGGGCGACAGCTCCACCCCCGCGGGCTGGAACTACCTCCTCGCCGATCCCGACATGACCGCCGGCGGGATCTTCGACGGCCACGAGATGACGGACTTCCTCAACGCGAAGACGATCGTCCTCTGGGCGAACAACGTCGCCGAGACGTCGATCCCCGACTGGCGGTACATCGCCGAGGCGCAGCGGAGCGGCGTCCCGGTCGTCTCGATCGACCCGCGCTTCACGCCGACGTCGGCGCGCGCCGACCTCTGGCTGCCGATCCGGCCGGGAACCGACACGGCGCTGATCGACGGCATCATCAACTACGTCATCCAGAAGAAGCTCTACGACGCCGCGTACGTGAAGGCGTACACCGTCGGGCCGTTCCTCGTCGACCCGGCGACGAAGAAGTTCCTGCGCCAGGGCAAGTCGTACCTCGTCGTCGACGCCGCCGACGGCCGGGTGAAGCCCGTGCAGCAGGCGAAGGACCCAGACCTGTTCGGCGAGCACGCGGGCGCGTCGTCGGCGATGAAGCTGCTCGCCGACGAGATGGCGCAGTACACGCCGCAGAAGGTCGCGGCGATGACCGACCTCCAGCCGAGCCAGGTGCTCCAGCTCGCGGAGCTGTGGACGAAGAACCATCCCGTCGCCGTGCGCGCCGGCTTCGCGCTGTCGCACTGGTACCGCGGCGACCTGACGATGCAGGCGCTGCTGACGCTCCAGGCGCTGACCGGCAACATCGGCGTCCACGGCGGCGGCGTCACCACCTTCGCCGGCGGGCTCACGACGACCGCGTTCGACCTCGGCAACTGGTGGGCGCCGAAGGGCACGGAGATGTTCACCGTGCTCGAGCCGATGGAGGCGGCGAGCGCGATGCTCCACGGCAAGCCGTATCCCGTGCGGGCCGCGTGGTTCATGGTCAACAACTTCGCGCAGCAGATGTCCGACCGGAACACGGTCGTGAAGGCGCTGAAGTCGCTCGACTTCCTCGTCGTCTCCGACTACGTCATGTCGGCGACGGCGGACCTCGCCGACATCGTCCTCCCCGCGGCGACGTACTTCGAGAAGAGCGACCTGCTCAGCTCGAACAACTTCTACCTCCAGTACATGCCGAAGATGATCGACCCGCTGTGGGAGTCGAAGTCCGACCTCGACGCGATCACGCTCGTGGCCCAGAAGATGGGCTACGGGAACTACTTCGACCGGTCGGCCGACGAGTACCTGAAGGAGATCCTCCACATCGGCGACCCGAACGCCGACGGGAACGTCAAGGGACTGACGTGGGAGCAGCTGACGACGTCGGCGCCGCACCTGAACACGCCGACGCTCCCGTACGTCCCGTTCAGCGACAAGAAGTTCCCGACGAAGTCCGGGCGGATCGAGTTCTACGTCGAGCTGCTGATCCCGTACGACCAGCAGCTGCCCGGCTACAAGGAGCCGATCGAGGCGTCGAAGGCGAATCCGCTGATCAAGAAGTACCCGCTGACGTTCCTCTCGACGCACACGCGGTTCAGGACGCACTCGCAGTACGTGAACCTGCCGTGGCTGAACGAGGTGAACAACGGCGGCCAGGGGTTCCTCGAGATCAATCCCGCCGACGCGAAGCCGCGCGGCATCGCAGAGGGCGACGTCGTCAAGGTCTTCAACGACCGCGGCTCGATGAAGGTGTACGCGCGGCTGACCGAGTCGATCAAGCCCGGCGTCGTCAACTGCTACCAGGGCGGCTGGGACACGCTCAAGGTCAAGAGCTACGTCGAGGGCCACCCGAACAACCTGACCCACCAGATCGCGAACCCGGCCCAGTCCGTGATCCCGAACTTCCGCTCGAACGCGGCCTACTACGACTGCCTCGTCGAAGTGCAGCGGGAAGGAGCGT
>DATKNT010000074.1:0-12270 GCA_035541175.1 Gaiellaceae bacterium
GACGTCGACCCGGTGACGATGAACGTCGATCCCGAGGAGGCGGCGCGGCGCGTGAGCGCGCGGACGAAGGCGGTGCTCGCCGTGCACCTGTTCGGCCGGCCGGCGCGCCTCGAGCAGCTGCCGGACTTGCCGCTGATCGAGGACGCCGCCGGCGCGCTCGGCGCTCTCCGCCGCGGCTCCCCGTGCGGGAGCCTCGGCCTCGTCGCGTGCTTCTCGTTCCATCCGCGCAAGATCGTCACCACGGGCGAGGGCGGCGCGGTGACGACCGACGACGGCGAGATCGACGAGCGCGTCCGCTCCCTGCGCCACCACGGCTGGTCGCCGTCGGCCGCCTACGACGACATGCCGGAGGGCGGCTACAACTACCGCCTCAGCGACGTCCTCTGCGCGCTCGGGATCCCGCAGCTGCGCCGGCTCGACGGGCTGCTCGCCGTGCGCGAGCGCGTCGCGGACGGATACGCGGAGCGGCTCGCCGGGCTCGACCTCGTGCTCCCGGAGGCGGATGCAGGCGACCGGCACGGGCTGCAGGCGTACGTCGTCCTCGTCGACCGCCGGGACGAGGTGATGGCAGCGCTCCGCGCCCAGGGGATCCAGTGTCAGATCGGGACGTACGCGCTCCACCGGCTCGGCGCCTACCGCGACCAGGGCCCGTTCCCGGGCGCCGACGCCGCGTACGAGCGGGCGCTGGCGCTGCCGCTCCACACGCGGCTCACCGACGCCGAGCTCGACCGGGTGGCGGAGGCCCTTGACAAGATTGTGAGTCATCACTAATAATGCGGCCATGGCGATGGCAACGAGACTGACGGCGGCGGAGCGGCGCGACGACGTCCTCGACGCGGCGCTGATCGAGTTCGCCGAGCACGGCTACGAGGGGACGTCCACCGAGGACATCGCCCGGCGGGCCGGCATCTCGCAGCCGTACCTGTTCCGACTGTTCGGGACGAAGAAGGAGCTGTTCAAGGCGTCGACCGCCCGCTGCTTCCGCGAGACGCTCGAGATGTTCCAGCGGGGGGCCGAGGGCAAGCGGGGCCCGGAGGCGCTGCACGCGATGGGCGAGGCCTACATGGCGCATCTGGAATCGAATCCGTCCTGGTTGCGGGCGCAGATGCAGGCCTACGTCGCCTCGGACGACCCGGAGATCCGCGCGGTCGTGCGGGCGGGGTACGGCGACCTCGTCGCCTACGTCCGGCGCGTGTCCGACGCCGACTGGCCGACGATCTGGCACTTCTTCGCGACCGGGATGATGCTGAACGTGCTCGCGGCGATGCAGGTCCAGGACGACCCGGACCCGTGGATGCGCGAGCTCCTCGAGGGCTGCGGCAAGGACATCTAGGGTTCCTCTCTTTTTTTCACGATGGAGGAAGTGATGACTCACAAGCAAAAGCGCTCGATCATCTGGACGCTGGCCATCACCTCGGTCGCGCTGTTCATGGTCAGCCTCGACAACCTCGTGGTCACGACCGCCCTGCCCGTGATCCGGCTCGACCTGCACGCGTCGATCTCGCAGCTCGAGTGGACCGTGAACGCGTACACGCTCACCTTCGCGGTGCTGCTCCTCACCGGCGCCGCGCTCGGCGACCGGTTCGGACGGCGGCGGATGTTCGCGAGCGGCCTGCTCCTGTTCACCCTCGCCTCCGCCGGCGCAGCGCTCGCGACGACGGCGAACCAGCTCGACCTCGCCCGCGCGCTCCAGGGCGTGGGCGGCGCGATCGTCACGCCGCTGACGCTGACGATCCTGTCGGCCGCCGTGCCGCGCGAGCGGCGCGGGCTCGCGCTCGGGATCTGGGGCGGGATCGGCGGCCTCGCGATCGCGATCGGCCCGCTCGTCGGCGGCGCGATCGTGAACGGCGTCTCGTGGCACTGGATCTTCTGGATCAACGTGCCGATCGGGCTCGTGCTCGCGCCGCTCGCGCTCGCGCGGCTCGACGAGACGTACGGCCCCGACTCGACGCTCGACCTGCCCGGGCTCGGGCTCGCGAGCGCCGGCCTGCTCGGCGTCGTCTGGGGGCTCGTCAACGGCAACTCGCACGGCTGGACGAGCACGGGCATCGTCACGGCACTCGCCGCCGGCGTCCTGCTCGTCGCGGCGTTCGTCCTGTGGGAGCTGCGCGCGACGTCGCCGATGCTGCCGATGCAGTTCTTCCGCAGCCGGACGTTCTCGCTCACGAACGTCGCGTCCCTGCTCATGTTCTTCGGGATGTTCGGCTCGATCTTCCTGCTCGCGCAGTTCTTCCAGACGGTGCAGCACTACTCGCCGCTCGCGGCCGGCGTGCGGATCCTGCCGTGGACGGCGATGCCGATCGTCGTCGCGCCGATCGCCGGCGCGATGTCGGACCGGATCGGCGGCCAGCGGCTGATGGCGGCCGGGCTCGCGCTCCAGTCGGCCGGGCTGCTCTGGATCGCGAGCATCACCTCGCCGACGACGCCGTACGCCGACCTCGTCGGGCCGTTCGTCCTCTCCGGCGCGGGGATGGCGCTGTTCTTCGCCCCGGTCGCCAACGTCGTGCTCAGCGCCGTCCGGCCGGAGCAGGAGGGGAAGGCGTCCGGCGCGACGAACGCGATCCGGGAACTCGGCGGCGTGTTCGGCGTGGCCGTGCTCGCCTCGATCTTCTCGCGGGTCGGCGGCTACCAGAGCGCCGAGGCCTTCGTGCACGGGACGCAGACGGCCGTGACCGTCGGCGGCGCCGTCGTCGCCCTCGGCGCGCTCTCGGCGGCGCTGATCCCCGGCCGGCGGCCTGCGGCGGTCGACGGCGCGCCCGAGGCGGTGCTCGAGGCCGCGTAGCGCACGCGGACGCCGCTCCGCCGGCACGTCCCCCGTGGACGCGCGGGACGAACGCCGGGCGCGGGTGACCTTCTCGGTCCTCGCGCTCGGCGGCGTCTCGTCTGCGCTGCTCCAGTCGCTCGTCGCGCCGGCCGGGGGCGGCGTTCGAGCCGCATCCGGGGGGCGGCGTCGCCGAGCAGACGGTCTAGCTGCGGCGGCCCGAGAGCGCGACGATCGTCCGCCGGTTGCGGCTGACGAGCTTCGCCGCGAACAGGCGGTCGTCGGCCTTCCGGAACAGCTCGACGGCGGCGGTGCCGTCGACCGGGAAGGAGGTCGCGCCGAAGCTGACGAAGAGCTCCTCCTGCGCGAGCGTCCGCGCGACGCGGGCGCAGAGCAGCTTCGTCTGGTCGTGGGGATGGTCGGTGAGGAGCGCGAACTCGTCCCCGCCGACGCGCGCGAGCTCGTCGTCCTCGTCGATGGCCGCGAGCAGTGCCTCGGCGACACGGCGGATGGCGGTGTTGCCGGCCCCATGGCCGTGGATGTCGTTCAGCTGCTTCAGGTTGTCGATGTCGGCGAGCACGAGCGTGAACGGCTTCCCGGCCGCGCAGCGGCGGGCGAGCTGCTCGTCGAAGACGCGCGCGTTCCCGATGCCCGTGAGGAAGTCCTTCGACGCGAGCTCGCGCAGCTGGGTGACGAGCTCGCGGTTCCGCCGCGCGAACCCGCCGACGAGCGCGCCGACGCCGACGAAGGTGACGAGCCGGATGAACGTCAGCTCGGTCATCACCTTCCCCGCCGGCATGTGCGGCATGACGACGACGGCGAGGACGTAGAGGCCGGTCGCGAGCAGGCCCGCGGCGGCGCCGCGGAACTCGTCGGTGACGAGCGCCGCGAGGCAGATCGGCACGTAGAAGAAGGCGCCGATCCCGAGGATCGGGCTCTCGTAGAGGTAGAACGCGACGAAGACGCCGAGGTACGCGACCGCCGCCGCGCCGAGGAGTAGCCGCCGCCCGAAGGTGCCGCCGGGAGCCACCCCCGAAGGGTGATCGTGGCCTCGCGGGCCCGCCTCCCCCGTTCGGGTCACCTCTCCGACTGCGCCGACGGGCGCTACGGCGACAATGGCGGCGTGGCAGCCAACGGAGCGGCGCGTCTGCTCGTCCTCGGCGCCGGTCCGGCGCAGCTCGGCGTTCTCGCGGCGGCGCGCCGGCGCGGGCTGACCGTCGTCGCCGCCGACCGGGACCCGCTCGCGCCCGGGTTCCGGCTCGCCGACCGGCGGGCGATCGTCTCGATCGAGGACGAGCCGGCGATCGAGCGGCTCGCGCGCGCGGAGGACGTCTCCGGGATCGTCGCGGCGGGCACCGACCACGCCGTCGCGATCGCGGCCCGCGTGGCGCTGCGCCTCGGCCTGCCGCACCCGCTCTCGCCCGAGACGGCGCAGCTCGCGGTGTCGAAGCAGCGCCAGCGCGAGCGGCTCGCCGAGGCCGGGATCCCGCAGCCGCGCTCGATCGTCTGCCGCTCGCTCGAGCAGGTGGTCGCCGCCGCCGACGAGCTCGGCTACCCGTGCGTGATCGAGGCGCCGAACCGCCTCGGCGAGCGCGGCGTCGGGCTCGCGACCGACCGGGACGCGGTCGCCGCCGCCGCCGAGGACGCGCTCGCCGAGTGGCACGGCGAGCACTGCCTCGTCGAGGAGCTCGTCGGCAGCCGGCTCGTCACGGTGGACGGCTTCTCCGTCGGCGGCCGGCTCGTCGCGCTGACCGTCACCGACCGCGAGCAGGCACCGCCGCCCGCGTTCGGCGTCACGCTCGCGCAGCTCTGGCCGGCGGAGCTCGACGAGGGCGAGGCCGGCGCCGCCGTCGAGCTCGCCGCCGCCGCCGCCTCGGCGGTCGGGGTCGAGACCGGGCCGACGACGACGCAGGTGCTGCTCGGCGAGCGCGGGCCGCTGCTGGCGAAGCTCTCCGCGCGGCTCGGCGGCGGCCACGACGCAGAGCTCTGCCGGTCGGCCCTCGGCGTCGACCTCAACGACCTGACCGTGGCCGCGGCGCTCGGCGAGGAGGTCGGCCTGCAGCGGCTCGTGCCGATCCGTCACGCGGGCGGCGCGTGCGTCCGCTTCCTCGTCGCTCCGCCGGGCGAGCTGCGGGAGGTGCACGGGGTCGAGGAGGCCGCGGAGGTGGACGGCGTCGACTGGGTGCGCGTCTACCGCGGGCCGGGGCACGTGTTCCGGCCGCTGCGCCGCGCCTCCGACCGCGCGGGCGCCGTGCTCGCCGCGGCCGGGACGCGCGAGGCGGCCGCCGCCGCCGCCGGCGCGGCGGCCGCGGAGATCCGCTTCGTCACCGAGCCGGTCGAGGTGCTCGCGTGAAGCGACCGGTGCGCATCGCGCTGACGCTGCTCGTCACCGGGCTCTGCACGGCGTACATCCTCTGGAAGATCGACGTCGGCGAGACGGCGCACGTCGTCGCGCACGCGCGACCGCTCTGGCTGCTCGGGTCGCTCGCGATCATGGTCGTCTCCGTCTGGCCGATGGCGTGGCGCTGGCAGCGCCTGCTCGAGGCGCGCGGCGTCCACGAGTCGCTGCCGCGGCTCGTGCGCACGTACTTCGTCGGCTACGCCGCGGGCCAGGTGCTGCCCACCTCGCTCGGCGGCGACGCGTCGCGCATCTACGAGACGTCGCGCCGCCACGAGAACGCGGCCGGCGCGGCGGCCGGCACCGTCCTGCTCGAGCGCGGCCTCGGCGGCGTCGCCACGCTGCTGCTCGCGGCGATCGGGTTCGCGCTCGCGGTCGGCCGCTACGACGTCGGCGGCTACATCTGGGTCGAGCTCGCCTTCGTCGTCGCCGCCGCGGCCGCCTGCGTCGTCCTCTTCTCGACGCGGCTCCATCCGGTGCTGCGCTGGACGCAGCCGGTGCTGCGCTTCCTCCGGATCGAGCGGCCGCTGCGCGAGGTCTACCTCGGCATGCACTCGTTCCGGCGCGAGCGGCGGCTGCTGATCTGGATGTTCGTGCTGACGCTCGCCGTGCAGGCCGTCCGCGTGCTCGCGATCTGGTCGGCCGGGAAGGCGGTCGGCGTCGACCTGTCGCCGCGGCCGTACTACGTGATGGGGCCGCTGCTGTTCCTCGTCATGCTCGTCCCGTTCACCGTCAACGGGCTCGCGGTGCGCGAGTCGTTCTTCGTCAGCTTCCTCGCCGCGCTCGGCGTCAGCGCGAACGCCGCGTTCGCGACCGGCTTTCTCTTCTTCGTCGTGACGATCGCGCTCGCGCTGCCGGGGGCGGCGATCGTCGCCTGGGAGGGGACGCACGGCGGCCGGGAGGCCGCGGCGCGTTGAGCGACGTCTCGGTCGTCGTCGTCACCTACAACGGACTGCCTTGGATCGAGCAGTGCCTCGACAGCGTCCGAGGCGTCGAGACGGTGCTCGTCGACAACGGCTCGAGCGACGGCACGGTCGCGTTCGTCCGCGAGCGGTTTCCGGACGTGACGGTCGTGGAGCAGGAGAACCGCGGGCTCGCCGCCGGCTGGAACGCGGGGATCGCCCGGACGTCCGGCCGCTGGGTGCTGCTGCTCAACTCGGACGCGTGGCTGCACCCGGGTGCGCTCGACGCGCTGGTCGCGTTCGGGGACGCGCACCCCGGCGCGGCGGTCGTCGCGCCGCGGCTGCGCAATCCCGACGGGACGCTGCAGCGGTCGGTGCGCGGCTTCCCGACGCTGTGGCGGCTCGCGACCGAGTACTTCTTCCTGCGCCGGCTCGCGCCTCGCTCGCGCGCCTTCAACGCGTTCTACGCGGGCGGGTTCGACCACGACTCCGCCGTCGGGGCGGAGTTCCTGATGGGCGCCGTCTGGCTCGTGCGCCGGGCGGCGATCGACGAGGTCGGGCCCGCCGACGAGGACTTCTTCCTGTTCAGCGAGGAGGTCGACTGGGCGTACCGCTTCCGGCAGGCCGGCTGGAGCTCGTGGTTCTTCCCCGGCGCGGAGGCGACGCACGTGTACGGCGCGTCGCACCGGGGCCGGCTGTTCGTCGAGATCCAGCGTGGGCACCTGCGCTTCCTCGCGAAGCACCGCGGCAGGGCGTACGCGGAGCGGGCGCGGCTGCTGCTGCTCGCGGCGCTGCGGCTGCGCGGCGTGCTCTTCCGCGGCGAGCGCGGCGCCAACTACCGGGAGGCGGCGGCGTGGCTCGCCTCTGGACCGGTCGAGAGGCTGCTGGCGTGAGCTCCCGCGAGCTGTACCGGGTGCAGCGCCGGAGCCTGCGTAGCGTGCCGGCGCTGCTGCTCGCACTGCCGTTGCTCGCGGTCGCGCGCGTGCTCCCGGAGAGCGGCGCCGGGCTCTGGCTCCGCCTCGCGGCGGCGACGCTCGTCGTGCTCCTGCCGGGCCGTCTCGTCGCGCGCGCGCTCGGGCGCCGAGGCTCCCCGGCGGCGGTCGCCTGGTCGTTTGCGCTCGTGGCGGGCGCACTCGCGGTCACGTTCGCGGTGCACGGCTCGCTCACCCTCACGCTCGGGCTCGTGCTCGGCGCCGGCGCGGTCGCGCTCCCGTTCGCGCTCCGCGTCCCGAACGAGCCCGCGCCGCGCGGGCGCGGCCTCGTCGCGCTCGCCGGCGTCGGCCTCGGCGCAGCGCTCTGGGGGATCGAGGGGGTCATCCAGGGGGACGCGATCTTCCACCTCGGTCGCGTCCGGAAGCTGCTCGACTTCGGCTCGCTCTCACTCCGCGCCGTCGACGAGTTCAAGGACGGCGGGCTGCACCCGGGCTACGCGTTCCCGCTCCTGCACGGCTGGCTCGCGCTCGTCGCGCGGCTCGCCGGCGTCGACCCGACGTCGGTGATCCTGCACGAGTCGAGCATCCTCGTCCCGATCGTGTTCGTCGTCGTCTTCGAGACCGGGATCGTCGTCTTCCGCTCGGTCTGGCTCGGAGTCGCGACGCTGCTGGCGCAGGTGTCGGTGATCGCGCTCGCGCCCGGCAGTGGAGGCGCGTTCACGACGCTCGACCTGCCGGGGACGGCCGCTCGACAGCTGCTCGTCCCCGCGGTGATCGCGCTGTTCTTCCAGTTCGTCCGCGAGCCCGGCTGGGCCCTCGCGGTCACACTCGGCGTCGCCGGGATGGACCTCGCGTTCGTGCACCCGACGTACGCGATGTTCGTGGCGATCCCGCTCGGCGGCTACGCGCTCGCCCGGCTGCTCGTCCGGCGCGCGGACTTCACGTGGAGCGTCGGCGGGCTCGCTGCCTTCACGGTGCCGGTCGTCGCCGTCTTCGCGTGGCTCGCGCCGATCATCGCCGAGACGGCCGCCCACGATCCGAGCCCGGCGGAGAAGGCGGCAGAGCTCGCGCACTTCCACACGGACCTCGTCGTCCGCTCGCTGACGAGCTTCCATCTCTCGGCGTCGGTCGTCTCGCGGACGGGCGCGATCGCGGTGGCGGCGCTCGTGCTCGTCCCGGCGGCGGCGCTCGCGGCGCGGCGGCGCTGGAGCGCCTTCGTCCTCGGCGGGACGTTCGTCGTGCTCGTGCTCGAGCTGTCGACGTTCCTCTTCCCCCGCTTCTCCGACCTCGTCTCGCTCTCGCAGTCGCGCCGCGCGGCGGGCTTCGTCCCGTTCGCGTTCGCGCTCGCGGGCGGTGCGTCCGTGCTCGCGCGGGCGCTCCGTCTCCTCCTCCTGCCGGTGGCGCTCGCCGCCGGGATCGCGCTCCAGCTGGCGTTCCCCGGCGACTTCGGGCTGAGCATCACCGGCGGCGGCCCGTGGGCCGTGACGTGGGTCGCCCTGATCGGCAGCGGCATCGGTCTCGCGGCGATGCCGTTCGTCGCGCGCAGCCGTCGGTTCGGGAGGTTCGAGCTCCCGGGTCCGATCGCGGCCGGCGCCGTGGCCCTGTTCGTCCTGCCCGTCGCCGTGCACGGGTTCTCGCACTGGACGACGCAGACGCCGACGGATCCGTACGCGCTCTCGCCGGGGGTCGTTCGGTTCCTGCGCGCCGACGTGCCGAAGGGCGCGATCGTGTTCGCCGACCTCGAGACGAGCTACCGGATCTCGGGCTACGTCCCCGTCTACGTCACGGCCGGCCCGCAGGCGCACGTCGCGAACACGAAGGCGAACCGGCCCGCGGCGCGCGCCGACGACGTTCGCGCGTTCCTGCGCACGGCGAACCTCGCCGTCCCGCGCAGGTACCACGCGGGCTGGCTCGTGCTCCGCACGGACGAGGGGATCCGCCGGTTCGAGCGGCAGGGTCTGAAGCCGGCGTACCGGGACGACCGCTTCGTCGTCTTCCGGCTCTGAGCCGCGCGTACCATCGCCTCGTGCGCTTGCTGCTCGTCACCCTGTACTTCCCGCCCGCCGGCGGAGCGGGCGTCCAGCGCCCGCTGAAGTTCGCGAGCCACCTGCCGGCGCTCGGGATCGAGACACACGTCCTCGCGCCCGACGACCCGAAGTGGGTGCACGTCGACGCGGACCTCCAGCTGCCGACGCAGGCGTGGGTGCACCGCGCGCGCTACGTCGGGCCGAGCGGGCGCCGGATCGCCGACGAGCTACACGGGCGCTCCGGGGTCGACCTCGCGCTGCGACGCGCGTCCACGCTCGGCCGCCGCGTGCTCGTCCCCGACGAGAACGTCACCTGGAACGCGACGGCGATCCCGAAGGCGATCTCGATCGTGCGCACCGAGGGCATCGACGCCGTGCTGACGACGTCGCCGCCCGGGTCGGTCCACCTGATCGGCGCTGCGGTGAAGGCGGCGACCGGCGTCAAGTGGGTCGCCGACCTCCGCGACCCGCTCGTCCTCCACCCGCACCGCGCCGCGGAGGGATTCGCGGCCGTCGCGAAGCGGAAGACGCGCGCCGCCGTGGCGCGGCTCGTCGCGGCGCGGGCGGACGCGATCGTCGGCGCGGCGGAGTCGATCACCGAGGAGATGCGCGGGCTCGAGCCGCACGGGCCGGTCGTGACGATCGCGAACGGGTGCGACTTCGACGACTTCGCCGGGCTCGAGTACACGCGCGGCGAGCGCTTCCGGCTCACGCACACGGGCTCGTTCTTCGGCCAGCGCGACCCCAGGCCGGTCCTCCAGGCGCTCGCCGACTCGGCGCTCGAGGACGTGACGGTGCGCTTCGTCGGCGACTTCCGCCCGGGGGACCGCGAGTTCATGGAGAGCCTCGGCCTCGCCGGCCGGGTCGAGCTCGTCGCGTACGTGCCGCGGCGCGAGTCGCTCGCGCTGCAGCGGGACTCCGACGCGCTGCTGCTGCTGATCCCCGAGGCGGGCGGCCGCGGCCGCGGCATCCTCTCCGGGAAGGTGTTCGAGTACCTCGCGGCGGAGCGGCCGATCCTCGCCGCAGTGCCGCCCGACGGCGCGGCGGCGCAGCTGATCCGCGACACCGGCGTCGGCGTCGTCGCCGCGCCGGACGACGTCGCCGCGCTGCGCGACGCCCTCGTCGACCTGCACGGACGCTGGCGGGACGGGAGGCTCGACGGGACGCCGCTCTCGCCCGAGTGGCGGGACCGGCTCTCGCGCGGCCGCCGCGTCGAGGAGCTCGCCGACCTGCTGCGGAGCCTCGAATGACCGCGCCGCCGGTCACGGCGGCGAACGAGTGCCCGGGGTACGGCGAGACACCGTCGAGATACGCCCGCGCTCCGTCGTAGAACGCCCGGAAGTCCCAGCCGACACCGCGCTCGCGCAGCGCCGCGACGGTGAGGACGACGGGAAGGACGCCGAAGAGCGCGAGCTGCGCCGACCGCACGAGCCTGCCGCTCCAGCCGCCGGCCCGCGCGGCCGGAACCCCGGCCTGGTACGCCAGGTCGGTCGTGGTCATGCCTCGCGACCGCGCGGCGCGCCCGCCGCTCCCCACAGCCGCCTCACGCTGAGGACCCTGCGCGCGATGTGCGGCCGCGGTTGATCGATTGTTGCGCGTCTGGTGTCCGCGCCACCACCCGGCGGATCGCAGAGCGATACGCAGAAGCGCAACATGCGCTTCGCCTCCGCTCAACGCGGCGGGTCTAGCGTGTGCGTCGACGCGGCTCCCGACGCCGCCCCATTGCCTTGCGAGTCCTACTGACGGCCTTCTACTTCCCGCCGGCGGGCGGCGGCGGCGTCCAGCGGTCGCTGAAGTTCGCGCGTCATCTCGCGGAGTCCGGCGTCGACGTTCGCGTCCTCGCACCCGACGACCCGCGCTGGATCCATCGCGACGAGGAGCTCGACGTGCCGGAGGGCGTCTCGGTCAGCCGCTCGCGGTACATCGGGCCGCGCGGCCGCCGGCCGGCAGAGGAGCTCTACGGCCGCCGCGGCCCCGACCGCGTCCTCCGCCGCCTCGCCTTGACACCGCGCCGGCTCCTCGTCCCCGACGAGAACGTGACCTGGCTCGCAACGGCCGTTCCGCGCGCGGTGGAGCTCGTCCGGCGCGACCGGATCGACGTCGTGGTGACGACTTCGCCTCCGTCCTCGGTGCACGTGATCGGCGCGGCGGTGAAGCGTCTCACCGGGGCGCGGTGGGTCGCCGACATCCGCGACTCGATGATCGCCAAGTCGGACCGTCGCTACGAGAGCGCCGCCGTCCGCCTCAAGGAGCGTACGAACGCGTCCGTCGCGCGTCTCGCCGCCCGGAACGCGGACGCGATCGTGGCGATCTCGCCGACCGTCGCCGAGGAGATGCGCCTGCTCGGCGCCCACCGCCACGTCGTGACGATCGCGAACGGCTGCGACTTCGACGACTTCGACGGGCTCTCCTACCACAGGGAGGCGCGCTTCCGGCTGACCCACACCGGGAGCTTCCTCGGCGAGCGGACGGCGGTGCCGGTGCTCGAGGCGCTCGCGCGGTCCGACGAGTCCGTGGTCGCGCGCTTCGTCGGGGACTTCCGCAGGTCGGAGCTCGAGGCGGCGCAGCGGCTGGAGCTCGGAAGCCGGCTCGAGCTGACGGGGTTCGTCCCGCACCGCCGCGTGCTCGAGCTGCAGAGGGACAGCGACGCGCTCCTCCTCCTGCTCCCGGAGCTCGGGCCGCGGGGAAAGGACGTCCCCTCGGGCAAGATCTACGAGTATCTCGCCGCCGAGCGGCCGATCCTCGCCGCCGTCCCACCCGACGGCGCTGCGGCGGCCCTGGTCAACGAGACCGGCGCGGGAGTCGTCGTCCCGCCCGGCGACTCCGCGGCGCTCGTGGCCGCCCTCGATCGCATGGTCGGCGAGTGGCGCGCGGGATCGCTCGCCGCGCCGAGCCTCACGCCGGACTGGAAGCAGCGGCTCTCCCGCACGACGCGCGCGCGGGAGCTGCTCGAGGTGATCGAGGCGGTGGAGGCGAGCCGCTAGGCTGGGGCCCGAGCCGATGGCCGGGGCCCTTCTTCGATCCGTCTCGATGCCCGTCGTCCACCGGAGCCGGGCATGAGCGCCGCATCGGTCGCGCTGCCGCGGTCCTTCGCCTGGACGCGGGTCGTCGACTTCTTCTTGCTGGCGACGTTCTTCTGCGTCACCTTCGAGAAGGTGCACTGGAACGTCGCCGGCTCGGTCGGGATCGCGGACATCCTGACCGTGCTCTTCCTCGTCTCGTTCGCGCTGACGAGCCGCGGGCCGACGCC
>DATKNT010000075.1:0-13939 GCA_035541175.1 Gaiellaceae bacterium
GATCCAGCTGACGCCCCACGGCTCGGGGCCGTGGCAGGCGTTGTCCACCGTGCACGGGTAGAAGGAGGCGTGGTAGATCGAGGAGTTGAGGTGGGGGAGCTCGTAGAAGATCCAGACGGCGAAGTTCGCGACGATCAGTCCGACGTTGACGATCGGGAACTGTCGGGCGCGCAACCCGTCCGAGAGCGGGAGCATGGCCCCGATTCTCCTCCCGCTCCGGGCGGCAATGCAACAGGTCCGCCGAGCCGGCGCGGAGGGCCGCGGCGGCGCCTCTGGCGGCGGGCGCGCCCGGCCGTGCTGCTCCTCTTCGGCGGTGTCTCGCTCTACCTGCTGCTGCCGAGCCTGCTGTCGGTGTTCGGGCAGTGGCGCTCGCTCTCGCACCTCGACTGGCCGTTCGCCGCGCTCACGCTCGTCTGCGAGGTGCTGGTGAGCGTCTGCGTCTGGGAGCTCGACCGGATCGCGTTGCGGACGAAGGCGTGGTTCCCGGTCGCCGCGGCGCAGCTGGCCGGGAACGCGGTGGGCCGGGTCGTCCCCGGCGGCGGCGTCACCGCGACGGCGTTCTCCACGTCGATGCTGCGCAGGGCCGGCGTGGACACGAGCACGGCCGCGGCCGCGTTCGCGACGTCGGCGTTCCTCCAGATCGGCACGACGCTCGCGCTGCCCGTCCTCGCCCTGCCGGCGATCATCGGCGGCGCCCCGGTCGACCACAGCCTCGCCACCGCCGCGACGCTGGGCGCCGTCCTGTTCGCGTTCTTGCTCGCGGCCGGCGTCGTGGTGTTCACGACGGACGAGCCGGTCGAGCTCTTCGGGCGCGCGCTCCAGTGGCTCCTCAACCACACGATCCGGCGCCGCGATCCCGTCACCGACGTGCCGGACACGCTGCTCGAGGCCCGGGACTTCGTCCGGACGACGGTCGGCGACCGCTGGCAGGCGGCGATCGCGGCCGCCGCGGGCAGCACCCTGTTCGACTATTTCGCCCTGCTCGCGGCGCTCCGCGCCGTCGGAGCCGACCCGCGGCCGTCGCTCGTCCTGCTCGCGTACACGGGTGCCGAGCTGCTGGCGCTGATCCCGTTGACGCCGGGCGGCCTCGGGTTCGTCGAGGGCGGGCTCGTCGGGACGCTCAAGCTCGCCGGCGTGCCCGCCGGCGACGCGCTCGCGGCGACCCTCCTCTACCGGGTCGCGGCCTTCTGGCTTCCCATCCCGGCCGGCGGCATCGCGTACCTCCTTTTCCGCCGCCGGTACCCGGAGGAGCGAACCGGCACATCGCCGCCGGCGTGAGCCGGCGCCGTACAGCTCAGCCGCCGATCGGGCGTTCCTCGACCGAGAGCTCGTTCCAGACGTCCTTGACGCCGTGCACCCGGCGCACCGCCGCCTGCGCCTCGTCGCGCGCGAGCGAGTCCAGGACGGTCCCGCGCAGCGTCACGACGCCGTTGCTGACCCGCACATCCAGCGTCTCCGGAAGCAGCGCCTCGTGGGTGAGCACGTCGATGACCTCCGCGCGGAGCTCGGCATCCCGCCGTGCGTGCATGCCCATCGGCTGCACCTGCAGCTCGTCGTCGACCCGGGCGACGCCTTTCACCCGCTTCGCCGCCTCCGCCGCCGCCTGCTTCTGAGCGGGGCTGCCGACCGTGCCGCGGAGCGTGACGACGCCGTCGTGGACCCGGACCGCGACCTCGCGGGGCTCGAGTCGCCCGTCCCAGAAGAGCTCCTCGCGCACCGCCGCCTCGACGTGCTCGTCCGTGAGCTTCATCGTGCGCCTCCTGTTCGGCTGGTTCCGACACTGGGAGCTTGCCTCCGGCGGCTGCCAGGCGGCTGCCGCGGCGCCGAGGCCGCTGCCGGCCGCCGCATGACGGTCCCGCGGCAGCGCCGTGGCAGCGGCAGCGCCTAGATTCGACTCAGGTCGCGACCGCACGGGTCGCGTGGAGGAAAGGAGCGGGATTCGATGGCCGACGAGAACATGGTCGCCTACACCGCGGTGTACAGCGACAAGGAGGACGCCCTCGCCGATCTGAAGGCGCTCGACGAGCTGCACAAGGAGAAGGTGCTGGGCAAGTACGACGCCGCGGTGATCGACCAGGAAGACGGGAAGCCGCACATCGTCAAGCGCGCCGACAAGCCGGACTACCGGGTCGTCCCCGAGCTGTTCGGCGGCGGCACGCTGCCGCGGAAGGAGCTCCACGAGGCGGCGGCGGAGCTGACGGAAGGCGAGGCGGGGCTGATCGTCATCGGCGAGCCGACGGTCGAGAAGGCGTTCGACCAGGCGGTCACGCACGCCGTGAAGACCGCCAAGCACGACATGGACGCCACCGCCGACGAGCTGATCGCCGCCTTCAAGGACTGACCGGCGGCGGACGGGCCGCGAGCGGCGCCACGCATTGCTGCGCGGCGCCGCCGCGGCCGGCGGCCCACGCCGGGAGCGACCGATACCACATGGACAGCTTCGGCCGGATCCTGATTCTGTTCGCGATCGTCCTCGCCGTCATCGGCGGGTTGATGATCGTGCTCTCGCACCTCGGGCTCGGCAAGCTGCCGGGTGACGTCGTCATCCACCGGAGGAACGTGACCGTCTACCTGCCGATCGCCTCGTCGATCCTGATCAGCGTCGTCCTGACGCTCGTGATCAACCTCTTCCTCTCGCGCAAGTAGCCGGGCGGCCGGGGCGGCAGCCCACGGGCGGTCGACGGCAGCGGCCCGGCAGCGGCGGCGGCGACGCTCTCCCCGGTAAGCAAGCGACGGGAAGGAGAATTCCATGCCAGCCACGATGGACGACCGCCTGAAGGAGATCGGAAGCCGTATCGACCGCCTGCAGGAGAGCGCGAAGGCCGCGCACGGCAGGGCGAAGGACTCGGCCCAGGAGCGCGTGGCGGCGCTGCGCCGGCAGGAGGCGTCGACGCGGGCCGCGATCAAGAGGGCGAACGACCGGCAGGCGAAGAACGCGGCGGAGAAGAAGCAGGATGCGGAGGAGCGGCTCGAGGGGCTCGAGACGAAAGTCAAGGTCACCGAGCACGCGATGGTGGCGGACGCCGCCGCGGACGGGAAGTCGTTCGCGAACGCGGTCAGGGGCGAGCTCGCGGAGTGGAACGCCTACTTCGGCAGGGCTCAGAAGCGGATCTCGTCGGAGCTCGACGAGCTCCAGGCCTCGTCCGGCGACTCCGCGCGCAAGCTCAGGAAGCGGATCGACGGCGACGTCGACGGGCTCAACCAGTCGATGGACAAGCTCGCGTCGCGGTTCCACTGAGGTGCAGGCGATGAGCGGCACCGACACAGAGCCGATCGCGACGACGAGCCGCTGGGCGGTCGATCCCGCCCGTTCGGCCGTCGAGTTCAACGTCGACACGTACTGGGGGCTGGGCACCGTCGAGGGATGCTTCGACCGCTTCGAGGGGTCGTACGTCCGCGGGCCCGACGGGGCACGCATCGAGCTGACGATCGACGCCGACAGCCTCGAGACCGGCAACCGGATGCGCGACAAGCACCTCCGGGATGAGGACTTCTTCGACGTCGACGCGCACCCGCAGGTCCGGTACACATCCACCGAGATCGTGGAACGGACCGACGACACCATCGCGGTGAGCGGGTATCTCGAGGCGGCGGGGCGGAAGGTCCCCGTCTCGTTCGAGGCGACGGTCGCGGAGGAAGGCGACGAGCTCGAGATCGAGACGATCACCGAGGTCGACCAGCGCGACCTCGGCATGACGCGCAGCCCGCTCGGGATGATCCGCCCGCCCGCGACGCTGCACGTCGCCGCCAGGCTCCGGCCGGAGCGGTAGCCGCCTTGCAGCGGCTCCCGCTCCCGGGCCGGCGATGATCAGGCTCCTTCGCCGGTTCCTCCGCCCCTACGCGCGCGAGGTCGCCGTCGTCGTCGTGCTGCTGGCGGCGCAGGCGGTCGGCAACCTCTACCTGCCGAACCTCAACGCCGACATCATCAACAACGGCGTCGTCACCGGCGACATCTCGTACATCTGGCACACCGGCGCCGAGATGCTGGGGATCACGCTCGCCCTCGGTGTCGTCTCGGTGGTCGCCGTCTACTTCGCCTCGCGCGTCGCGATGGGCTCGGGCGCGGACATGCGCGCCGCCGTGTTCGC
Organism: Gaiellaceae bacterium; assembly: GCA_035541175.1. Taxonomy (GTDB): domain Bacteria; phylum Actinomycetota; class Thermoleophilia; order Gaiellales; family Gaiellaceae; genus Palsa-739. The sequence goes on from DATKNT010000075.1 coordinate 4,089, forward strand.
GCGCGTGCAGGAGTTCTCGGCGCGCGAGATGACCCGCTTCGGGACGCCGTCGCTGATCACGCGGAACACGAACGACGTCCAGCAGGTGCAGATCTTCGTCCAGGCGGCCCTGACGCTGATCGTGATCGCGCCGATCACGGCCGTCGGCGGCGTGATCATGGCGATCAGGGAGAGCCCGCAGCTGTCGGTGCTCCTCGCCGTTGCCGTGCCGGTGATGCTGCTCCTGATCGGCGTCGTCGTCGTCTCGATCGTGCCGCAGTTCCGGTCGATGCAGGTGAAGATCGACCGGATCACACAGGTCTTGCGCGAGCAGATTACCGGCGTGCGGGTCATCCGCGCGTTCGTGCGCACGGAGGCCGAGGCCGAGCGGTTCGGCGAGGCGAACGCGAGCCTGACGGCGACCGCGCTCCGCGTCAACCGGACGTTCGCGTTCGCCGTGCCGTCGGTGCTCCTCGTCATGAACCTGACGAGCGTCGCGGTCATCTGGTTCGGCGGCAGGCTCATCGAGAACGGCTCGATGCCGATCGGGAACCTGACGGCGTTCCTGTCCTACATCCTCCAGATCCTCATGTCGGTGATGATGGCGGTCTGGCTGACGATCCTGCTGCCGCGCGCGTCGGCGAGCGCGGAGCGGATCGGGCAGGTGATCGACACCGAGCCGTCGGTCGCCGACCCGGAGCGTCCGGTCACGCCCGCACGGCGGACGGGGCTCGTCGAGTTCGAGGACGTCGGCTTCGGCTACCCCGGCAGCGAGCTGCCGGTGCTCCGCGGGCTGGACTTCTCCCTCGCCCCGGGCAGGACGACCGCGATCATCGGCGGAACGGGCAGCGGCAAGACGACGCTCGTCAACCTGATCCCGCGCTTCTTCGACGTCACCGCCGGCCGCGTGCTCGTCGACGGCGTCGACGTCCGCGAGCAGGAGCTCGAGCAGCTCTGGAGCGGGATCGCGCTCGTGCCCCAGGCGGCGTACCTCTTCCGCGGCACCGTCGCGTCGAACCTCCGCCTCGGGCGGCCGGACGCGACCGACGCCGAGCTCTGGCACGCGCTCGAGATCGCGCAGGCGCGCGACTTCGTGGCGGCGATGCCCGGCGGCCTCGAGGCGCCGATCGACCAGGGCGGCACGAACGTCTCCGGCGGGCAGCGGCAGCGGCTCTCGATCGCGCGCGCCCTCGTCAAGCGGCCGAGGATCTACCTGCTCGACGACTGCTTCTCGGCGCTCGACGCGGCAACCGACGCGGCCCTGCGCGTCGCTCTTCGCGCCGAGACGGGCGCCGCCACCGTCGTCGTGGTGTCGCAGCGGGTCGGGACGATCATCGACGCCGACACGATCGTCGTCCTCGACGAGGGCCGCGTCGTCGGCACGGGCCGGCACGCCGAGCTGATGGCGTCCTGCCCGACGTACCGGGAGATCGTCGAGTCCCAGCTCGGCGCCGAGGAGGCCGCGTGAGCGCCGTCGGTCCCGGGCGCGGCCGGCCGGCGTGGGGCACCGGTCGGCTCGGCGACCGCAGCCGGGACACCCGCGGGACGTTGCGGAGGCTCGTGCGACGGCTCCGGCCGGAGCGGGCGAAGCTCGTGCTCGGCGTGCTGATGGGAGCCACGGGGGTGAGCTTCACCGTGCTCGGCCCGAGGCTCATCGGCAACGCGACCGACGTCATCTTCGAGGGCGCCGTCGGCAAGCGGCTGCCGCGCGGCGTCACGAAGGCACAGGCGGTCGCCGAGCTGCGCGCGCACGGTCACGGCCAGATCGCCCAGATGGTCTCGCACATGCACGTCACCCCCGGGGCCGGGATCGACATGGGAAAGCTCGGCTACTGGCTCGGGCTCGCCGCGCTCGCCTATGCGCTCGGCGCCGCCTTCTCCTTCGGACAGAACTGGGTGATCGCCGGCGTCACGCAGCGGACGATGTTCGCCATGCGGCGCGACGTCGAGACGAAGCTCGGACGCCTTCCGCTCCGCTATTTCGACAGCCACCCGCACGGCGACGTCCTCAGCCGCGTCGCGAACGACATCGACAACCTGACGACGACGCTCCAGCAGGGGCTCAGCCAGCTGCTCACCTCGCTGCTCACGATCGTCGCCGTGCTCGCGATGATGTTCTCGATCTCGCCGCTGCTCGCGGGCATCTCGCTGCTCGTGATCCCGCTCGCGATCCTGCTCACGTCGGCCGTCGCGCGGCGCTCGCAGGTGCAGTTCGCGGCGCAGTGGGAGCGCACCGGCACGCTCAACGGCCTCGTCGAGGAGACGGACACCGGGCACGCGCTCGTGCAGACGTACGGGCGCCGCGGGGCGGCCGTCGAGGAGTTCGACCGGCAGAACCGGAGCCTCTACGAGGCGAGCTTCCGCGCCCAGTTCCTCGCGGGCGTGATCCAGCCGGCGATGATGTTCCTCTCGAACCTGAACTACGTCGCGATCGCCGTTCTCGGCGGCGCGCGCGTCGCGACCGGTGCGCTCTCGCTCGGCGATGTCCAGGCGTTCATCCAGTACTCGCGCCAGTTCACGGCGCCGCTCACGCAGATCGCGAGCCAGATGAACCTGCTCCTCTCGGGGCTCGCGTCCGCGGAGCGCGTGTTCGAGTTCCTCGACGAGGCCGAGGAGGCGCCCGACCGGCCCGCCCGCGTCCCGCCGCTCGAGGTCGCCGGCCACGTGGCGTTCGACGACGTGCGCTTCCGCTACGAGCCGGACGAGCCGCTGATCGAGGACTTCACGCTCGACGTCCCGGTGGGGAGCACGGTCGCGATCGTCGGCCCCACCGGCGCGGGCAAGACAACGCTCGTCAACCTGCTCGTCCGGTTCTACGAGATCGACGGCGGCCGCCTGGTCCTCGACGGCAACGAGTACCGCGAGCTCGGCCGCGACGAGGTCAGGCGGGCCTACGGGATGGTGCTCCAGGACACCTGGCTCTTCGCCGGGACGATCCGCGACAACATCGCCTACGGGAGGCAGGACGCGACCGACGACGAGATCGTCGCCGCGGCGAAGGCCGCCTACGTCGACCATTTCGTCCGCACGCTGCCCGACGGCTACGACACGGTCCTCGACGAGGACGCGGCGAACATCTCCGCCGGCCAGAAGCAGCTGCTGACGATCGCGCGCGCCTTCCTCGCCGACCCGAGCATCCTCATCCTCGACGAGGCGACGAGCAACGTCGACACGCGCACCGAGGTCTTCGTCCAGCAGGCGATGGCGCACCTGCGGCAGGGGCGCACGGGCTTCGTGATCGCGCACCGCCTCTCGACCATCCGGAACGCGGACCGGATCGTCGTCATGGACCACGGCCGTATCGTCCAGCAGGGGAGCCACCAGGAGTTGGTCGGGCTCGAGGGGCTCTACCGCGACCTCTACACCCGGCAGCTCGCGGCGACGCCGGCGGCGGCCGCCTAGCGACGCCTCCGTCGAGCCGCCCACGGCTGCTACAACGGATGCGGAGTGTGGAAGGCAGGCGTCGTTCGGGTCTCGCGAGGCATCCTTGCCGGCGTCGTGGTCCTCGTCGGCGCAGCGACCGTGCTCGGGCTGCTCGACCGCGTGTCGTGGGTGTTCGAGCTCGCCGACGTCTTCCGGCTGCAGTACCTCGTCGTGCTCGCCGCGGCCGCGGTCGCGGCGCTCGCGCTGCGGCGGCCGCGCCTCGCCGCCGTCGCGGCGCTGCTCGCAGCCGTCAACGTCGCCGTCCTCGGCGTCCCGCTGGCCGGGAGCGCGACGGCCGCTGCCGGGACGCCCGCCGGATCGCTGCGGCTCGTGGTGGCGAACGTCGAGGTCGGCAACACGGACTTCGCAGCCGTCGAGCGTCTCGTCGCGGAGACGCGCCCCGACGTGTTCGGCGTCACCGAGCTGACGCCGGCGATGGCGCGGCACCTCGACCGGGCGCTCCCGCGGTACCGTGCGCGTGTGCTCCGGACGCGCGACGATGCGTACGGGATCGGCGTCTACAGCCGCGTGCCGCTGCTCTCGGCCCGGATCGTCAGCTTCCCGGCCGACGGCGGCCCGCCGACCGTCGTCGCGCGCGTGCGCGTCGCCGGCGAGCCCGTCACCGTCGTCGTCACCCACGTCCACACGCCGTTCGCCGGCTCGATCCACGTGCGGCACCTCGAGGCGCTCGCGGCGGCCCGGCCGCGTCTCGGCGACCGGCTCGTCGTCTGCGGCGACTTCAACACGCCGCCCTGGTCGGGCCCGCTCCGGCGCTTCGCCTCGGACGCGGGCCTGCGCGACCTCTACGGCCGGGGCGCGTGGACCGGCTACAGCTGGCCGACCTGGAGCTCCGCGCTCCGTGTCCCGCTCGACAACTGCTTCGTCAGCGCCGGCGTGGTCGTCACCGGCCATCACGACGGTCCGAGCGACGGCTCCGACCACCGCCCGCTCGTCGTCGACCTCGCCGTCACTGTGAGACCGCACGCAGCTCGGGAGTCTCCGCCGCGCGGTCGAGGACGAGCAGGCGCCGACGTCCCCGCGCCGACGCAGTGAGCGACGAGCGCTTCCTCGTCACTGGCGCCCACGGGTTCATCGGCGCCTGGACCGTCCGCCGCCTGGTGGACGAGGGGACGGCGGTGCGATGCCTCGACGTCGCCAGCTCCGACCACCGGCTCCGCTACCTCCTCTCGCCGGACGAGCTGGCGGTGCTCGACGTGGCCGAGGTCGACATCACGGACCAGGCGGCCGTCGACGAGCAGTTCGAGACCTGGCGCCCGACCAACGTCGTCCACCTCGCGGCGCTGCAGGTGCCGTTCTGCAAGGCCGACCCGCGGCTGGGAGCCCGCGTGAACGTCGTCGGGACGGTCAACGTCTTCGAGGCGGCGAAGCGCCTCCGCCTGCGGACGCCGATCGTCTACGCGAGCTCGGTCGCAACCTACGACCTTGCCGACGGAGCGGAGCGCGCGCCGGCAGCGCCGTCCGGCCACGCGACGACCCTCTACGGCGTCTACAAGCTGGCGAACGAAGGGACCGCCCGCGTCTACTGGCAGGACGACGCCGTTGCGTCGGTCGGCCTCCGTCCGTACGTCGTCTACGGCGTCGGCCGCGACCAGGGGCTCACGTCGGAGCCGACCTTCGCGATGCTCGACGCGGCCCTGGGCCGCGACGCGTCGATCTCCTACGGCGGCCGAAACCAGCTGCAGTATGCGGACGACGCCGCGGCCGCGTTCATCGCCGCGACACGCTGCGGGCACCGCGGCGCCGCCGCCGTGAACATCCCCGGGGAGAGCGTCTCCATGCCGGAGCTCGCCGACATCATCCGCCGGGCGGCAGCCGAGCCGGTCTCCGTCACGACCGGCGAGAGGCCGCTGCCGTATCCGGGAGCGGTCGACGCCTCGGACTTCGAGACGGTCGTCGGGTCGACGCAGGCCACGCCACTCGAGGAGGGGGTTCGCGAGACGATGGAGCGCTTCCGCGTACTCCACCGGCGGGGTCTCCTCGAGGACCTGCGCGCCTAGCCGGCGCCGCGGTCACCCGTCCCGCCGCCGGCGGCCTCGACCGACGCGGCAGCGGTGGCGACGTCCCGCGGGTAGGTGCGGAGCCCCCTGAACAGGAAGTACGCGCTGCCCGCGAGCGGGAGGAGCATGAGCGCGAACGTCCAGCGCAGGCCGTCGCGGCCGCCGCCGAAGACGTAGTCGGAGACGGCGCCGAACAGGAGCGGCGCGAGCGCCTGCGCGGCGGTCCGGAGGAGGGTGCGGACGCCCTCGGCGCGGCCCCAGAGGAGCGGAACCATGATGTCGAGCCGGGCGGCGTCGAGCGGCGGGTTCTGCGCCGAGATCGCGAGCGCCGCGAGCACGAGATACGGGAGGGCGGTCATCGCGCTGCGGGTGAAGATCGCCGGGACGAACAGGAGGACGGCGGCGGACGCGGAGATCGCGCTGACGAGGATCCTCCCGTTGAGGTGACGACGCTGGAGCAGGAAGTCGCCGACCGCCCCGCCCGCGAGCACGCCCAGCACGGCGCCGCCGCCGATCACGAGCAGCAGGAGGTTGGCGAGCGCCTGGTCGATCCCGTACTGCTGGGTGGTGAACTCGACGCCGAAGGTCTGGACGCCGGCGAGGAAGTAGTAGCCGAGGGCGCTGGCGAGGATGAGCACGACGTTCGTCCGGATGGAGAGGACGTAGCGCGAGGCCGCGAGGATGCCCATGCTGCCCGGGTCGCGGGTCAGAACGAGCTCCGGCTGCGGCTCGATCCCGCGCTCACGCGCGAGCTGCTGGGCGCCGCGCTGCTCTTCCGTCTCGTCGCTCTCGCGTTGGGAGCCGCGCTCCGGCTCGTGGAGCCGGGCGATGAACCACGCGAGCACGAAGGCTGGCACGGCGAGGCTGACGAGCGCCGCCCGCCAGGAGAGGGCGGCGATGTCGCCGGTGACGGCGAAGCCGACGCCGGCGCCGACGAGCTCGCCGGCGAGGATGAAGCCCCAGATGCGGCCGCGGTCGGAGCCGGGGAAGTAGTCGCCCACGAGCGAGGCGACGAAGGGGCCGGCGGCCGCCGTGACCGCGCCGAGCGCGAGCCGGGCGTACAGGAGCTGCGTGAAGTTCGGGACCGTCGCGCTCCAGAGCATCGCCAGGCCCCAGAGCACGATCGCCCCCGCGAGCATCCGCGTCCGCGGCAGCCGGTCGGCGAGCATCCCGGCCGGGAGGCTGAATGCCGCGGCGACGAGCGAGGTGACCGCGACGAGGAGCCCGATGTCCGTGTTGTTGATGTGGAGCGCGTGACGCAGCTGCGTCGCCGAGGCGCCGACCGTCGACGCGTCGGCGCTGCTCAACGCGAGCACCGAGGCGAGCAGGAGGATGATCCGCGTCCGTTCGGCGCCTCCGAGCGCCTGCGTCAGCAGCCGGGCGCCGCCGCGGGCGACCCCGCCGATCGCGCCGCCCACGCTCGCCGCCGGCCCCCTGTCGGTGGGCGCGCCGGGTCCGGTGTCGTCGTCCATGACGAGATCCTGACGATCAGGCCCGGCGGAGCAGCCGGCGCCCGACGACGAGCGGCACGAGGAGGTCGCGGTAGCCGTGGTCGTCGAAGAGCACGGTCATCTCGTCGCCGTCGTAGCGCTGGACGGTGCCTTCGCCCCAGCGGTCGCTCCTGACGCGCGCGCCGACCGCGAACGGCTCGAGGGTCGCTGCGGCGCGGGCGGCGCCGTCGTTGTCGCAGTTGCCGCACGGCCCCTCGTACTCCTGGCCGAAATAGGACAGCAGGAACGAGCGACGACATCCGGAGTGCTCCGCGTAGCGGCGCATCATCTCCAGCCGCGATCGCTCGACCTCGTTTTCTCGATCCGTCTCGCCCTGCGACGCCGCGACGGCGGCCGCGACGCTCGCCGCGCCCGTCCAGCGGACCTCGCCGTCGGCGGTCCACTCGGCCGCGCCGAGATCGACGAGCCGAACGAGCGCCGCGGTCGACCGACGTGTCGGCGGGACGTCGTCGCCCGACGCGAGGAGCGCGGCGACGCGCGAGACGGCGGCCGGCGAGACGCCGCGCGAGGTCAGGTGAACGGCGGCGCCGAAATCCTCCTCGCGATGAAGCAGCCGCGCGTGCGCAGCGTCCCCGTCGCGACCGGCGCGGCCGATCTCCTGGTAGTACGCGTCGAGCGACGGCGGCGGGTCGACGTGCAGGACCCAGCGCACGTCCGGCTTGTCGATCCCCATGCCGAACGCGACCGTCGCGGCGACGATGCGGACGGATCCGTCGAGGAACGCGGTCATCGCCTCGTGCCGGCGCCGAGGCGGCAGCCCTGCGTGGTAGAGCGTCACTCCGTGCCCGGCCGCCGCGAGCACGTCGTGCGCGTCCTCGGCGGCGGCATGCGTCGCGGCGTAGACGATGCCGGGCCCGTCGAGCTCGGTCGCCGCGCCGTCGAGCTCGCGGTGCTTCTCCGCGATCAGCCGGACGCGCCGGGCCGACAGCTCGATGTGCGGGCGGTCGAAGTCGCCGATCACCACTTCGGGCTCGCGCAGCCCGAGACGGCGGCAGATCTCGCGCCGCACCGGCGGCGCCGCGGTCGCCGTCAGCGCCATCCGGACGGGAGCACCGAGCGCGTCCGCCTGCGCGCCGAGCCGCAGGTAGTCGGTGCGGAAGTCGTGTCCCCACTGGCTGATCAGGTGCGCCTCGTCGACGGCGAACAGCCCCGGCCGCGCCCGCTGCAGCGCCTTCCGCGTCTCGGCGTTGCTCAGCTGCTCCGGCGACAGGAACACGAACGCATCCGGGCCGCAGGCCGCCAGCGAGGCCGCGTGCTCGCGCGGCGACTGCTGCGAGTTCAGCACGATCGCGGTCAGCCCCGCGGCCCGCAGATGGACGAGCTGGTCGTCCTGCAGCGCGATCAGCGGGGAGACGACGACGGTCGGCCCCTCCCGGAGGAGGCCCGCGAGCTCGTAGATCGCGGACTTGCCGCCGCCCGTCGGGAGAACCGCGAGCACGTCCCGCCCGGCGACCGCTGCGCCCACTGCACGGAGCTGCCCCGCCCGCAGCCGCTCGAACCCGAGCCGGTCGCGGGCGAGCCGGCGGATCGCGTCGTCGTCCGTCCTGCCGACCATTCCTCGCTCCGGATCATTACCCAGAGCACGACGTCGAGCGATCGGAGCTCGGTTGATAGCGTCCTCGCCGATGACGGCGTTTCCGGAATCCCATCGCGACCTGCTCGACGCGAAGGTCGCCTCGCTCGCGACCCTCGACGCCGACGGCCTGCCGCAGCTGACCGAGGTGTGGTTCCTCCACGACGAGGGCGAGGTCCGGCTCTCGCTCAACACCGAGCGGCGGAAGACCCGCAATCTCGTCCGCAATCCCGCCTGCAGCCTGCTCGTGCTCGACCTCGACGTCCCGCAACGGTACCTCGAGGTCCGCGGGCGCGCGCGCATCGAGCCGGACGACGACTACGCGTTCGCGACGAGGCTCGGCGAGAAGTACGGCGCCGACCTGCGGGCCTACGACGCGCCCGGCTCGTCGCGCGTCGTCGTGACGATCGAGCCGGTGAAGATCCACGCGGTCGACATGCGGCGCTAGCCGCGGCGGCGCCGACTGCTCCCGGCTTCCGCTCCGATTCGTGCCACGTTCATAGTACGATAGTGGCATGAAACGGGCACGGACGCGAACGCGGATCAGCACGACAGTCGACGCCGAGTTGCTCCGGAATGCCCGCGAGGCGCGCTCAGGGGTTGCCGACTCGGTGCTCATCGACGAGGCGCTGGCCGCGCTGCTGGCTCGCCGACGTGCTGCCGAATTCGACGCTGCGTACGCCGCCTACGACACGCACCCGCTCGACGAAGCCGACGAGTGGGGCGACCTCGCCTCGTTCCGAGCGGCTGCCGGCGCGTCGTGACCGCGCTTCCGGCGCGAGGCGAGGTCTGGTGGTGCGAGCTTCCGGAGATCGGGCGCAGGCCCGTGGTCGTTCTCTCTCGAGACGCGGCCATCCCGCGTCTGCGGCGTGCCCTCATCGGCCCGTGCACGACGACGGTCCGCGGCATTCCGACCGAGGTTGTCCTCGAGCCTCCGGAAGATCCGATCCCGCTCGTCTCGGTCGTCAATCTCGACTCGGTCGAGAGCGTCTCGGTCGGGACGCTGGTCGAGCGGTTGGGCAGACTCGGCGACGCCCGCATGCATCAGATCTGCGCAGCCCTCGAGATTGCCGTCGACTGCCAAGGCTGACGGGGAGGTCCCCGCACGAGCCGGGACTTCGAAGGCTGCGGGCTGGCGACAATCAGCCGAGAGGACTGCCCACCGTGGCTCCCGTTCCTTGGGCTGTCCGCATAATCCCCGGGTAGGACGATGAGGCTCGCTGTCGGAACGGTTTCAGCAGTTGTCGCTTTGGCGGTACCGGCGTCTGCAGCGAATCCGTGGGGACCGCTGCTTCGTCCTCTGCATCTGCCGCGGCTCGGCGCGGGCGCAAGGTGCCCGGTGTCGCC
>DATKNT010000076.1:0-6936 GCA_035541175.1 Gaiellaceae bacterium
GCGTGGGAGTCCTCGATCGCGGCGCAGCGCTCCGGCGCGGCCCCGAGACGGCGCGCCGCCTCGAGGTAGACGTCCGGCGCCGGCTTGCCGTGCGCGACCTCCTCCGAGGACACCGTCGCCCGGAAGTACGGCGCCAGGCCCGAGAGGTCGAGCACCTCCGCGATGAGCGGCCGGTTCGACGACGACGCGAGCCCGAGCGGGTACCGCGCCGCGAGCCGCCCGACCGACTCGACCGCGCCCGGGACGAGCGGCAGGTGCTCGCGGTACGCGGCGAGCATCCTCCGGACGACCTCGGCGTCGATCTCGTCCGGCTCGTCGGAAACGCCGGCGTGCTCGTGGAGGTAGCGCGACCACTCGACCGAGCTCATGCCCATCAGCGCGCGCTGCACCTCGGCGTCGTAGCGGCCGCCGCGCTCGCGCACGTAGTCCTCGCGCACGGCGTCCCAGACCTCCTCCGAGTCCAGCAGGAGGCCGTCCAGGTCGAAGACGACCGCCTCGATCACAGCTGGTGGTACTCGCTCTCGCGGTAGACGAGCGCGCTCGTCGACGGGCCGTGCTCGATCGACACCACCTCGCCGACGAAGAAGGTGTGGTCGCCGACGTCGTGCTCGGCGGCCGTGCGCGCCTCGATCCAGCCGAGCGCGCCCTCGATCAGCGGCGCGACCCGTCCCTCGCGCACGGCCACGCCCTGCCAGTGGACGATCGGCGGCCACCCCGCGGCGAACCGGCGCGCGACGTCCTCCTGGCCGGCGCCGAGCAGGCTGATCGCGAAGCCGCCGGCGCGGCGGAGAAGCTCGTAGCACGACGCCTGCTTTCCGATCGACACACCGATCAGCGGCGGCTCGAGCGAGAGCGAGACGAGCGAGGAGACGGTCACGCCCATGCGGTCTCCCTCGAAGTCGACCGTGAGCACGGACACGCCGTGCGGCCACTCCCGCATCAGCCCGCGCAGCTCCTCGCCCCCGGCCATGCCGCCGATCATACGGAGGGCTACAGGGCCGGCCGCGGGCTGCCGATAGACGCGGCATGGATTGCCCTGCCTGCACTCACGTGCTGACGCCGCTGAGCGTCGGCGATCTCACCGTCGACGCCTGCGAGGGCGGTTGCGGCGGCATCTTCTTCGACCACTACGAGCTGCGGAAGGTCGACGAGCCGGCGGAGACGCTCGGCGACCAGCTGCTCGACATCCAGCGCGACCCGTCCGTCATCGTCGATCCGAGCAAGCGCTACGCGTGCCCGAAGTGCAACGACGGCGTCGTGATGATGCGCCACTTCTGGAGCGTCAAGCGCGAGACGACGGTCGACGAGTGCCCCGAGTGCGGCGGCATCTTCCTCGACGCCGGCGAGCTCGCGAAGATCCGCGCGGAGTTCCCGAGCCACGAGGCGAAGGAGGCCGCGGCGGACTCGTACTTCCACTCGACTGTCGACACGACGTTCGACGCCGCGCGCGCGGCCGACCACCTCGGCCCGCACGTCGGCGAGCCGGCGCCGCCGGCGATCTAGCGCAACGCCTTCAGCGAGGCGAGCCGCAGCACCGCGTGCTCGCGGTAGTGCACGGTCCCGAGCACGGCGACGTGTCGGCTCGTCCGGCTCGAGAGCACGATCCGCACCGGCACGGGGACGGCGCCGGCGATCCACCAGTCGATGACCTCGGTGCCGTGGTTGTCGCCGGCCACCTTTGCGACCGTTCGCACATGGGTCGCCTCGACCTGTGTGTCGCCGATCGTCACGACGTTGCGGCCGACGATCACCCCGTCGTCGCGCTCGCGGCCGTCCGGCGCGCTGCACGCGAACGACGGCCAGGCACCGGTGCACGTGTAGTCCGTTCTGTCCGTGGTGCCGTAGAACGTGTGCACCTCGTCGTTGGCGCGGAGGACGATCCCGCGAGAGCTCGGGCAGAGCACCCAGGTGGTCGACCGCTCCGCGAGCGGCTGCCAGCGCAGGCGGACGCCGCACGCGGTGCGCGTGAGCGCGATCGTCGTGGTCGCCGGGTAGTGGTGCGTGGGACCGGTCAGCACGCGAAGCGACTCGGTGCCGGTCGTGTCGTAGAGGTAGACGCCGTCGGCGCCCGCCGGATGCGGATCCTCCCGGCGGAACAGCCGGAGCGCCGCCGCCACGGAGGCCGGCTGCGACTTGTCGCGGAGCAGCAGCCCGCCCGCGACCGCGGCGACGAGGCCCGCAGCGACGGCGGCGCCGAGGAGCGCCGCGCCGATGAGGAGCCGCCGCCGTGGCATCCGTCAGCGCGGGTCGGCGCCGTCGACGTTCCAGTGGCGCGCGATCGTCGCCGTCCAGGCGCCCTCCTCGCGCGGCAGGAGCGAGAAGCGGGTGATCATGCGCTGCAGCCCCTGCTGGTCGCCGTAGAGGATGTCGACGAGCACGCGCTCGCCGCTCCGGAGGGCAGCGCGCGCGTGCGCGAAGTCCTCGCCGGACGGGTCGCGGAACGCGCCCTGCCAGAAGCCCTCGTCTCCCGGTGCGATGTAGAGGTCGCGCGTGAGCCGGTGGAAGTGGTCGAGCTGCACGCGAGGGTCGTCCGGCGCGTCCGCGAGCCGGTACAGCTCCCAGCCGTGCAGGACGGCGATGCCGGCGCCGACGTTGCGGAGCGCGATGCCGAGGTAGATCGCCGTGCCCGTCACCTCGACGGCTCCTCCTCCGCCGGGCGCGACGAGCCACGTGTCGTCGGCGAAGCCGATCTTCTGCGGCGGGTCCTCGCGCCGCGTCGGGACGATCAGGGGCCGGAGGCCGGCGAGCAGCGACTGCTCGGCGATGCGGGCGGAGCGGTTGCCGGAGCGGACGGAGGCAAAGGTCGCGCCCGCGAGCACGAGCGTCCCGCCCGCGGTCGCGAGCGCGGAGATCGTCGCCCAGTCGGCCATTCGGCGAGTCTACGCCGCCGCGATCGTAGGATGGGTCCCGTGAGCGGGCAGCCGGCGTCGTACGGGGAGAGGCCGACGTGGGCGCCGGCGCGGCCGCGCCTGAGCCCGGTTCACCTCGCCGGCGCCTGGCTCGTCCAGACCCTTGCGCTGATCGTCGCCGCGGCCGTGCTCCCGGGTGCGAAGGTGAACAGCTTCGGCTCGGCGTTGCTCGCGGCCGCCGTCATCGGGATCCTCAACGCGGTGCTGCCGCCGATCGTTGCGGCGCTGCGGCTGCCGCTGACGCTCCTCACCGGCTTCGTGCTCATCCTCCTGCTCGACGCGGCGATGCTGCTCGCCGCCGACTCGATCACGAACGGCGGCCTCCATGTCGACAGCTTCGGGTGGGCGCTTCTCGTTGCGCTCGTCGCGGCGGCGGCGAGCATCGCGCTCGGCGTGCTGTTCGGCCTGGAGGACGACGACACGTACTCGCTGCGCGTGATCGAGCGGATCGCGCGCCGCGCGAAGGACCGTGTCGCGACCGATGCGCCGGGAATCGTCTTCCTCGAGATCGACGGCCTCGCGCTGCCGGTGCTCCAGCGGGCGATGCGCGACGGCAGCGCCCCGAACATGGCGCGCTGGTTGACGAGCGGATCGCACCGGTTCGCCGAGTGGGAGACCGACCTGTCGTCCCAGACCGGCGCCTCCCAGGCCGGGATCCTGCTCGGGTCGAACGACGACATCCCGGCGTTCCGCTGGGTGGAGAAGGAGCGGGCGACGCTGATGGTCTGCTCCGGTCCCGCCGACTGCGCGGAGATCGAGCGCCGCCACGCGACCGGACGCGGCCTGCTCGTCGACGGCGGCGCCAGCCGCGGCAACCTCCTCTCCGGCGAGGCCGACCACGTGATCCTGACCGTCAGCCGGATGGAGGCGGAGAAGAAGGCGAACCCCGGCTACCGCACCTTCCTCGCGAACGGCTACAACGTCACGCGGGCGCTCGCGCTGTTCTTCTGGGAGGTCGTGCTCGAGTGGACGGCGGCGCTCCGGGCAATCCGCCGCGACGTCGAGCCGCGCGGGCACCGCGGCGGCATGTACCCGTTCCTGCGCGCCGCCGTCTGCGTCGTCGTCCGCGACGTCATCGTCTACGGCGTCCTCACCGACATGCTGGAGGGCCGGCCCGCGATCTACGCGACGTTCTCGAGCTACGACGAGGTCGCGCACCACTCCGGCCTCGAGCGTGCCGACACGATGGAGGCGCTGCGCAAGCTCGACGGGCAGTTCGCCCGCATCGAGCGTTCCCGCCGGTACGCGCCCCGCCCGTACGAGATCGTCGTGCTCTCGGATCACGGGCAGACGCAGGGCGCGACCTTCAAGCAGCGCAACGGCTACGGCCTCGACGAGCTCGTGCGCCGCTCGGTCGAGGGCGCCCAGGTCGAAGAGCTCGGCGGCGGGGACGAGAACGACCGTGCTCCCGCGCACGCGCTCGAGGAGGCGACCGGACGCACTGCGAAGCGGGAGCGCCCGAAGAACGACGTCTCCGACCGCGACGTCGTCGTGCTCGGGTCCGGGAACCTCGGGCTCGTGTACCTGATGGAGGAGCGGCGGCGGCTGACGCGGGAGGAGATCGACGCGCGCCACCCGCGCCTGCTCCAGGCGCTGCGCGAGCATCCGCACGTCGGCTGGCTGCTCGTCCGCTCGGGCGAGCACGGCGCCGTCGTGCTCGGTGCGAACGGGACGCGCTATCTGACCGAGGATCGCGTCGAGGGGGAGGATCCGCTCGCGCCGTTCTCGCCCACCGCCGCGCGGCATCTCCTCCGCGCCGACGGCTTCGAGCACGCCGCCGACGTCACCGTCGGCAGCTTCTTCGACGACCAGCTCGAGGAGGGCTGCGCGTTCGAGGAGCTGATCTCGTTCCACGGCGGTCTCGGCGGCCCGCAGACGCGCCCGTTCCTGCTCTACCCGGTCGCGCTGGCGCCGCCGCCGGAGCCGCTCGTGGGCGCGGCGGCGGTCCACGACGTGCTCGCCGGCTGGCGACGGGATCTCAACGGCGGCGGGCCGGCGTCCGAGGCCGCACGCGCCGCCGTCGCGTCGTAGCCGCGCGCTCGATCCGGAGAAGCGCCGATGGGCGCACCGCGGGTGCGCGCCCAGATGGAGGGTATGGCGCACGTCTCTCGTCACCGCCTGGCGGGACGCGGCAGGGTCGGCGACGCCCGCGCGACGCTCGCGCGACAGCTGCACACGGGCGCGGGGATCCTGCTCGCCGCCTACGGGATCGTCTGCCTCGTCCTCGCCTTCTCGGACACGGTCCCCGGGACCTTCATCGACCTCGGTCTCGTCGCGTTCGCGGCGGCCTGGGCCGGCACGCGCGCGCCGGCGATGACCGGCGTGCTGCTCGTCCTCTCGGGCGCGCTGATCGGCCCGGCAACGGCGCTCCTCGCGCGGGCGGCCGGCGGGACCTACGCTGCGGCCGCGCCCGACCGGCTGCTCGTGCTCGTCTTCGCGGTGCCGGTCGCCGCCGGAATCCTGCTGCTCGTCGCGGCCCGGCTCCGTCATCCCGGGGGCGGTGTGAGCGAACGGTGAGCGCTTGTCCCCAGGCTGCGGGCAACCGGAAGGGAGGGAACATGAAGACCACGTCCTTCATCGCGACCCTGGTCGCCGTGCTCGCAGTCGCCGGGGCTGCAGCCGCAGCGACGAACGCCAGGGCCGCGTCGCCCCAGCTCACCGTCGACCGCTGGCACGTGATCACGCCGCAGATCGCGGGATACGGCGGGCAGCTCAACGGCAGGCTCTACTCGGCGATCAGCCGCGGCGTGGGCGTCACCGACGAGAACGTCCAGGAGCTCCAGCGCAAGTTCGGCCAGCTCCAGCCGCAGATCGTCCGCGTGTTCGTCGACGCGGCCGATCTCACCGACTCCGACCGGCGTGCGTCCCTTGCACGCGCGCTGCAGCTCGCCCAGTGGTCGGGCGCGACGATCAACCTGACCTGGCAGGGCGGGACGCTCGACGTCGCGAGCGGCACGATCCCGAAGCTCGCGGCATTCCTCAACGACGAGGTGCCGAAGCTCGGCGGTCTCCGCTGGCTGACGATCCAGAACGAGCCGAACTCGACGAAGATGACGCCGGCCGCCTACGAGGCGCAGTACCGCGAGCTCGACCCGTACCTCGCGAACGTCCGCGGGCAGCTGCGCTACATGGGCGGCGACCTCGTGCGCGGCGACGGCGCGCAGGCTCAGGCGTTCTGGTTCCAGTACATGGCCGCGCACATGCGCGACATCCTCGACGCGTGGTCGATCCACGTCTTCTGGGACTACTGGGACACGCCGAAGCTCGTCAGCCGCCTCACCGAGGTGCGCAGCATCTACGACGGCATCTCGCTGCGTGATCGAAAGCCGCTCTACGTCACCGAATACGGCGTGCGCGGCCTGCGCACGTTCGGAGGCGTCGCCGTCCCCGAGCCCGGCCTCTGGCAGGACGGAACGCCGATGGCCCGGACGAATCTCGAGGCGTTCCAGCAGGCGTGGTTCGGCGTGCTCGCCGCGCGCCTCGGCTACGTCGGCATCCTCAGGTGGGATCTCCACTACGCGAAGTACGACAACGGCACGCAGTCGTACTGGCTGATCGGGCCGCCGGACGAGGGCTGGCCCGCACTGCCGTCGTACAACGCCCTCCACCTCTTCACCGCGACGGTCAAGCCCGGGTGGAGCGTGGTCTCCGTCGACGGCGACGCCGGCACGAAGCTCGTGGCGGCCTACGAGGGGCCCGGCGACGCGCTGACGCTGATCGGTCTCGACACCTCGGGGGCACAGTTGGTCGGCGTCTCACCGACCGTGTCGACATACACGATCGGCGGGCTGCCGCCCCAGACGACGTTCCATCTCGCCGTGTGGAACGAGTGGGGCAACGGCGGGATCGTCAACGACCCCGACGTGCAGACGGACGCGTCGGGCGTGGCGACGCTCGGCGTCCCGATCCACGCCGTCTTCGCGCTGACGACGATGCCGTCGCCGGCGAGCTGAGGTCGCGGGTGCCGGTGAGGCGGCGGGGGAGGGATTCGAACCCTCGGGGGCTTGCGCCCTCAACGGTTTTCAAG
>DATKNT010000077.1:0-7046 GCA_035541175.1 Gaiellaceae bacterium
ACGAGCCCGCGGTCGGTGATCTTCAGCGACGGGATCACCGAGAGGGCGAGGAACGCGAGCACCTGGAACGGGTGCGGGTAGGCGACGCCGAGCCGCCGGGCGGCCGCGTTCAGCGCCCGGCTCGCGTCGAGCACCTCGGCCAGCGGCCGGTCGGCGAGGAGGCCGGCGACCGGGAGCGGCAGCTCGGAGAGGACCTCGTCTCCCTCGGCGACGGCGATCCCGCCGCCGAGCTCGGACAGGCGGCCGGCGACGCGGGCCATCGAGGCGTCGTCGACGCCGACGACGATCAGGTTGTGGGCGTCGTGGGCGAGGGTCGCCCCGAAGGCGCCCCGCTCGAGCCCGAAGCCGCGGACGAAGCCGTGGCCGACGCGCCCGGTGCCGAGGTGCCGCTCGATCACGGCGATCTTCGCGAGGTCGCGGGCCGGGTCGGCAACCGCGCAGCCGTCCTCGATTCGGGGCTCGTCGGCGAGCGACTCCGTGACGATCTGCCCCTCGACGAGCCCGATCACGCGCGCACGACCCGACTGCCACGGGATCCGGAACGGATCCTCCCGCAGCGAGCCGACGCGGACGGTGTTGCGCACCCATTCCGGCACCTCGATCGACGGGATCTCCTCCGCCGGCCGGCCGCCCTTGAGCACGAGCTCCGGCTCGAACGAGACGAGATCCGGGAGGACGAGCACGTCGGCGCGGTACCCGGGAGCGATCGCCCCCATCCCGTCGAGGCCGTGGTAGAGCGCGGGATTCAGCGACGCCATCACGAGCGCGTCCTCCGGCGGCACGCCGAGCGCGACCGCCTCGCGGACCATCGAGTTGATGTGGCCCTCGTCGGCGATGTGCTCCGGCTCCCGGTCGTCGGTGCAGAACGCGATCCGCGACGGTCCGTACTCGAGCGCCAGGGGGATCAGCGCCGCGAGGTTCCGCGCGGCCGACGCCTCGCGGATCAGCAGCCACATGCCGGCGCGGAGGCGCTCGCGTCCCTCCTCGAGCGTCGCCGCCTCGTGGTCGGACTGGATGCCGACCGAGGCGTACGCGTTCAGCCGCCGCCCGGTGAGCCCCGGCGCGTGGCCGTCGATGTGGTGCGCGAGCCGGATCTTCGCCAGCTCCTGCTCCGAGCCGGCGACGACGCCGGGGAAGTTCATCATCTCGGCGAGGCCGAGCACGTGGCTCCGCCGGAGCAGCCCCTCCAGGTCGCCGATCGTCAGCGGCCGCCGCGGCGACTCGAACGCCGAAGCCGGCACGCACGACGACGCCATGAAGTAGACGTCGAGCGGCAGGTCGGACGAGACGTCGAGCAGCCAGTGGACGCCGTCGGTGCCGAGCACGTTCGCGATCTCGTGCGGGTCGGCGACCACGGCGGTGGTGCCGAGCGGGAGCACGAGCCGGGCGAACTCGTCGACCATGAGCTTCGACGACTCGATGTGCATGTGGGCGTCGATGAACCCCGGCACGACCCAGCGGCCGGACGCGTCGAGCGTCTCGCGGCCCTCGTACTCGCCGAGCCCGGCGACGACGCCGTCGACGACGGCGACGTCGGCGTCGAGCCACTCCCGGGTGAACGCGGAGAAGACCTGTCCGCCGTGGATGACGAGGTCGGCCGGCTCGTCGCCGCGCGCGACCGCGAGCCGCCGCTCGAGGTCGGGGTTGCGATTGCGATTCCGGCGGGTGCTCACGCGGCGAGCCTCCGCGCCTGCACGCGATGCTCGCGCGCGATCTCCTCCTCGTCCGCGTTGACGAGGCGGCCGTCGCGGACGACGTCCTCGCCGGCGACGACGAGGCGGTTCACGCGGTGCGGGCCCGAGAGGACGAGGCCGGCGACGAGGTCGGCGGCGCCCCCGAGCTCGAGCCCGTCCGTGCGCCAGACGGCGAAGTCGGCGCGCTTGCCCGGCTCGAGCGAGCCGATGTCGTCGCGGCGGAGCACGGCGGCCCCGCCGCGGGTGCCCGCGCGCAGCGCCTCGCGCACGGTCAGCGCCCGCGGCCCGCCGCGCCCGCGCGCCACGAGCAGCGCCTGCTTCACCTCGAAGAAGAGGTCGCTGCGCTCGTTCGAGGCCGACCCGTCGACGCCGAGCCCGACCCGGACGCCCGCGTCCAGCAGCTCCCGCAGCGGCGCGACGCCCGCGCCGAGCCGCAGGTTCGAGGTGGGACAGTGCGCCACGCCGGTGCCCGTCTCGCGGAATCGCGCGACGTCGCGCTCCGAGAGATGCACGCAGTGCGCGCACCAGACGTCCCCGTCGAGCCAGCCGAGCGAGTCGAGGTAGTCGACGGGCCCGCAGCCGAACAGCTCCTTGCAGTACTCCTCCTCGTCCTGCGTCTCCGCGAGGTGCGTGTGCAGCACGAGCCCGAGGCGCCGGGCGAGCTCGGCCGACTCCTCCATCAGCTTCCCGCTGGCGGAGAAGGGCGAGCACGGGGCGGCGGCGATCTGGACGAGGCCGTCCTCGTCCTGCAGCGCCGCGAGCCGCTCCGTGTCGGCCAGCACGGCGTCGATCTCCTCCACGAGCGAGTCCGGCGGCAGCCCGCCCTGCGACTGGCCGAGGTCCATCGACCCGCGCGACGCGACGATGCGGACCCCGAGCTCCCGCGCCGCCCGCACCTCCGCCTCGACGAGGCCGGTGCGGCCGCGCGGGAAGACGTAGTGATGGTCGAAGACCGTCGTGCAGCCGGACAGCGCCAGCTCGGCGAGTCCGGTGCGCGCCGCCGCGTACTCCGACTCCTCGTCGATGTGGGCCCAGACGGGGTAGAGGGCGACGAGCCACTCGAACAGCGTCGCCTCCTGCGCCAGCGCGCGCGTGAGGGTCTGGTACAGGTGGTGGTGGGTGTTGACGAGCCCCGGCGTGACGACGGCGCCGCCCAGGTCGACGGCCGCCTCCGCGGCCGGAGGCTCTCCGCCGCCGACCGCCTCCACGAGCCCGTCCCGCACGAGCAGCCAGCCGCCCTCGTGCTCGGAGCCGGCGTCGTCCATCGTGACGACCGTCGCATTCCGGTAGAGCGTGGCCGCGCTCATGGGGAGATAATCACTCACGAAGGGCCCGGTGAGCGAAAGGAGCGTCATGTCTCTTCTGATCGAGGGCGGCCGGATCATCACGGCGGCCGACGACTACGTCGCCGACGTCTACATCGAGGACGAGACGATCGCGCAGATCGGCACCTCGCTCGACGTCGACGCCGACCGGGTGATCGACGCCTCCGGGAAGTACCTGCTCCCGGGCTGTATCGACCCGCACACCCATTTCGACATGCCGTTCGGCGGCACGATCACGGCCGACGACTTCCAGTCCGGGCAGACCTCGTGCGCCTTCGGCGGCACCACCTGCCACATCGACTTCGCCATCCAGAGCCGCGGCCGGCCGTTCACCGAGGGGATCGACGAGTGGCACGCGAAGGCGAACGGCAAGGCGGTGATCGACTACGGCTTCCACATCATCGTCACCGACCTCGAGGAGGGCGGCACGCTCGAGGAGCTCGCGACGCTGCCCGACCTGGGCGTCACCTCCTACAAGATGCTGATGGCGTACAAGGGCGTCTTCCTCATCGACGACCAGACGCTGTTCCGGGTGATGGAGCTGGCGAAGGAGACGGGCGCCCTCGCGATGATCCACGGCGAGAACGGCGAGGTGATCGACCTGCTCGTCAAGCGCGCCGTCGAGGAGGGGAACCTCGCGCCGCCGTGGCACGCGCGAACGCGGCCGGCGGAGCTCGAGGGCGAGGCGACGAACCGGGCGATCCAGATCGCGCACGTCGCCGGATGCCCGCTCTACGTCGTCCACGTGACGTGCGAGGAGTCGGTCGAGCCGATCGCGCGCGCCCGGGCGAAGGGCTGGCCCGTGTGGGGCGAGACGTGCACGCAGTATTTCTTCATCGACGACACGTATCTCGACCGGCCGAACTTCGAGGGTGCGAAGGCGGTGTTCTCGCCGCCGGTGCGGGACAAGCGGAACCAGCCGGTCCTGTGGGACGCGGTCCGGACCGACAAGCTGTCGGCGATCTCCACCGACCACTGCTCCTTTCGCATGGCTGACCAGAAGACGCTGGGGCGCGACAACTTCGCGCTGATCCCGAACGGCGCTCCCGGCGTCGAGGACCGGCTGCTGATGATCCACCACTTCGGCGTCAACGACGGGCGGATCACGCTCAACCGCATGGTCGAGCTGCTGTCGACGAACGCGGCGAAGCTGTTCGGGCTCTACCCGCGGAAGGGGACGATCGCGCCCGGCTCCGACGCCGACATCGTCGTCTTCGACCCGGAGAAGGAGCATACGATCTCGGCGAAGACGCACCACTCGGCGGCCGACTACAACCTCTACGAGGGGACGACCGTCGTCGGTGCGCCGGAGATCGTGCTGCTGCGCGGGCACGTCCTCGTCGAGGACGGCGAGCTCGCCGCGTCACCGGGGATCGGCCAGTTCGTCAAGCGCGCCCGGTTCGGGGAGGAGCTGAAGCCGGCGCCGGCGACGTAGTTTTGTCAGCGCAAGTCCCGGAATCCGCTCGCGCGGATTCCGGGACGCGCAAGATCCCTGAAGGCGGCCGCACGCGCGGCCGCGGAGGGACTGGTGGACATCACGTCTCCGGCCGCCGCTCCGCCTCGGCGCGCTCGCGCTCGTCGTTGCGGCGCGCCGCGCGGAAGAAGACGAAGCAGAGGATGCCGAGGACGATCACCGGGCCGACGGAGGCGACGAGGTAGACGACGTCCATCGCGGTCGTGCCGGAGTCCGCGAGCACCTCCGAATCGTACGCGTCAGGCGGCGGCGTCCTCCGCGGGAAGCAGGTCGGTGCTCCCGATCCGGCGGGCCGGCGCGGGCGTGCGCCGGTCGAGCCGGAAGGGGATCAGCATCACTGCGGCGAGCGCGGCGATGATCGCGGCGTCGAGGACGGCGACGAGGACGACGGCGGCGGTGAACGACATTCGAGTCGGCTCCTTCGGTCTCTGGAAACGGTCCGATTCCAGGACACCAGGGGCCGCTGAGAGATCGCTGAGCCTCTGGTGAGATCCCCCTGAGCCGTACACTGGGAGCCATGCCGAGCGAGCACGAGCTGATGGAGGCGCTCCGCCAGGTCGAGGATCCCGAGCTCGGGATGGACATCGTCGACCTCGGGCTCCTCTACGGGGTCGAGGTGGACGGCCCGAGGGTGAAGGTGACCTACAGCCTCACCTCGATGGGCTGCCCCGCGGGCCCGCTCATCGCCGGCGACATCGACCGCGCCGCCCGCGAGGTCCCCGGGGTCGAGGACGTCGACCTCGAGCTGACCTTCGACCCGCCGTGGACGCCGGACCGGATGTCCGACGACGCGAAGTTCATCCTCGGCTTCGGCTGACTGTCGCTGCGTCGCCCGCTTCGCGCGCGCGGCCTCGCGCTTCGCTTTCCGCTCGCAGGGTTCCGGGCGGATGCGAACTCGTGTCGAGCCTGGCTGGGCCGCGCCCGCCGTGTCGGGCGCGGCGGCGGCTGTGCGACGTCCCGTCGTCGCTGTACATGAACGCGGCGCCGAGCTTCGTCCGATCGTCCACTTCGAGCCGCTCCAGGGCTGCGGGAGGTACGGCTAGGCCGATCGGCCCGAGAGCCCGCGCACGAGCGCGACCACCAGCACGACGAGCAACAGCAGGAACAGGAACTTCGTGATCACGAAGCCGCCGCCGATCGCGAGGATCAGCAGCAGCAGGAGAACGATCCAGAGCAGCATTCGGTTCACCTCCTCTCGCGGGTTGACCTCTCGAACCTAGCCGCGCCTACGTTCCGCTTACAGCTGTTTTGCAGGCCTTTTACCTCGCCCGTCGCCAGCCGGCGGCCCGCGGTAGGCTCGCGCCGCGATGCCGGAATCGAAGGCGAGCCGGGTGGTGCTGTCGACGCGGGAGATCGGCGAGTCGCCGCTCTACCCGACGCTCGCGATCGTCGGCGCGGCGGCGCTCTACGCGACGCTGCCGACGCGGTTCGTCGTCGGCTCGTCCTCCGGCGTCTTCTCGATCGGGCAGTGGCTCGTCCCGGCGCTGACGGTGCTCCTGCTCATCGCGCTCGTCGCGAGCGTCCCGCACGGCCGGGTCGCGCGGATGCTCGACGTGCCGGTCGCCCGCCTGCGCGTCGGCCGCCGCATCCTCGTGCTGACGCTGACGGCGATCATCAGCGCGGCCAACGCCGCGTCGATCGTCTGGCTCGTCCACCTCCTCGTCAACGGCGCGCACACGGAGGCGCCCCAGCTGCTGCGCGCCGGGATCCACATGTGGTGCCTCAACGTGCTCGTGTTCGCACTCTGGTTCTGGGAGCTCGACACGGGCGGCCCGCACGCACGGCTCGAGGCGGGCCGGCGGGGCCGGGACTTCCTCTTCCCGCAGCAGGCGGAGCCCGAGGTGGCGGAGGAGGGTTGGCGGCCGCTGTTCCTCGACTACCTGTACCTCTCGTTCACGAACGCGACGGCGTTCAGCCCGACCGACGCGATGCCGCTGAGCCGCTGGGCGAAGATGCTCATGCTCCTCGAGTCGGCCGCGAGCCTGCTGCTCGCGATCATGGTCGTCGCCCGGGCGGTGAACATCCTGAAATGAGCGCGACGGAGCAGATCGGCCGCACGGTGAACGCGGCGTCGCGGAAGGCGATCCTCGCTGCGGCGACGAACCCGCAGGTGCGCTCGCTCGTCAGCCGCTACGGGATGAGGCTCGGCGGCTCGCGCTTCGTCGCCGGCGAGGAGCTCGAGCAGTGCCTGGACGTGCTCGCGGGCCTGAACGCGCGCGGGCTGCGCGCGAACACGACGCTGCTCGGCGAGGACGTCCAGTCGCAGGACGAGACGCGGGCCGTCACCGACGCGTTCCGCACGATTCTCGACCGGATCGCCGAGCGTGAGCTGCGCGTCAACGTCGCGCTCAAGCTCACGCATCTCGGCCTGCTGATCGACGAGGAGCTCGCCTACGAGAACGTCGCCGCGGTCGTCGACCACGCCGCCTCGCTCGGCAACTTCGTCCGCATCGACATGGAGCAGTCGGGCCTCGTCGACCCGACGCTGCGCGTCTACCGCCGGCTGCGCGAGAGCGGGCGCGACGCCGTCGGCTGCGTGCTCCAGTCGTACCT
>DATKNT010000078.1:0-4266 GCA_035541175.1 Gaiellaceae bacterium
TGAACGCGGCCGGGTTCCTGGTGCTGCTGGGCTCGGGGCTGGTGCTGTACCTGCCGAGCCTGGCGGTGCTGGTCGGCCGGCGGCCGCTGGTCAAGGACGTCCACTTCTGGTCCGGGATCGGCTGGGTGACCGTGCTCGCGCTCGTCGTCCTGCTCGGCGACCGGCGGGGGCTGCTGCGCACCGCCCGCGAGCTCGACCTCTTCGACCGCGACGACCGGCGCTGGCTGCGCGACCCGAACACGCCGTCGGGCCGGTTCAACGCCGGCCAGAAGCTCAACGCCGCCCTCACCGCCGCCTTCACCGTCCTCTTCCTCGTCTCGGGGCTGCTGCTCTGGCTCGGCGAGCGCGACACCCGCTTCCGCTTCGCCAGCACCGTCGTCCTCCACGACGGGCTGATGTACGTCTCGGTGATCCTGCTCGCAGGCCACCTCTACCTCGCCCTCATCCACCCCGCGACACGCCACTCCCTCCGCGGCATGACCCTCGGCACCGTCGACGCCGACTGGGCCCACGTCCACCATCGCAAGTGGGAGCCGCCCGAATGAGCGAACGGCCCGCCGGGGGCAGCGGGCCGTTCGTCCTTCAGGGGGTGGAGGAGAGGGAGCTACGAAGGCCGGACGCCGAGCGTCACGTCGACGCTCATGGTCTTGCCGTTGCGGGTGATGGTGAGGGTGACCTTGTCCTTCGGCTGGTGCGCGGCGACCGCGGCGGTGAGGTCGTCGGCGCTCGTGATCGGCTTGCCGTCGAGGGCGGTGATCACGTCGCCGGCCTGGAGGCCCGCGGCGGCGGCCGGCGAGCCGGACTGGACGGACGCGATCTTCGCGCCGCCGTTCGCCGCATCGCCGACGTGGATGCCGAGGTAGGCGTGCTGGACGACGCCGCCCGAGATGATCGTGTTGACGACGCTCTTGACCGGGTCGATCGCGAGGGCGAAGCCGACGCCGTCGTTGCCGCCCGAGTCGCTCTCGATCTGCGCGTTCACGCCGATCACCTGCCCGTCCAAGTTCAGGAGCGGGCCGCCCGAGTTGCCGTGGTTGATCGGTGCGTCGGTCTGGATGGCGCCCGCGATCGCGTAGTTGTTCGGGGCGGTGATCGTGCGGTCGATCGCGCTGACGATCCCGGAGGTCATCGTCTCGGTGAGCCCGAACGGGCTGCCGATCGCGACGACGGCCTCACCGGGGAGCACGTCGGCCGAGCTGCCGATCGTGAGCGGGTGCAGGTCGCTCGCGCCGACGTTCACCTTGAGGACCGCGATGTCGCTCGAGTCGTCCTTGCCGACGAGGGTGGCCGACACGGTCTTGCCGCTCTGGAACTTCACGGTGAACGAGCTCGCGCCGTCGACGACGTGCGCGTTCGTGACGATGTCGCCCTGCGTGTCCCACACGAAGCCGGTTCCCTCGGCGCTGGAGGTGCCGCCCTGCGGGTTGCCGAACTGGTCGGACTGGCCGGAGGAGACGCCGCTGGCGGTGATGTCGACGACGCCGGGCGTCACGTTCGTGTAGAGCTGCTCGAGGGTGGTGGTCGTCGTCTTCGCCGCCGTCGGCTGGGTCGTGACGACGGCCGGCGCCGACGAGGACGAGCCGTTCGAGCTCGCGCTCGAGCCGTGCTGGCTGGCGGCGTAGACGCCCGCGCCCGCGCCGGCGCCGATCGCCACGGCAGCGGCGATGGGGGCGCCGCGGCGGAGGACACGGCGAAAGCTGGGATCGGGGTTCATGCAGGAAGCTCCTTTGGACGTACGTGTCTGGCTCCAGTGTGGACGCGTTGTCTAGGAACCGCATGAGACGGGTGTGAGGGTTCGGTAAGTCCTAGGATCCCGCCCGTGACGACCACGGCCGAGCTGATCCGCCGCGGGGCGCGGCAGCACGGCTCCCGCGACGCGATCCTCTGCGGCGGCGAGCGGCTGAGCTTCGCGGCGGCGGACGAGCTCGCCTGCCGGATCGCGCACGTCTTCCTCGGGCGCGGCCTCGCCCGGGTCGGGCTGCTCGTCGACAACTGCCTCCACTCGGTGCCGCTCGACTTCGCCTGCGTCAAGGCGGGCGCGGCGCGGGTGCCGCTCAACTCCCGCCTCGCCGCGCCGGAGATGGCGGAGATCCTCCGGCTGACGGAGGCCCGCGTGCTCGTCCACGGCGCCTCGCAGGCGGAGCGGGCGAGAGAGCTCGCGACGGCGACCGGCGTCGAGCCGGTCGAGCTCGAGACGGAGCTGCTCGCGCTCGCGCGCGACGCCTCGCCGGAGGAGCCCGCCGTCGACCACCGCGCGGACGACGCGCTGCTCCTGCTCGCCACCTCCGGCACGACGGGACGGCTGAAGCTCGTCCGCCACACGCAGGGGAGCTACGCCGCGATCGTCGCGAACATCCTCGGCAACCTGCTCGACCCGCGGCGCGACGACGTCATGCTCCACGCGGCGTCGCTGATCCACGCGAGCGGCACCTTCGTCGTCCCCTTCTGGCTGCGCGGCGCCGCCGCCGCGGTGCTGCCGGGATTCGTCCCCGCCGAGTTCCTCGCCGCGATCGAGCGGTACCGCGTCACGCACGCGAACGTCGTCCCGACGATGCTCGGCGCGCTGCTGCAGGCGCCGGAGCAGGCCGACCTCTCGTCGCTCCGCTGCGTCGTCTACGGCGCGTCGCCGATGCCGCGCCCGCTGCTCGAGCGCGCGCTCGCGCGCTGGGGGCCGATCTTCGTCCAGTACTACGGGCAGACGGAGGCGCCGCTCTGCGTCTCCGTGCTCCGGCCGGAGGACCACGACGGGGAGCGGCTGCTGTCGTGCGGCCAGCCGGCGGTGGAGGCGGAGGTGCGGCTCGACCTCGAGCCGGGCGAGGAGACCGGCGAGATCCTCGTCCGCGCGCCGTTCGCCGCGGCCGGGTACGTCGGCGACGACGAGCTCGACCGCGCGACGTTCCTCCCGGACGGCTGGGTGCGCACGCGCGACGTCGGGCGCTTCGACGACGAGGGCTACCTCTATCTCGTCGACCGCACGAGCGACATGATCGTCACCGGCGGCTACAACGTCTATCCGCGCGAGGTCGAGGACGCGCTCGCGGCGTTTCCCGGCGTGCGCGAGTGCGTCGTCGTCGGCGCGCCGGACGACGAGTGGGTCGAGGCGGTCACCGCCTTCGTCGTCGCCGACGGCGGCGTCGCGGAGGAGGAGCTGATCGCGCACTGCCGCGGGCGCCTCGCCGGCTACAAGGTGCCGAAGTCGGTGCGGTTCGTCGCCGAGATCCCGAAGAGCCCCGTCGGCAAGCTGCTCCGGCGCGCTTTGCGCGACCCGCTGTGGGAGGGCCGTGAGCGTCCGATCTGAGCGGTTCGGGCCGGTGACGACTGTCGTGCTCGACCGGCCGGAGGCGCGCAACGCCGTCGACCGTGAGCACGCGCAGGCGCTCGCCGACGCGTTCCGCGCGTTCGACGCCGACGACGAGGCGCTCGCCGCCGTGCTCTGGGGCGCGGGCGGGACGTTCTGTGCCGGCGCCGACCTGAAGCGGATGGACAACCGCGTCGAGCCGGACGGCGACGGCCCGATGGGGCCGACGCGCCTGACCCTGTCGAAGCCGGTGATCGCCGCGGTCTCCGGCCACGCCGTCGCGGGCGGGCTCGAGCTCGCGCTCTGGTGCGACCTGCGCGTCGTCGAGGAGGATGCCGTCCTCGGCGTCTTCTGCCGCCGCTGGGGCGTGCCGCTGATCGACGGCGGGACGGTCCGGCTGCCGCGGCTCGTCGGGCTCTCGCACGCCCTCGACCTGATCCTCACCGGCCGCCCCGTGGACGCCGGGGAGGCGCTCCGGATCGGGCTCGCCAACCGGATCGTCCCGGGCGGCCAGGCGCGCGCGGCGGCGGAGCAGCTCGCCCGGGAGCTCGCCGCCTTCCCGCAGGCCTGCCTGCGGGCCGACCGCCGCTCGGCCCTGGAGGGGCTCGGAGAGCCGCTGGAGACGGCCCTCGGGCGCGAGTTCGCCGGGGGCGCCGAGGTGCTGGCGGAGGCCGCCGAGGGGGCCCGCCGCTTCGCTTCCGGGGAGGGCCGCCACGGCTCCTTCGGCGGGCCATCCGCCTCGTAGCCGGGGCTTAACAGAAGGCGCTCAAGCCGACCGGCTCCGCCGCCGATGAAGACCTTGAGCGAGCGATGGCGAACCCGAGCTTCGACCCCGGCATCATCGAGAAGTACGCCGACCACCTGTACCGGCGCGCCGCGTCCATCGTCATGGGCGCGACCGTCGTCGGCGGGCTCTTCGGCGCGTTCGCCGGCGGGATCCCGCTCACCTCGTACGCGCACTGGCCGAT
>DATKNT010000079.1:0-25898 GCA_035541175.1 Gaiellaceae bacterium
CCGGTCGGCGCGCCTCCAGTGGCTCGGGGCCGAGTAACGCGTCCCGGATAGGAAAAGGCCCCCCGCTGCGGCTCGGGGGGCCTTTTCGAGAGGTGCGCCCTCCTTGCGGCTTCGGAAACTCGGCTCTGCGGCCCAGCCGCGTCTCCGTTTCCGCCGCCGGGAGTCCCGGCGCACCCCCTGCAAACCTGAGCCTGGCGTCCGGCCTGGTTGCAAGGTGACCCCACTATAGGAGCGGAAGTCGCCCTCGTCAAGTAGCCCAGTCAAGTGATTTTCGATTTGGCTGGTTGACTCGTTTTTCCGATGAACATGCCCTTTTAGGGGGATGGCCGCCGTGTCGGTCTTGCGGTTTGGTGAAGCGTGAGGTTCACTTCACGTTGACGCCGCGCATGACGACCCGAGACGCCGCCCCCAGCACCCACCGCCCCGCCGTCGAGACCGGGCTTCGCCTCGGCGAGCGCCTGCGGCAGCTGCGTGTCGGCGCCGGTCTGACCCAGAGCGAGCTCGCCGGCGACCGGTTCTCGAAGGAGTACGTCTCGCAGATCGAGCGGGGGAAGACGCGGCCGACGCGCGAGACGATCGAGTGGCTCGCGAAGCGGCTCGGCGTCGACTCCGGCTTCCTGGCCAACGGGCTCGCCACGGACGAGCGCGGCCGCCTCGAGGGCGCGCTCGCGCGCGCCGAGGCGCTGATCGAGGCGAACCGCGACGACGAGGCGAACGCCGAGTACGAGTCCCTCGTCCAGGCCGCCAGGGCGACCGGGCTGCAGGAGCTCCAGGTCCGCGCGCTCGTCGGCGCCGGCCGGGTGAGCATGCGCCTCGGCGCCGTCCGGCCCGCGCTCGAGCTCCTGAACGAGGCGCGCGCGATCTCGGAGGGCAGCGGCTTCTCCGACATCGAGCGGGCCGAGGTGCTGTTCGCGCTCGGCGTCTGCCGCCACCAGCTGAACAGCATCCAGACGTCGATCGGGCTCTTCAACGAGGCGCTCGCGCTCGCGGAGCGCTCGGGGCTCCCGTCCGACCAGCTTCGCTCGAACATCCTCTCGTGGCGCTCGCGCAGCTGGCGCCGCCTCCGCGACTACGAGGCAGCGCGGGAGGACGTCGAGCGCGCGCTCCAGCTCGCCGAGGACGCGAACGACCCGCGCACGATCGGCGCGGCGTACTTCCAGGCGTCGATCGTCGCCGACCGCGAGGGCCACTGGGTGCTGGCCCGCACGTACGCGGAGAAGGCGCGGGCCGCCTACGCCGAGATCTCCGACCAGGTGCATATGGGCCAGCTGACGAACAACCTCGGCGGGCTCAACTTCCTGCTCGGCAACACCGACGAGGCGGTCAGGCTGCTGAAGGAGGCATTCGGGATCGCGCTCGAGACCGGCCACGACGCGGACGCCGCGCAGGCGATCTCGTCGCTCGCGCAGATCCACCTGCGCACGGGCAACCTCGACCAGGCCGAGGAGCAGGCGCGCCACGCGCTGCAGCTGCTCGAAGGCCACGAGGGCGACTATCTCGACGAGATCGGGAGCGCGCATCTCGTGCTCGGCCGCTCGCTGCTCGAGCGCGACCGGCTCGAGGAGGCAGAGGCCGAGTTCCAGGCGGCCGAGGCCTGCTACGACACGTTCGGACTCGCCAGCCTCCGCGCCACCGTCTGGGTCGCCCGCGGCGACCTCGCGGCGCGGCGCGGCGACGACCGGCTGGCCGCGCACCTCTACCGCACTGCGGCGGAAGCGCTCCAGGACGTCAGGTTCTAAAGAAGGAAGGAGGTGACGACGGTGACCAAGGCGAGGATCATCTATCTGCTGCTCGTCGCTTCGATGTTTGCGTACGTGCTCTCGCTCGCTCTGCACACGGGTCTGGGCGGAAGCAGCAACGGCGGCGCCTGGTAGAACCGATTTTGTGACCTGACCGCGTTCGCGCGGTCAGGCGCCGGGCCGCGGGACGTCTCCGTCGACGGAGCCGGCCCGCTCGATCACGACCTGCGGCATCCGTGCGCGGGGACTGAGCCGAAGGAGCATGCGGACGATCTCGGCGCAGTCCTCGGGCTGGATCATCTCGACGCCGGCCGAGCCCGGCGTCCACGTGCACGTGCGGCGGGAGGTTAAGCGCCGTCCGCCGCGAATGAGGGCGGCGAGGGTGCCGTCACGGCCCTCCTCTCCCCCGAAGGCGGCGGCCCCGGTCGCCGCCTTCGCCCGTCTTGCGCATACAGTGGCCGCATGGAAGCGACACTGACCGGGCTGACGGCGGGCGGCGGCTGCGCCGCGAAGTACTCGGCCGTGCGGCTCGAGGAGCTGCTGCGGGGGTTCGTGCCCGCCGAGGCGGAGAACCTCCTCGTCGGGCTGGCGCCGGCGGACGACGCGGCGGTCTACAAGCTCGACGACGAGCGGGCGATCGTCTTCACGCTCGACTTCTTCCCGCCGCTCGTCGACGATCCCGCCGTCTTCGGGCGGATCGCCGCGACGAACGCGCTCAACGACGTGTTCGCCATGGGCGGCTCGCCGCTGCTGGCGCTCTCGATCGCGGCGTTTCCCGAGGAGCTGCCGACCGAGGTGCTCGCGGCCGTGTTCGCCGCGGCCGACGAGCAGGTGCGCGCCGCGGGGGCGATCCTCGCCGGCGGCCATACGATCCGCGACCAGGAGCCGAAGTACGGTCTGGCGGTGGTCGGGACGGTGCACCCGCAGGGGATCTGGCAGAAGAGCGGCGCCCGGCCCGGCGACGCGCTCTTCCTGACGAAGCCGCTCGGGACGGGCCTCGTCCTCGCGGGGAAGGGCGACGCCGAGGAAGTGGTGCGCTGGATGACGACGCTGAACGCCGACGCGGCCGACGTCCTGCGCCCGTTCCAGCCGAACGCCGTGACCGACGTGACCGGCTTCGGGCTGTTCGGCCACGCGCACGAGACGGCGGAGCGGAGCGGCGTGCGCATCCGGATCGACGCGGCCGCGATGCCGGCGATGGACGGCGCGATCGAGAACGCGCGGCGAGGCGTCCGCACCGGCGGCGACCCGCGCAACCGCGAGTTCGCTCCGGTCGAGGCCGACGGCGTGCCGGAGGAGCTGCTCGCGCTCGGCTACGACGCGCAGACCGCGGGAGGCCTGCTCGTCTCGCTCCCGTCCGACAAGTCGCTGTCGCTCGAGGCCGAGTTCCGCGCCCGCGACCTGTTCCTCCGCCGGATCGGCTCGGTGGAGGAGGGCGCCGGCGTCGCCGTCAGCTAGACAGTTCCCGCCGGCGGTCGAGGATCCGCTTCCGCTTCGCGACGAGCTCGCGCTCGAGGCCCTCGAGCTCCGCGCGCCGGCGGCGGACGAGCTCGAGCTGCGTCTCGACGTGCGGGAGGGCCTCGTCGAGGAGGCGCAGCCGTTCGGCGTCCGAGTCGGTCTCCTTGAGGCGAGCGCGGATCGCGGCGCGCGCGTCCTCGGCCTCGACCACCTGCTTCAGCTCGTCGAGCGAGAGGTTCAGCAGGTCGCGCAGCCGCTTCAGCTCGAGCAGGCGCTCGACGTCGGCCTCGTCGTAGAGCCGGTGCTCGCCCTTGCGGCGCTCGGCGCTCGGCAGCAGGCCGATCTCCTCGTAGTAGCGGATCGTCCGCGGGGTCAGCCCGGTCCGCTCGGCCACCTCGCCGATGCGGAAGGCGCGCTCGGTCGCTGCGGCGCTCATGTCCGCTCCGGCGCCGGCCAAGCCGGCACCTCCGCTCCTTGGTCGCCTCCGTCGAGCCTACGGCTCATGCCGCCTCCTCGACCGGCACGGCGCCGGCGAGGTCGCGCGTCCGCGCCTCGGACGGGCGCATCAGCGAGACGGCGGCGCCGAGGAGCGAGACCCCGGTCAGCACCCAGAGGGCCATGTGCATGTTCGCGATGAACGGGTCGAGCTGAGCGGTCGAGAGGCCCGAGGCCAGGCCGGAGAAGATCTCGAACAGCACCTGCTTCGGCACGGCGGCGGTGACGACGGCCAGCACGAACGCGATCGAGATCACGGCGCCCGTGTTCTGCAGCATCACCCGCGCACCTGCCGCGATCCCGCGGCGGTGCACCGGGACGGCGCCCATCATCGCGGCCGTGTTCGGGCTGTTGAACATGCCGGAGCCGATCCCGACGAGCAGGAGCCACAGCGCGCTCCACACGTACGGGGTGTGCGCCTCGAGCGTCGTCATCCCGGCCGTCCCGATCGCGCCGACGACCATCCCGCTCGCGGCGAGCAGGCGCGAGCCGTGGCGGTCCGCCGCCATCCCGGCGAGCGGAGACGAGACGAGCATCCCGACCGCCATCGGCGCGAGCTCGAGCCCCGCCATGATCGGCGACTGCCCCTGCGGGCCCTGGAAGTAGAAGACGAACAGGAACATGAGCGCGAAGCGCGAGAGCCCGTTGATGAACGCGGCCGCCGACGCGGCGCTGAACAGCCGGTTCTCGAACAGCGACAGGTCGAGCATCGGCGAGCCGCCGCGCCGCTCGATCCCGACGAACAGCGGCAGCAGCACGATCGCCGCGGCGAACCCGCCGAACACGACGTCGTCGCTCCAGCCGGAGAGGCCGCCCTTCGAGATCGCCAGCACGAGCCCGGTCAGGCCGATCACGTACGCCGCCGTTCCCAGCAGGTCGAGGCCGTGCTCGTCGTCCCGGCCGGACATCTCGTGGAGCACGAGCGCCGCCCAGCCCGCGCCGAGCAGCGCGAGCGGGACGTTGAACCAGAAGACCCAGCTCCAGGAGAGGAGGACGAGCGCGCCGCCGAGCACCGGCCCGATCACGAGCCCGACGGCCGCGATCATCGTGTTCGTCCCCATCGCGAGCCCGAGCTCGTCCTTCGGGAACGCGTCGGTGACGAGCGCGGCGGCGTTCGCGAACAGGAACGCCGCGCCGACGCCCTGGAGCACGCGCCAGAGGATCAGCTGCGTGCCGCTGCCGGCGAAGCCGGCGCCGAGCGAGGCGGCTGCGAAGGCGACGAAGCCGAGGACGTACGCGTTCTTGCGCCCGAACAGGTCGGAGAGCCGTCCGGCCGTCAGCACGAGGACGGTCGAGACGATCATGTAGACGAGGATCACCCAGACGAGCTGGAGCAGCGTCGTGTGCAGGCTCCGCTCGAGGTCGGGGAGGGCGATGATCAGCGTCCCCGAGTTGACCGTCGCGAGCAGCATCCCGAGCGACGTGCACGAGAGGACCCACCACTTGTAGTGGGGGCTCTCCGCGCGTGTCGTGAAGAAACTCATTCTTACGTCAACGTCAAGTTAGCAGAAAGCGACTAGGCTATCCGCCGTGCACGTCGAGTCGTCGGTTCCGCAGGCGCTGCCGCGGCGCCGCGCGCTCGTCCTCTCCCCGAATGCGTTCCGGCGCCTCGCCCTGGTCACGACGGGGATGCTCGTCCTCATCGTCGCGACCGGCGCGACCGTGCGGCTGACCGGCTCCGGGCTCGGCTGCGAGCACTGGCCGGGGTGCCAGCCCGGCGACCCGTTCCCGGCGCGCGGCTACCACTCGGACATCGAGTTCTCGAACCGGCTCGTCGCGTTCCTGACGGTGCTGACGACGCTCGCGCTCGCGGTCGGGGCGCTGCGCACGCGAGGGCTCGGGCGCGGGACGAAGATCCTCGCCGCGCTCGTCTTCGCGGGGACGCTCGGCCAGGCCCCGCTCGGCGCGATCACCGTCTACTACCACCTGAACCCGTGGCTCGTGATCTCGCATCTGCTGCTCTCGCTCGTCGTGCTCGGGCTCGGCGTGCTCGTGCTGCTCGGGGCGACGCTGCTCGTCCGCGGCGGCGACCCGCCGCTGCCCGCGGTCGCGCGCACCGCCGGCGCCGTGCTGCTCGCCGCCGTCGGCGCGCTCGTCGTCTCCGGGACGCTCGCCACCGCGGCGGGCAGGTTCCCCGGGTCGAGCGGCGACACGCGCGTGCGGCGGCTCGGGGCGTTCGAGCCGGCGGTCGCCGTCCACGTCCGCGTCGTCGCGGCGTTCGGGATCGTCTTCCTCGTGCTCGCCGTCTGGGCGTGGCTGCACCGCGCGCGGTATCCGTGGCTCGTCCGCGGCTGCGCCGGGCTGCTCGCGGTCCTCGCGGTGCAGATGATCGTAGGCGAGGTGCAGTACCGGACGTACGCGACCGTCTCCTGGGGCGTCGTGCTCGTCCACGTCGCGCTCGCCGCCTCGCTCTTCGCGTGGACGGTCTGGCTCGTCGCCCGGCTCTGGCGGCCGCTCGCCCGCGCGGGACGGACGTAGACTCAGCGCATGTCCGAGCTCACCGTCTCGTACCGGCCGAAGCTCCGGCGGCCGGTGCTGGTCGCCGCCTTCCGCGGCTGGAACGACGGCGGCCAGGGCGCGTCGCTCGGCGGCGGCTACCTCGCGAAGATCTGGGAGGCCTCGCGGTTCGCCGAGATCGACTCGGAGGGCTTCTTCGACTTCCAGGCGACGCGGCCGCACGTCTCGCTCGTCGAGGGGCTGACGCGGCGGATCGACTGGCCGGACAACGCGTTCTTCCACGCCGAGATGTCCGGCGCCGGCCGCGACATCGTCATCCTGCTCGGGATCGAGCCCAACCTCCGCTGGCGGGGGTTCTCGCGTCTCGTCGTCGGGCTCGCGCAGGATCTCGGCGTCGAGCTCGTCGTCACGCTCGGCTCGCTCCTTGCCGACGTCCCGCACACGCGTCCCGCGCCGGTGACGGCGGCCGCGAGCGATCCGGCCCTCGTCGAGGAGCTGGGGCTCGAGCCGTCGCGCTACGAGGGCCCGACCGGCATCGTCGGCGTCATGCTCGACGCGTGCCGTGAGGCGGGGATCCCGTCCGTCAGCCTCTGGGCCGCCGTCCCGCACTACGTCTCGCTGGCGCCGAGCCCGCGCGCGGCGCTCGCGCTCTGCCGGCGCTTCGGCGAGCTCGTCGGCGTCGACGTCGACGTGACCGAGCTCGAGCAGGCCGCGCGCGAGTACAGCGAGCAGGTGAGCGAGGCGGTCTCGGCCGACGCCGAGACGGCCGCGTACGTCGAGGAGCTCGAGCGCCGCGTCGACCTGCTCGAGGAGGCGGAGGAGCTGCCGTCGGGCGACTCGCTCGCGGCGGAGCTGACGCGCTTCCTTCGCGAGCGCGACGAGGAGAACGAGAACCCCGAGGGGCCGGAGGGGCCCGCCGGCTAGAGGGAGACGGGCTCGGGAGGCTCGCTGTCGGCCCGCGGCGCGGCGGCGGCCTCGCCCGCCGGCTCCGCGCTCGCGGGCTTGCGGCGGCGCCGGCGCCGCGGCTTCGGCGCGTCCTCCCCGGGCTCGGCCGCGTCGGCCGGCGGCTGCGGAGCCTCGACGGCGGCCGCGGCGACCTCGCCCGGCGGGTCGGCCGCGGCCGCTTCGGCCGTCTCCACCGTCTCCACCGTCTCGACCGTCTCGACCGTCGCCGCTCCCTCGGCCACGGAGGCGGCCCTCTTCTTCCGCCGCCTCCGCCGCCGGTTCCGGCTCGGCGTCTGCTTCGGCGCCGGCAGGTTCTCGGAGAGCGCGAGCGCGACCTCCTGCACCGTGCCGAGCTGCTCGCGCGCCTCGTCGATCAGCTTCGTCGCGCGCGGCGTGTAGCCCTCCGCCGACGCGAGCAGTGCCGCGCCGACCTGGATCGGCTGCTCGAGGGCGGTCTTGACGAGCTTCGCCGCGTTCTCCTCGTGCCGGTGCCCGCGCGAGTTCGCGAGCGCGCCGAGCAGCCGCTTCGCCTCCGGGTACTCGCTCGACGCCCGCCGGTCCTGCACCTTCCGCGACGCGCGCGCGAGTCGCCACGTCCAGCGCCAGAGGATCTGCTCCGGCGCGTCCGGCTTCCCCTCGGCGATGGCGCGGAGCAAGATTCGGATGCCGGCGATCCGCTCCTTCTCCCACGTCGGCGCCTGCGTCACGAGCGTGACGAGGTCGTCGAACGCGGCGCGCTCGACGCGCATCGAGACCCGGTCCTGCAGCGCCATCAGCCGCAGCCGCCGGTTCGGGTTCTCGGCCGCGCACGTCTGGAGGAACGTCTCGAGCGCGGCCTTGCTCGCGCGGCCCTCCGTCAGCTTCTGGACGAACGACGCACGCTCGTCGAAGCGGATCTGCCGGCCGGCGATCGTCGCCCAGTAGCGCTGCTCGTCCTCGTCGAGGAAGCGCGGGTCGACGCGCTGCCACTCGCGCTGGATCACCGCGATGCGGCGGCGGACGTCCGGCGTCACCGGGACGAGCCACGGCGCCGGCGTCAGGCGCCTGCGCGCGCGCCGCTGCGAGCGCCGGCGCGGCGCGGGCGTGACGCGCGCGCCCTCGCGGTAGAAGTCGGCGCCGAGCAGCGAGTGGAGCGAGACGACGCGCTCGTTGTGCGTCGCACCTTTCGGGACGAAGTCGACGACGATCCCCGCTTCCTTGCGCGGGTGCAGCCGCATGATCCGGCCGACGCGCTGCTGGTACACGCGTTTCGACGCGGTCGGCGCGAGGTGCATGCAGACCGTCGCGCGGGGCGAGTTCCACCCCTCGGCGAGCAGCTGCGCGTTGATCAGGACGTTGATCTCGCCGCGCTCGTACCCCGCGAGCGTCTCGGCCAGGCGCACCGGCGGCGTGCGGCCGGACACGGCCTCGGCCTTGATCCCGGCGGCGCGGAACTCCTGCGCGAGGTTGTACGCGTGGTCGACGCCGGCCGCGTAGACGATCCCCGGCGTGTTGTCGAAGCGGTCGCGGTAGAGGCTCGCCGCCGCCTGGTTGAGCGCGACGTGGTCGAGGGTCTTGGCCAGGATCTCCTGGTCGAAGTCTCCGCCGACGATCGGCACGGAGTTGATCGCCGCGACGGGCGGCACGCGCAGGCAGCGGAGCGGCGCGATCAGCCCGCGGCGCGCGGCGTCCTGGAGCGGCAGGTCGTCGACCGAGGCCGGGAAGACGTCGGAGACCTGCTTCGCGATCAGCTGCTCCGTCGCCGTCATGCCGATGTAGATCGGCTCCGGGAACGAGCGGATCGCCGCGGACGTCTTCTCGCCGAGCGCGGTGTGCGCCTCGTCGCAGATGACGAGCTGGTACGCGTCGCGGCTGATCGAGTCGACGTGGCGCGCGAACCACGCGTACGTCTGGATGGTCAGCGGGTTCTGGCGCAGCGGCTCCTTGCCGCGCTCGATCGCGTCCGTCACGCGGTCGCCGTAGCCCTCCGTCTTCAGATCGCGCTGGAACTGCGCGACGAGCAGGCGGCGGTGGGTGAGGATGAGCACGCCGAGCGTGCGCGCCGCCTCGACGAAGCCGGCGGCGGCGATCGTCTTCCCCGACGCGGTCGGGTGGCGGAAGCGATAGCGGCGGACGGCGCCGGGATCCTGCTCCGGCGACAGCTCGAGCGGCTCCTCGTCCTCG
Organism: Gaiellaceae bacterium; assembly: GCA_035541175.1. Lineage (GTDB taxonomy): Bacteria > Actinomycetota > Thermoleophilia > Gaiellales > Gaiellaceae > Palsa-739. Next base: position 9,258 of record DATKNT010000079.1, read on the forward strand.
TCGAGCTCCGCCTCGTCGAGCTCCGCCTCGTCGGCCTCGACGACGGCGGCGTCGAAGGTGACGTCGTCGTCCGGCTCCTCGTCGAGCTCGTCCTCGGCGAGCGCGTGGCCGTTGCCGTTGACCGGCTCCTCCTCGCGCTGGGTCGCCGCGATCAGCTCGGTCAGCATGCCGGCGAGCGCGTCGACCTGGTGCCGGCGGAGCTCCGTGCCGGCCGCCGTGTGCGGCGTCGGCTCCGCGAGCACGCGCTCGAGCCCGAGCATGAGCCCGTAGCGCACCTTCCACTGCGGCGTCGGCCGCGCCCGGCCGGCCTCGATCTCGGCGAGCGCGTCGTCGAGCGCGCGCCGGCGCGCCGTGCCCGGCGCGAGCGCCTGGGCGGGATCCTCGCCGTCCCGGAGGAACGGCTCGCCCGCCCACGCTTCCGCGCGGAACGCCGCGGCAACCAGAGGGTCTGCCGCCCCTAGGACGATCGTGGGCTGCTGGGTCGCTTCCTGCATGTGCGCAGCACGGTGCTCGTGCTGCCGGCTTCGAGAGGTGCTGGCGCGCTCGGGTGAATCCCCTGAGGCGAGCGTCGCTACAGCAAGCATACCGGGCGGCCCGGGGGCGTCAACTGCCCTATGGAGGCACGGCCGGCCGGCCGGCCGCTGCTACGTGCCCAGGCCGCCGAAGATCGAGAACGGGTTCGCGGGCTCGACCTCGGCGACGGTCTCGCCGCTCGCCACGACCTCGCCGTGGACGCGGGCGGCGAGGGCGTCCGCGTCCTCCTTCGACGCGGTGCCGATGAAGAGGAAGTGGGACTGGCGGATGACCGAGTAGCCCTGGCCCTCGAGCTGCTGCTCGAGCGCCTCCGCCTCCTCGCGCGACGCGAGCTCCGTGCGGACCTCCCACGGCGCGTAGCCCCGGTCGAGCTCCTCCTGCTCCCACGACTCCGTCGCGGGCTCGTCGTCCCAGCGCTCCTCGCCGGCGAGCCAGTGCTCGACCTTGCTCGTCTTCGCCTCGATCCCGAGCGACCGGAGCTCGGCCTCGACGACGGACAGGGCCTTCGCCGCGTCGTCGGCGGAGCTGGCGTAGACGAAGATCTCGTTCTCGTCGCGGGAGACCGCGAGCCGCTTCGACTCGAGGCTCTTCGCCAGCTCCGAGGCCTCGCCGCTCAGCGCCCCGCCGAGCCGGTGCAGGAGCCCGCCGGCGTGCTCGTCCTCCTCGACCTCGATGCGGATCCGCCAGTCGTCAGCCATGCAGCCCGAGCGTAGCGCCTGCACGGTAGTCCGCGAGCGTGCCGCCGACGACGCGCTCGGAGATGCCGGTCTGGTCGAGATGCTTCGTGATCCCGCCGAGGAAGAACGGATAGCCGGCGCCGAGGATCATGCACGCGTCGACGTCGGCGGCCGAGCCGACGACGCCCTCGTCGAGCAGGTGCCGCACCTCGTCGGCGATCGCCTCGAGCGCGTCCACGCGGATCTCGTCGACGGTGCGCCGCGCGTCGCCGCCGACGACGATCTCGTCCCTCCCCTCGGCGTAGTTCGCCAGCGTGGGGGAGAGCGGGAACCGGTCCGGGTACGCGTCGTGCAGCGTCTCGAGCACGTGGTTGGCGACGCGCGGGCCGACCATCTGCAGCAGCACCGACGGCGCCATCGGCAGTCCGAGCGAGAGTGCCGCCTCGTCGGTCTCCTCGATGGTGTTGCCGTGCTCGAGCGCGTCCATCAGCACGGTGGTCATGCGCGTCAGCACGCGGTTGACGACGAACGCGGGTGCGTCGCCGACGATGACGCCGCGCTTGCGCAGCTTCTTGACGACGTCCCAGGCGGTGGCGAGCTGCTCGTCCGTCGTCCGCGGCGTGCGCACGATCTCGACGAGCGGCAGCACCGCGACGGGGTTGAAGAAGTGGAGGCCGACGTCGGCGCCCATCTCGTCGACGGAGAGCGACGACGTGTTCGTCGCCATGATCGCATCGGGAGCGACGCGGCGCACGCCGGCGACGACCTCCCGTTTCACGCTCATCTCCTCGAACACGGCCTCGAGCACGAGGTCGCAGCCCTCGAACTGCTCCCAGCCCGTTCCGCCGTCGACGATCGTCGCGAGGAACGGCTTGCGCGCGCCGACCTCCTCGCGGATCGTCGCGAGTGCCTCGTCGACGCGCGCCTGGTCGATGTCGCGGAGGACGACCGGCACCTCGAGCCGGCGGAGGAAGAGCGTCGCGAGCTGCGTCGCCATCAGCCCGGCGCCGACGATCCCGACCTTGTTCACCGGCCGCGGCTTCGCGTCTGGGAGCGCGGCAGGCTTCTTCGTGCGCCGTTCGACGACGGTGAACGCGTAGACGGACGCCTGCGCCTGCGGGCTGAGCAGCAGCTCGCCCATCGCCGCCTCCTCGGCGGCGTAGCCCTCCTCGAGCGACCACGTCTGCGCGCCGGCGATGAGGTCGAGCGCGACGTACGGCGCGCGCGTGGCGCCGTGCACGGCGTCGTCGACGCGCGAGCGCGCCTTGCGGAGGATCGTCTCCGCGTCGGACCAGTCCGGCGCCTCCCGCTCGGGTCCGCCCGCCTCGGCGAGCTCGACCGCGTAGGCGAGCGACTCGTCGACGAACTCGACCGGGTCGAGCATCCGGTCGGCGAGGCCGAGCTCCATCGCCTCCGCCGCGCCGATCAGCCGGTTCTGGCGCAGCGGGTTCAGCACGATCAACCGCACCGCCGCGTCGGGCCCGGCGAGCTTCGGCGCGAGCTGCGTGCCGCCCCAGCCGGGGATGATCGACAGCGCCACCTCGGGGAAGCCGAGGTGCCGGACGCTCGACGTGATCGTCCGCGCGTCGCAGTGCAAGGCGAGCTCCAGCCCGCCGCCGAGGCACGCGCCGTTGATCGCGGCGACCGTCGGGAAAGGGAGGGCGCGGATCCGCGCGAACAGCTCGTGGCCGGCGCGCACCCCTTCCGCCGCCGCCTCGCGCGAGCCGAGCCGCGTGAACTCGTCGACGTCCGCGCCGACGCAGAAGACGAACGGCTTGCCGGTGACGACCATCGCCGCCCAGCCGCCGGACTCGAGCTCGCCGATCACGCGCACCGCCGACTCGAAGGCCGAGCGGCCGAGCGTCGTCGGCTTCGTGTGGTCCTCGCCGTTGTCGACGGTGACGAGCGCGATCGGGCCGGCGGGCGAGTCGACGCGGTTGAGCGCGAAGAACGTCTCGCTCACACCCGCTCCCAGACGATCGCGCAGCCCATGCCCATGCCGATGCAGAGCGCCGTCAGCCCGTAGCGGCCGCCGCGCTTGCGCAGCCCGTACGCGAGCTGCGCGATCAGGCGCACGCCGGTGGCGGCGAGCGGGTGGCCGCACGCGATCGCGCCGCCGTACGGGTTGAGGCGCGGGTCGCCGGCGTCGATCCCGAGCTCGTCGCACCACGCCAGCACCTGCACGGCGAACGGCTCGTTCAGCTCGAACGCGTCGATGTCGTCGAGGGTCAGCCCGGCCTGCTCGAGCGCGCGACGCGTCGCGGGCACCGGGCCGATCCCCATCAGGTGCGGCTCGACGCCGGCGTATGCGTACGAGACGAGCCGGAGCGTCGGGGAGAGCCCGAGCTCGGCGACGGCCGGCTCGGCGGCGAGGAACGCGGCGGTCGCGCCGTCCGTCAGCCCGGCGGAGTTGCCCGCGGTGACGCGGCCGCCAGCACGGAAGGCGGGCTTGAGCGCGGCCAGACCTGCCATCGAGGTGTCGGGACGGAGGAACTCGTCGCGCGCCGCGACCTTCCAGCCTTCGTCGGAGAAGACCGCCATCGGCACGACGGTCTCGCGCATGACGCCGTTCTCCCAGGCGGCGGTCGCCCGCTGCTGCGACGCGAGCGCGAACGCGTCGGCGCGCTCCTTCGTGATCGCCGGGAAGAGGTCGTGGAGGTTCTCGGCCGTCCGGCCCATGACGGCGGCGGACTCGTCGATCAGCCGCTCGGAGACGAACCGCGGGTTGAAGTCGACGTCCTGTCCCATCGGGTGGTGGCCCATGTGCTCGACGCCGCCCGCGATCGCGACGTCGGCCGCGCCGAGGGCGAGCTCGCCGGCCGCGGCGGTGACGGCGGTGAGCGCGCCGGCGCACATGCGGTCGACGGCGAAACCCGGCACCGACTCCGGCAGCCCGGAGAGAAGCGCGACGTCGCGGCCGAGCGTCAGTCCCTGGTCGCCGACCTGCGCCGTCGCCGCGAAGACGACGTCGCCGATCCGCTCGACCGGGATCTCCGGGTTCCGGCGCAGCAGCTCGCGCACCGTCTTGACGGCCATGTCGTCCGCCCGCGTGCGCCAGAACTGGCCCTTCGGGCCGGCCTTGCCGAACGCCGTGCGCACCCCGTCGACGAAGAAGACCTCGCGCAGCTCCCGCATCGCCGCCGAACGATATCGCGTTTGACTGATCGGTCAATCAGCCCGGATACTCCGATCCGTGGAGTGGAGCGAGCGAGCGGACGCGGCGATCGCGCGCTACCGCGGCGGGGAGGGACGCGAGCTCGACCAGCGCCAGCTGACGCAGCTGGCGAACGCGGCCTGGGCGGCGGGGACGAGCCTGCTCATGGACGGGCGGCGCGACGAGGCCGCCGCCTGGCTCCGCATCGCCGCGGAGCGCTATCGCGAGAGCTGGCAAGACGCGCCGCCCGACTCGTGGGGACGGCCGATCGCGGCGATGAAGGCGCTCCTCCTCGCCGGAGACGACGCGACGGGCGCGGCGCGGTGGGCGCTCGACGCGGGCGCGGAGGAGGCGGCGTCGCCGATCGGCCGCTACGCCGCGACGCTCGCACGGCTCGTCCTCGACGATGCCGCCGCGGCCGGCCCGCTCGCGACCTCGCTGCTCGTCCGCGACGACTTCCCGGACGACGTCGCGCGTGCCCTCGCGGCGCTCGCGGCGCGGGACCGCGAACGGTACGCCGCGGCGGCGCTCGACGTGCTCGCCTCGTTCGAGTCGCGCGCCGACTTCCTCGAGGACGTGCCGATCGCGGACACCGTGATCGTCCTCCAGGCCCTCGCCGCCGCGCGCGGGATCGCCGCCGAGCTGCCCGAGTCGCCGCGCCTGCCGCACCGGTGACTCGTCCGGATGCGGCCGCTCGGCTCAGAGCCTCGACGCGGCTGCGTGGTCGAGGACGACCGTCGTCGTCCCGTCGACCGAGCGGGCGAGGCTCGCCGGCGTCGCGGCGCTCGGCTCGCCGGCGAAGGCGCGCGCGACCGCGTCGGCCTTGTCCGCGCCCGCGATGAGGAACAGCAGCTCGCGCGACGCGTTGAGGACGGGAAGCGTCACCGTGATCCGGTCGACGAACGGCTCGAGCTTCGCCTCCGCGCCGACGACGCGACGCTCCGTCTCGGCCAGCGTCGGCTGGAGGGGATAGAGCGAGGCGACGTGGCCGTCGGCGCCCATCCCGAGGAGGAGCAGGTCGAAGCGCGTGTCGCCGAGCTCGCGCTCGTACGCCGCCGCGCCCTCCTCGGGGCCGAGCTCGCCGGGCATCCGGTGCACCCCGGCCGGGGGCGTCCCGAGCAGGTCGAGCAGCGCCCTCGCGGCCATGCCGTAGTTCGAGAGCGGGTCGTCGGGAGGGACGCAGCGCTCGTCGCCCCACCACAGCTCGACGCGGCTCCAGTCCGGGTCCAGCTCCGCCGCGAGCTCGTACGCGCGCCTCGGCGTCGACCCGCCGGTGAGGCAGAGGTGACCGCCGGCGCGCGCCGCCTCGTCGAGCCGCCGGGCGACGAGCCTCGCCGCGTCCTCGTCGTTCGCGGCGACGACGAGCTCGACGTCGCCGCCTGCGCTCAGAGCTGCCCGTCCGCGAGCTCGCGCGATCGCGTCATCGCCGCCTGGATCGCGTTGAGGAAGGCCGCGCGCACGCCAGCCTGCTCGAGCTCGCGGATCGCCGCGATCGTCGTCCCGCCGGGCGAGGTCACCGCCTCGCGCAGCTCGACCGGGTGCATGCCGAGGTCGCGGAGCTGCTTCGCCGTCCCGAGCATCGTCTGCACGACGAGCGTCGTCGAGATCTCGCGCGAGAGCCCGAGCAGGATCCCCGCCTCGATCATCGCCTCCGCGAGCAGCGCGAAGTACGCGGGCCCGGACCCGGAGACGGCCGTGACCGCGTCCATGGCCGCCTCGGGGACGCGCACGACGCGGCCGAGGTGGGCGAGCGCCTCCTCGGCGAGCGCGAGCTGCGCGTCGCCCGCGTGCGCGCCCGCGCAGATGCCGGCCATGCCCTCGTGCACCGTCGACGGCGAGTTCGGCATCGCGCGAACGACGGGGACGCCCTCGGCGATCCGCTGCTCGATGTACGCCGTCGGGATCGCGGCCGCGACGGTCAGAACCGTCTGCTCCGGCCGGAGGAGACCGCCGATCTCGCCGAGGAGCACCTCGATGTCCTGCGGCTTCACGGCGACGACGACGAGCTCCGCGCCGGCGATCGCGGCCGCGTTGTCCGTCGTCGCCTCGACGCCGTGGCGCGCGCGCAGCTCCTCGACTCGGCTCTCGCTGCGGGCGGTGACGACGAGCTGCTCCTGCGTCCGCCAGCCGGAGCTGAGCAGCCCGGAGAGCAGCGCCTCGCCGATGCGGCCGCCGCCGAGGATCGCGATCCGGTTCTCCGTCATGGCGGGAAGTAGTACTACGCGGCGCGGCGCTCGTGCACGGGCAGGAGGCCGCGCGCGAAGCCGCCGAGCAGGTAGACGCTCGCGATCCCGGCCCACTCGCGGTACGGCTCGAGCAGCGCCGCCGTCTCCTCCGTCTCGACGCGACGGCCGAGCAGGGCCCGCAGCAGCTTCACGAGCCCGAGGTCGCCGACGAGGCCCGCGTCGAGGCGGCCGAGACCCTGGAGGCAGACGACGCCGACCGACCATGGCCCGATGCCGCGCTCGCGCCGGAGGCGCTGTGCGACCGCCTCCGTCGGCGCCGCGTGCATGCGCTCGAGCTCGACGGCGCGGCAGAGCCGGACGAGCGACGCGGCCCGGCGCTCGTGCACGGGCAGGAGGCCGCGCGCGAAGCCGCTGATCAGGTAGACGCTCGCGATCCCGGCCCACTCGCGGTACGGCTCGAGCAGCGCGGCCGTCTCGTCGGTCTCGACGTGGCGGCCGAGCAGCGCCCGCATCAGCTTCACGAGCCCGAGATCGCCGACGAGGCCCGCGTCGAAGCGGCCGAGACCCTGGAGGCAGACGACGCCGACCGACCACGGCCCGATGCCGCGCTCGCGCCGGAGGCGCTGTGCGACCGCCTCCGTCGGCGCCGCGTGCATGCGCTCGAGCTCGACGGCGCGGCAGAGCCGGACGAGCGACGCGGCCCGGCTCTGATGGAGGCCGAGCGCCCGGAGCCGCGCGGGTGCGAGCGCGGCGAGGTCGCGCGTTGCCGGCGCGAGGTGCAACCGCTCCGGCCCCGGGGCGCAGACCGCGCGGATGATCCGCTGCTCCGTCCGGCGCGCCAGCTTCGCCTCGATCAGCTGCCCGCAGAACGCGCGCAGGAGCGCGTGCGCGACCGTCGCCGTGCGCACGGGACGAAGCCCGCGCAGCTCGAGCGCCGCGCGCCCGAGCAGCGGGTCGTCCCGCACGCTGCGGAGGAAGCCGGAGTGGTCGTCGTCGAGCGCGAGGATCCAGCGCAGCCGCTCGGCGGCGGCGCGGGAGTCCGCGCGGAGCGTCACCGTCCCGTCGGGCGACTGCCACGCGCGCGCGAGCTCCGGCCGCCCGTCGACGTCGAGGAGCGCCGTGAACACGCCGTCGCGGAATGTCCGCGTGGCGTCGCTCGTCAACCGCGCCGAGAGCGCGAGCGAGTACGGGCCGCGTGGGGAGACCGGGAGCTCGAGGCTCAATGGTCGGCGCGGGCGTCCGCGGGCGTCGCCCGCAGCCCGAGCTCGGTCGCGCGGTCGAGCACGTCGAGCGCCTGCTCCTCGTGACCGGTCCTGCGCAGCATCGACGCCCACGACCTACAGGCCTGCGTGGCCTCGCGCCACTGGCCCTGCGCCTCCAGCAGCTCGACGGCCCGCCGGTAGGCCTCGTCGGCGGCGGGGTACTCGCCGGAGAGCACGAGGCCGTCGCCGAGCGCCTTGAACGCCAGCCCTTCGTCCGCCGGCGATGTGTCGCCGACGATGTCGAGCGCCGCCCGCGCGAGCGAGACCGCGCTCCCGGCGTCGCCCCGGAGCGCCGCGATCCGTGAGCGCTGGATCTTCATCTCGACGGAGTCCTGCATCGACGGATGCGCGCCGAGCAGCTGCTCGGCGTGGTCGAGATGGCGCTCGGCGGCGTCGGCGTCCTCGCGCGAGAGCGAGATGCTCGCCGCGAGGATGTGCGCCCGCGCAAGGTGGAACGAGTCGTCCGTCGCCTGGAGGAGCGCGATCGCCTTGCGCGCGTTGGTGAGCGCGACCGACGCCTCGCCCTCCGCGTGCGCGAGCCTCGCCATCGACCAGTACAGGCGGACGCGCATGTACGGGTCCTCCGTGTCCTGCACCCGGTCGAGCGCGTCGCGCACGACCTGCTCGGCGCGGACGAGGTCGCCCATGTCGCTGAGCGCGTAGCTGAGGAGCGTCGCGTAGCGGGTCTCGAGCGTCGTGTCGCCGGTGTCGGCCACGCTCTCGAGGCAGCGCTCGAACAGCTCGACGGCGCGATCCGGCCGCCCGGAGGCCGCGTACGCACGGCCGAGGTTCGCGTAGATGTCGTAGCGCTCGACCGGCGAGAAGGGCTCGCCCTCGAGCGCGGTCTCGAGCAGGTCGACCGTCCGCTGGAACTCGCCGCGCTCGAGCGAGTGCGAGGCGAGCGCGACACGGGCGCGGACCGCCGTCGACCCGTCGCCCGCGGCCTCCGCCTCGCCGATGAGCTCGTGCAGAGGCTTGTCGACGCCCTCGGCGTCGCCGAGCCTGATCGCCAGCTCGAGGTCGGTGAGCCGGAGCTCGCGCCGCTCGGCCGGGTCGAGGACGGAGCCGGTCTCGAGGTACTCCGCGGAGACGCCGAGCTTCGCCGCCAGGCGCCGGAGCGCCTTCACCGAGGGCTGCCGCGTGCCGGCCTCGATGCGGGAGATGTAGGCGTACGAGACGCCCGGGGACGCAAGCTCGCGCTGCGACAGCCCGTGCTCCAGCCGCAGCCGCTTGAGGCGCTGGCCGATCGTCTCGGCCGCAGTCGAATCGTGTCCAGTGCTCATTGCGCTCGCATTCTTCTCGGTTGTCACTAGATCGTCAAATCGACTCGATACTTGACAACGGTCACTCTAACAGTTGAAGTCTCCCTATCTGTCCACCCCGACGGGGGCTCGACCAAGGGAGGAAGATCGATGCTGCGTGCAACGCTATACATGCGGCTGCTGCTGATCCTCGCGATTCTCGCACTTGTGGCGGTTGCGCTGGGGGGCGATCCCTGGGGCCCGAACTAGCCCGTTGAACGGCGGGCGGGGGCGCTGGCTCGTCCCCGCCCGCTGTACCCTCGGCCCGTGAGCGCGCCGTGACGGCCGTCGAGCTCGGGCTCTATGCACTCCTGCTGGGTGGGGCCGCGGCCGTCGTCTGGCGGCGCCCGGTCGTGGCTCTCTACCTCTTCGTCGTCGGGCTGGCGCTCCACAACGCCGTGATGGCCGCGCTCTACGCGGCGGGCGTCCGCGGCGCGACGCTGACGGCGATCACGGCGTGGAAGGAGATCGTGCTCGCGGTCGCGCTGCTCCGGGTCGGCCGGGACGCGGTCCGCGAGCGGCGCCTGCCGTTCCGGTTCGGCGTCGCCGACGGGCTTGCGCTCGCCTTCGCGGCCGTCTGCATCGTCTACGCGTTCATCCCGCAGTCGGCGCTCGGCGGCCTCGCGGGCCGGAGGGCCGTCGCGCTCGCGCTCCGCCACGATCTCGTCCCGGTGGCGGCGTACTTCCTCGGGCGCTCGCTCGTGCTCGGCCGGGTCGAGCTCCGGCGGCTCGGGTGGACGGTGCTCGGGACGGCCGGCTTGGTGGCGGCGCTCGGGCTCGCCGACGTCTACCTCGTGCCGATCGGGTGGTGGCGGACGAACGGCGTCGTCGGCTACTTCCACAACCACCTCGGCTACGACTACCACGGCACCGGCGAGAACCCGCGCGTCGCCGGGCTGCCCGAGAACTTCGTCTACAACGTCGGCGGCGACAAGCCGTTCCTCCGGCGGCTCGTCTCGACGTTCCTCTCTCCGCTCGCGAGCAGCTACCTGTTCGTCGTGGCGATCGTCGGCGCGGCCGCGGTCGTGCTCAGGCGGCGCACGGCGGTGATCCTGCTCGTCGCGCTCGCCGCAGCCGGGCTGCTCTGGACCTTCTCGCGGTCGTCGCTGCTCGCGGTCGCCGTCGGCCTCGCCGTACTCGCGGCGGTGCAGCGGCGCCCCTCGGCGCTCGCGGCGGCGGTCGTCGCGGTCGCGGTCGCGGTCGGCTGGGCGCATCTGTTCCCGCGGATCGCGCCGACGGGCAACTGGACGGCGGCGGATCTCCGCTACCAGCACTCGCTCGCCGCGGCGCACCCGGGAGCGTCGACCTCGCCGACCGCGGCGAACGAGTCCTCGCTCGGCGAGCACTGGCGGAGCCTCAAGGACGGGATCCGCACCGTCGTCCACCATCCACAGGGGTACGGGCTCGGCAACGTCGGCCAGACGGCGTCGCGCACGGGGACGCCGCTGAAGGCAGGGGAGTCGAACTACACGGAGCTCGGCGCGGAGGTCGGCGTGCTCGGCGCGGCGCTGTTCACGGGCTGGTGCGTCGCCATGCTCGTGGGGCTCGTCCGCGCGGGCCGCGAGGACCGGTGGGCGGCGGCGCTCGCCGGCGCGTTCGCGGCGATCCTCGCGCTCGCGATCCAGACGGACGTGATCGGCGACCCGTGGGTCGCGTACTGCGTCTGGCTGCTCGGCGGCGCGCTCGTGCTTCGGCGGGGACCGCCGGGGACATGGCCTGAAGAGCGTCTTGTGGAGGTTGCCGGAACCCGCTAGCGTTGCCCGTCATGGCAACGCGCATCTTCGCGAGCCGACTGGCGCTGACGGCGGCCGCCGCGCTGCTCGTGCTCGCGCTCGTCCTCCGCATCGGACACGGACGGCACGCGGCCGCCGTCGTCGCCGATCCGGTGCGGACGCCCGGTGTCGTCAACCCCGCGGTCACGCAGGGGAACATCCGCGTCACCGTCTGCAAGCGCGGCTGGACGGCGACGGTCCGCCCGCCGGTCGAGTACACGAACGCGCTGAAGCGGAAGCAGATGCGCGCGTACGGCGAGACCGGCCCGCCGTCCGCGTACCAGGAAGACCATCTCGTCAGCCTCGAGCTCGGCGGTGATCCGACCGATCCCCGCAACCTCTGGCCCGAGCCGTACCCGCGCGCCTCGGCCGTCGACCAGATCGAGAACGAGCTGAACGCGAAGGTCTGCTCCGGCTCGCTGACCCTCCGGAAGGCGCAGGACGAGGAGGCTGCGCTGAAGCACCGCGATGGCTAGTGCCCCGTCCAGCGATACATGTCGGCTTCTGGCCCGCGATCACGCGGCGCACTGCCGCGTCCTCGGTCGCGCCCGTAGCTTCGGCTACGAGCGCTCCCTGCGTCCTTGCATCGCTTGGTGCTCGCAACCCAGAAGCTCGACGGCATCACCGGACGGGGCACGTGCCCGCGCGCGGAGCCCGTAGGAATCCGCATCCCGGCGCGGGCGAGCGCGGATGGGATCGCCCGTCGGGCGCCCGACGGTCACGGCAATGGTCCCGGCGATCGAGCTGGTCGGCGTGCGGCGGCGCTTCGGCGACGTCGAGGCGGTCCGCGGCGTCTCGCTGACGGTCGAGCGCGGCGAGGTCTTCGGGATCGTCGGGCCGAACGGCGCCGGGAAGACGACGACGCTCGAGATGATCGAGGGCCTGCGCGAGCCGGACGCGGGCGAGATCCGGGTGCTCGGCGAGCCGGTGTGGCCGCATCCGGACCGGATCCAGCGGCGGATCGGCGTCCAGCTGCAGAACTCGGCGTTCTTCGACTTCCTCAGCACGCAGGAGCTGCTCGAGCTGTTCGCCCGCTTCTACGGGCCGGTCTCCCCTGCGCGCGTGGCACGCGTGCTCGAGACGGTCGGGCTCGAAGGGAAGGCCGGCGCTCGCGTGAGCGAGCTCTCCGGCGGCCAGCAGCAGCGGGTCGCGATCGCGCTCGCCCTCGTCCACGAGCCCGAGATCGTGTTCCTCGACGAGCCGACCACCGGGCTGGACCCGCAGGCCCGGCGGAACCTCTGGGACGTCGTCCGGGCGATCCACGACGAGGGGCGGACGGTGATCCTGACGACGCACTACATGGAGGAGGCCGAGCAGCTCTGCGACCGCGTCGCGATCATGGACGAGGGACTCGTCGTCGCGCTCGACACGCCGCGCGAGCTCGTCCACGCGCTCGGGCCGGGCGGCCGGGTCGCCTTCGAGGGCAGCCTCGACGGCACGACGCTCGGCGCGCTCGCGGGCGTCAAGGAGGTGCACGCCGAGAACGGCGGCTGGGAGCTGTCGACGACGAGCATCCGTGCGACGCTGCCGGCGCTGCTCGCGCTCGCCGAGGACGGCGGCCGCGAGATCGGCTGGCTGACGGTCAAGCGGCGCTCGCTCGAGGACGTCTTCCTCGCGCTCACCGGACGGGAGTACCGCGAGTGACCGGCCGTGTCCGGGCCGCGACCGTCGCCAACGTGCGCATGCTCGTCCGCGACCGCACCGCGCTCTTCTTCGCGCTGATGCTCCCGATCCTGTTCATGGTCATCTTCGGGCTGATCTTCGGGAACAGCGGCAACACGAAGCTCGACATCGGCGTGGCCGGAGGCGGCCTGATGGCGCAGGCGATCGAGCGCACGCCCGCGCTCAGCGCGCACCCGGGCAGCGCGCAGGCCGTCGCCCAGCGCGTGCGGAACGGGCGCTACCAGGGCGCGGTCGTCGTCGTCGGCCGCCGCGCGACGCTCTACTACTCGAACACGTATCCCGCGCAGGCGGCGATGCTCCGAGGCGTCGTCCAGGGCGTCGCGGACGAGGTCAATCTCGCCGCCGCGAACCGGCCGAGAGTGGTCGAGGTCGAGCCGGTGTCGGTCGACTCGAGCGCGCTCCGCTACATCGACTTCCTCGTCCCCGGCCTGCTCGCGATGGCGCTCGCGCAGAGCGGGATCTACGGCGTCGCATCGACGCTCGTCTCCTGGCGGGAGCGCGGCATCTTCCGCCGCCTGAAGGTGACGCCGCTGCCGCTGCCGGAGTTCGGGTTCGCGCGGCTCGTCCTGCACCTGATGCTCGCGATGGCGCAGGCCGCCGTGCTGCTCCTCGTCGGCCGGCTCTTCTTCGGAGTCCACCTCGGCGTCGACCTCGCCGCGCTCGTCCCGCTCGTGATGGTCGGCGCCCTCTGCTTCATCGCCATGGGCTTCCTGATCGGCGCCGTCGCGCGCACGCAGCAGACGGCGGACGTCATCGCCCAGATCGTCACCCTGCCGATGATCTTCCTCGCCGGCGTCTTCTTCTCGATCGACACGGCGCCGGCCTGGCTGCGCGAGACGTCGCGATTCCTGCCGCTGACCTACCTCGCGAACGGGCTCCGTGACGTCGCGATCCGCGGACACTCGCTGCCCTCGACGCTGCCGGACCTCGCCGTGCTCGGCGGCGTGGCGATCGTCCTGTCGCTCCTCTCGATGCGGTTCTTCCGCTGGGAATCGCAGGTGTAGACCGCGTCCCCCGATCGGGGATTACCCCGACCACGACCCGACGGGGTTGCGCTATACCCTGTCCCAGAGTCGCGCGGTGGCCAAGCCAGTCGAACAGCTCTCCCAGGTGATCGTCCGTTTCGCGGGCGACTCCGGCGACGGCATGCAGCTGACCGGGGCGCAGTTCACGACGGAGACGGCGCTGCTCGGGAACGACCTGTCGACGCTGCCGGACTTTCCGGCCGAGATCCGCGCCCCGGCGGGCTCGCTCCCGGGCGTCTCGGGCTTCCAGGTGCACTTCGCCGACCACGACATCCTCACGCCCGGCGACCAGCCGAACGTGCTCGTCGCGATGAACCCGGCGGCGCTGAAGACGAACCTCAAGGACCTGCCGAAGGGCGGAACGCTCATCGTCAACAGCGACGCCTTCAACGAGCGGAACCTCCAGAAGGCCGACTATGCGACGAACCCGCTCGGGGACGGCTCGCTCGACGAGTACCAGCTTCATGCCGTGCCGCTGACGACGCTGACGGTCGGCGCGCTCAAGGGCGTCGAGGGCGTGACGCCGCGCGAGGCCGAGCGCTCGAAGAACATGTTCGCGCTCGGGCTGATGTCGTGGCTGTACGGCCGATCGATCGAGCCGACGGTCGAGTTCCTCCAGGAGAAGTTCGGCATGCGCCGGCCGGAGATCGCCGCAGCGAACATCAAGGCGCTCCAGGCCGGCTACGCATTCGGCGAGACGACGGAGACGTTCGCGGTCACGTACGAGGTGAGACCGGCGAAGCTGAGGCCGGGGACGTACAGGAACATCACCGGCAACCAGGCGCTGTCGTACGGGCTGATCGCTGCGTCGAAGCTGTCCGGGCTGCCGCTCTTCCTCGGTGCCTACCCGATCACGCCGGCGAGCTCGATCCTCGAGGAGCTCGCGGGCTACAAGAACTTCGGCGTTCGCACCTTCCAGGCGGAGGACGAGATCGCGGCCGCCGGCGCCGCCGTGGGCGCGTCGTTCGGCGGGATGCTCGGCGTCACCACCTCCGCCGGTCCCGGCGTCGTGCTGAAGGCCGAGACGATCGGGCTCGCGATCATGCTCGAGCTGCCGCTCGTCATCTGCGACATCCAGCGCGCGGGCCCGTCGACGGGGATGCCGACGAAGCCGGAGCAGGGCGACCTGCTGATGGTCATGTTCGGCCGCAACGGCGAGTCGCCGGTGCCGGTGATCGCCGCGCGGTCGCCGTCGGACTGCTTCGACGCGGCCGTCGAGGCCTGCCGGATCGCGCTGAAGTACCGGACGCCCGTCTACCTGCTCTCCGACGCGTACCTCGCGAACGGCTCCGAGCCGTGGCTGCTGCCGGAGACCGACTCGCTCCCCGACATCTCCACGACGTTTGCAACGGAGCCGAACGGCGCGGACGGCGAGTTCCTCCCGTACCTCCGCGACGAGCACACGCTCGCGCGGCCGTGGGCGCTGCCTGGGACGGCGGGCCTCGAGCACCGCATCGGCGGCCTCGAGAAGGCGGACCGCACCGGCAACATCTCGTACGACCCCGAGAACCACGACCTGATGACGAGGCTGCGCGCGCAGAAGGTCGCCGGGATCGCGGGCGACATCCCCGAGCTCGAGGTCGACGACCCGGACGGCGACGCGACCGTGCTCGTCCTCGGCTGGGGCGGCACCTACGGCCCGATCGCGGCCGCGTGCAAGCGCGTGCGGCGCGGCGGGCGCAAGGTCGCGCACGCGCACCTGCGCCACCTCAACCCGTTCCCGCGCAACACCGGCGAGGTGCTGCGCCGCTACGACAGGGTGCTGATCCCGGAGATGAACCTCGGCCAGCTGCTGAAGCTCGTGCGCGCGGAGTTCCTCGTCGACGCGCACGGATACAACCGCGTCAGCGGCATCCCGCTGCGCGCGACGGAGGTAGGGGACGCCATCGAGGCGCTGATCGACCATGAGTGACGGCAGCGGAGACGGCAACGGCCGCAAGCTCACGCTGACGGCGAAGGACTTCCGCACCGACCAGGAGGTGCGCTGGTGCCCGGGCTGCGGCGACTACGCGATCCTCGCCGCGATGCAGTCGTTCATGCCCGAGCTCGGGATCGAGCGCGAGCGGACGGTGTTCATCAGCGGGATCGGCTGCGCGGCGCGCTTCCCGTACTACATGAACACATACGGGATGCACTCGATCCACGGCCGCGCGCCGGCGATCGCGACGGGCCTCGCCGTCTCCCGCCCCGACCTCTCCGTCTGGGTCGTCACCGGCGACGGCGACGCGCTCTCGATCGGCGGCAACCACCTGATCCACGCGCTGCGCCGCAACGTGAACCTGAAGATCCTTCTCTTCAACAACCGGATCTACGGCCTGACCAAGGGTCAGTACTCACCGACTAGCCCGCTCGGGACGGTGACCAAGTCGACCCCGATGGGCTCGCTCGACTGGCCGTTCAACCCGCTGAGCCTCGCGATCGGCGCCGAGGCGACGTTCGTGGCGCGCGCGATCGACACCGACCGCGCCGGGATGCTCGAGGTGTTGCGCGCCGCGTGCGCGCACCGCGGCAGCGCGTTCGTCGAGATCCTCCAGAACTGCCCGATGTTCAACGACGGCGCCTTCGCCTCTGTCCGCGACGACAAGGAGGGCGTCAACCGGATCGTGCTGCGCCACGGCGAGCCGATCCGCTGGGGCTCGGAGCACGAGAAAGGCCTGCGCCAGCGCCTCGACGGCTCGCTCACGACCTGCGAGGGATCCGATCCGGATGTGCTCGTCCACGACGCCGAGCACGAGGCGCCGTCGCTCGCTTTCGCGCTCTCGCGCGTCACCCAGGAGACCCACGGCGGCACGCCGATCGGGGTGTTTCGGCACGTGCAGCGGCCGGTCTATGACGACCTGCTGGCCGGCCAGATCGCGACCGCGGTCGAGCGGCTCGGGCCGGGCGACCTCGGCGAACTGCTCGCGAGCGGCCAGACCTGGACCGTCGGCAACTGACGCTCTCGAACCGGCGCCGGCCCGCTGGGAGCCCCCGCAGACTGTTCACAGCACGGCGCTACTGCGGCGCCATGCTGAGGCCGCTTGCGCCCGGTGATCCTGGCGTCGATC
>DATKNT010000080.1:0-2029 GCA_035541175.1 Gaiellaceae bacterium
CTGCGGCCGCGACTTCCTCGCGTACTGCGGGATCGAGCTGCTCTGCTATCCGATGCTCGCGATCGGCGGCGTCGGCCACCTCAGCTGCGTCGCCAACGTCGCGCCGAAGCCGTGCGCGGAGCTGTACGACGCGTTCGTCGCCGGCGACCTCGAGCGCGCGCAACGGCTGCACTACGACCTGCATCCGCTCGTCGAGATGGCCTTCGTCGAGACCAACCCGGGCCCTGTGAAGTGGGCGATGGAGCGGCTCGGGCTGCTCGAGTGCGGCGATGTCCGGCCGCCGCTCGCCTCGCCGTCCGAGGCGTCCCGCGCGCGGATCGAGGCGCTGCTCGGCGAGGCTGCTCTGTTGTGACGGAGATCGCGCCGCAGCTCCATTACATCGGCGGCGAGTTCCGTCCCGGCCGCGCGGGCACGACCTTCGAGACGCTCGATCCGGTGACGAACCTGCCCGTCGCGGACGTGGCCGAGGGTCTGACCCCGGACGTGGACGACGCGGTCGCGGCGGCGCGCGCCGCGTTCGACGAGGGGCCGTGGCCGCGGTTGAGCGCGAAGGAGCGCGCCGCCGTGCTGCGCCGCGTCGCCGAGGCCATCCGCGCGAACGCCGGCGACTTCGTCCGGCTCGAGTGCCTCGACATCGGCATGCCGATCCGGCAGATGCGCGGGCTCGCGGCTCGCGCGGCCGAGAACTTCGACTTCTACGCGGCGCAGATCGAGGCGCTGACCGGCCGCGCCTACCGCGTCGGCGACGACTTTCTCAACTACACGGTGCACAAGCCCGTCGGCGTTGCGGCGCTGATCATGCCGTGGAACGCGCCGCTGATGCTGTCGACGTGGCGGATCGCGCCGTGCCTCGCCGCGGGAAACACGATCGTGCTCAAGCCCGCCGAGTGGTCGCCGCTGACGGCGACCCGGCTCGCCGCGCTGCTCGACGAGGTCGGCCTGCCGCCCGGCGTCTTCAATGTCGTCCACGGCTTCGGCGAGACGGCGGGCGCAGCGCTGGTCGCGCATCCGGACGTGCAGCTCGTCGCCTTCACCGGCGAGTCGGCGACGGGCTCGACGATCATGGCGAACGCCGCGCCGACGTTGAAGCGGCTCTCGTTCGAGCTCGGCGGCAAGTCGCCGGTCGTCGTGTTCGCGGACGCCGACTTCGAGCGGTCGGTCGACGCCGTGCTGGCGCAGATCTTCACGCTGAACGGCCAGCGCTGCACCGCCGGCTCGCGCCTCATCGCCGAGGCGCCGGTATACGAGGAGCTCGTCCAGGCGGTCGCCGCCCGCGCCCGGAACATCCGCGTCGGCGACCCGTTCGACGAGGCGACCGAGCTCGGCCCGCTGATCCGGCCGGAGCATCACGCGCGCGTCCTGGGCTACCTCGAGTCGGCGGTCGCCGACGGCGCGCGCCTCCTCGCCGGCGGGAAGCGCCCCGACGCGCTCCCGGACGGGAACTTCCTCGAGGCGACGGTCTTCGCCGACGTGACGCCGGAGATGCGCGTCTTCCGCGAGGAGATCTTCGGGCCCGTGCTCGTCGCCACGCCGTTCTCCACCGAAGAGGAAGCGGTGCGCCTCGCGAACGCGACCGACTACGGGCTCGCGGCGTACGTCTGGACGAACGAGCTGACGCGCGCGCACCGCGTCGCGCAGGCGATCGACGCCGGCCTCGTCTGGATCAACTCGCAGAACGTCCGCGACCTGCGCACGCCGTTCGGCGGGACGAAGCGCAGCGGGATCGGCCGCGAGGGCGGCGACTACGGCTTCGAGTTCTACTGCGAGCTCGAGACGATCCACGTGGCCCTCGGCGAGCATCCGATCCCGCGGCTGGGGCTCGACCAGTGAACACGGACTGGGTCGAGACGCCGTTCGACATCGTGCGCGTCGCGCACGTCGAGCTCGTCGTCACCGACCTCGCCGCCTCGCGCGAGTTCTACGTCGACGTCCTCGGACTCGTCCCGACGGAGGAGGCGGACGACGCGATCTACCTGCGCGGCTACGAGGAGCGGCTGCACCACTCGCTCGTCCTCCGCGCCGGCCCGGC
>DATKNT010000081.1:0-11272 GCA_035541175.1 Gaiellaceae bacterium
TGGAAGGGCAGGAGCCGGTCGAGCGCGTCACGGCGGCCGGCCTCGTCGGAGGCGAGGATCATCTCCTGCATCACCGGCAGCCGCTCCTCGCCGAAGAACATGTGCTCGGTGCGGCAGAGCCCGATGCCCTGCGCCCCGAACTCGCGCGCCTTCGCGGCGTCCTCGGGCGTGTCCGCGTTCGCCCACACCATCAGCCGGCGCACCTCGTCCGCCCAGACGAGGATCGTCTCGAAGTCCTCGTTGATCTGCGGCGGGACGAGCGTGACCTCGCCGATGATGACGCGGCCGGTGCCGCCGTCGATCGTGATCGTGTCGCCCTCGTGGAGCGTGTGCCCGCCGATGACGACGGTCTTCGTCGCCAGGTCGATCTCGAGGCCCTCGGTGCCCGCGACGCACGGCTTGCCCATGCCGCGCGCGACGACCGCCGCGTGCGAGGTCATGCCGCCGTGGGCGGTGAGCACGCCCTTCGCCTGGATCAGCCCGTGGATGTCGTCCGGGGTCGTCTCCCAGCGGACGAGGATGACCGCCTCGCCGGCCTTGCCGCGCTCCTCCGCGGTGTCGGCGTCGAGCACGATCTTCCCCGACGCGGCGCCGGGCGACGCGTTCAGCCCGGTCGCGGCCACCTCGAACCGAGCGGTCGGATCGAGCCGCGGATGGAGCAGCTGGTCGAGCTGCGCCGGGTCGATCCGCGCGACCGCCTCCTCCTCGCTGATCAGGCCCTCGCCGACCATGTCGACGGCGGACTTGATCGCGGCGGCGGCGGTCCGCTTCGCGGAGCGCGTCTGCAGCATGTACAGCCGCCCGTCCTCGACGGTGAACTCGACGTCCTGCATGTCGCGGTAGTGCCGCTCGAGCCGTGCCATCGTGTCGATCAGCTGGTCGTACGCCTCCGGGAGGATCTCCCGCATCTGCTCCACCGGCTGCGGCGTGCGGATGCCGGCGACGACGTCCTCTCCCTGCGCGTTGACGAGGTACTCGCCGTACACGCCCTTCTCGCCGGTCGACGGGTCGCGCGTGAAGCACACGCCGGTCGCCGACCGCTCGCCCTTGTTGCCGAAGACCATCTGCACGACGTTCACGGCCGTGCCGAGGTCGTCGGGGATCCCGTACGTGCGCCGGTACACCTGCGCGCGGGGGTTGTCCCACGACTGGAAGACGCCGAGGACGGCGCGGCGGAGCTGCTCGCGCGGATCCTGCGGGAAGTCGTCTCCCGTCTCCTGCCGGTAGATCGCCTTGAACGTCTCGACGAGCCGCGCGAGGTCGTCGGCCGTGAGGTCGACGTCCTGCTGCGCGTGCCGCTCGCGCTTGAGATCGGCGAGCGCCTGCTCGAACCGCTGGCCGTCGATGCCGGCGACGACCTCGCCGTACATCTGGATGAGGCGGCGGTACGAGTCGCGCGGGAAGCGCAGGTCGCCGGTCGCGGCGCCGATCCCCTCGACGGCGGCGTCGTTCAGCCCGAGGTTGAGGATCGTGTCCATCATCCCGGGCATCGAGATGGCGGCGCCCGAGCGGACGGAGAGGAGCAGCGGGTCCTCCGTGTCGCCGAAGCGCTTGCCGGTCTTCTCCTCGAGCCGGACGATGTGCTCCTCGACCTCGTCGTCGAGGCCCTCGGGGACGGCGTGGCTCCGGACGTACGCACGGCACGCCTCGGTCGTGATCGTGAAGCCGCCCGGGACGGGGACGCCGAGCTGGGTCATCTCCGCGAGCCCGATCCCCGTGCCGCCGAGAAGCTCCCGGCCGCCGTCCGACGGCTCGTCGAAGTCGTATACGTACCTGGTCATGAGCGCAGATGTTGTCATACCCCGGACGATGGTCACTCCGACGGTCGTAGGCATCGGCGGTTTCCCGGACCGCCGCATGGCCGAGTACGTACTCGGCGTCGCCCGGGGGCGACGGCTGCTCTACGTCGGGACGGCCTCGATGGAGGATCCCGGGCTCGCCGCGGCGGTCGAGGAGCTCGCCGAGGGCCTCGCGGAGGTGACGCGGCTCGAGTTCCGCGTGTCGCCGCCGCCGGGGCTGCGGGAGCTCGTCCTGGGGCACGACGTCGTCCTCGTCGGCGGCGGGAACACGGCGAACATGCTCGCCGTCTGGCGCGTGCACGGGTTCGACGAGATCCTCCGGGAGGCCTGGCGCGAGGGCGTCGTGCTGGCCGGCTGGAGCGCCGGGATGATCTGCTGGTTCGAGGCCGGGGTCACCGACTCGTTCGGCCCGCAGCTCGCCGGCATGCGCGACGGGCTCGGGCTCCTGCCGGGGAGCGCGTGCCCGCACTACGACGGCGAGGAGCTGCGGCGGCCCGTGTACCGGCGGCTCGTCGGCGAGGGCTTCCCGGCCGGGATCGCCCTCGACGACGCGGCGGCGGCGCGGTACGCCGGGACGGAGCTCGTGGAGATCGTCGCGTCGCGCGCGGGCGCGGGCTGGCGCGTCTCGGCGGACGGCGAGGAGCGGATCGAGCCGCGGCTGCTCTCCTAGTACCGGCTAATGCCTGCGCCTGCGCGCCCGGAACTCGGCGAGCCACGCGGCCGCCCGCAGGCCGATCCAGATCGGCGTCAGCAGCACGTAGAAGACGAAGTCGGCGACGCCGAGGATCGCCCACCACAGCGCCCAGTAGCGGAGCGGGACCCGCGGCTTGCGGCGCTCGCGACGGCTCATGCCCTCGCCTCGGCCAGCCGCTCGTCGACGACGCGGACGACCCGGTGCGCGGTCTCCTCGATCGACAGCTCGGAGATGTCGATCACCGGCACGCCGAGCCGCCGGTGCACCTTCGCCGCGTCCTCCAGCTCCTCGTAGATCTGGAGCAGCTCCGCGTACTTGCGGTTGCGCGCGCCGCCGCCCATCGTGCGCACGCGGGCGCGACGGATCTCGACGAGCCGGTTCGGATCGATCGTCAGCCCGACGATCCGCCGGCGGTCGATGTCGAACAGCTCCTTCGGCGCCGGGATGCCCTTCACGACCGGGACGTTTGCGGCCTTGTGCCCGAGGAAGCCGAGGTAGATCGAGAGCGGCGTCTTCGAGGTGCGAGACACGCCGACGAGCACGATGTCCGCGTCGCGCAGGCCGCGGCCGACCCCGTCGTCGAAGCGGACGGCGAACTCGATCGCCTCCATCCGCTTGAAGTACGCGGAGTTGAGCGGCGGCCGCGATCCCGGCGACATCGTCGCGGCCTGGCCGCTGACGCGCGCGACCGCCTCGATCGGCTGGCCGAGCAGGTCGCAGTAGTGGAGGCGCGCACGCCGGCAGAGCGTCCGCATCGCGTCGCGGAGCTCCGGCTTCACGAGCGTGTAGACGACGACCGCCGGCCGGCCCTTCATCCGGTTGACGGCGACGTGGAGGTCGTCCTCCGACTCGACGCGTGGATGCCGGATCTCGACGAACTCCTGGTCCGGGAACTGCGCCTCGAGCGCCTGGACGAGGCGGGCCGCGGTCTCACCGGTGGCGTCCGAGACGACGTGGAGCTCGACGGGCGGGTTCGCCACGGGCGTCAGCGTATCCGGGCCGCGATCGGGCCGAGGCGGGCGTCGGTGAGCCGGGCGAGGTCACGCGGGTCGAGCTCGATCTGGAGGCCGCGGCGGCCCGCACTGACGAGGATCGTCTCGTGCTCGAGCGCCGACGAGTCGAGATGCGTCGGCAGGCGGCGCCGCTGCCCGAGCGGGCTGATCCCGCCGGTGACGTAGCCGGTGGCGCGCTCGGCATCGCGTGCGTCCGCCATCTCCGTCCGCTTCCCGAGCGCCTTCAGGTCGAGCTGCGCCTCCACCGGGACGCAGGCGACGCAGAGCTTGCCGTCGCACGAGGCGACGAGCGTCTTGAAGACCCGCGCCGGGTCGACGCCGAGCTTCGCCGCCGCCTCGAGCCCGTACGACTCGGCCGCGGGATCGTGCTCGTACTCGTGGAGGGCGAAGCGGATGCCGGCCCGCTCCGCGGTTGCGATCGCGGGCGTCGACGCCATCCCGATACCGTAACGGCCCGATGACCGAGGTCACGATGGACAAGATCGTCTCGCTCTGCCGCCGCCGCGGCTTCGTCTTCCCCTCCTCCGAGATCTACGGCGGGCTCGGGTCGACGTACGACTACGGCCACTACGGCGTGCTCACGAAGAACAACATCCGCGAGCTCTGGTTCCGGACGATGGTGCAGGAGCGGGACGACATCGTCGCCCTCGACTCCGCGATCATCCTCAACCCGGCCGTCTGGGAGGCCTCCGGCCACGTCGCCGGGTTCGTCGACCCGCTCGTCGACTGCCGCACCTGCAAGCTCCGGTTCCGCGCCGACAAGCTCGACGACGCGCAGTGCGGCCGCAAGCCGAGCAAGCACCCGGGCGAGACCCCCGACTGCGACCTGACGGAGGCTCGCCAGTTCAACCTCATGTTCCAGACGCAGGTCGGGGCGGTCGAGGACGCGAGCTCGACGGCGTACCTCCGGCCGGAGACGGCGCAGGGCATCTTCATCAACTTCAAGAACGTGCTGCAGCTGGCGCGGCGCAAGCCGCCGTTCGGGATCGCGCAAACCGGGAAGTCGTTCCGGAACGAGATCACGCCGGGGAACTTCCTCTTCCGCGTGCGCGAGTTCGAGCAGATGGAGATGGAGTACTTCGTCCCGCCCGCCGACGCCGACGAGTGGTACCGCTACTGGGTCGACGAGCGCTTCGGCTGGTACCTGAAGTACGGGCTTCGCGAGCAGAACCTCCGCAAGCGGGAGCACGACGCGAGCGAGCGGTCGCACTACTCGAGCGCGACGACGGACATCGAGTACAACTACCCGATCGGCTGGTCGGAGCTCGAGGGCGTTGCCAACCGCGGCGACTACGACCTCACCCAGCACACGACGTTCTCCGGCACGAAGCTCGAGTTCGTCGGCCAGGACGGCGAGCGCTACACGCCGTACGTGATCGAGCCGGCGGTGAGCATCGAGCGGATCTTCGTCGCGATGCTCGTCGACGCGTACCACGAGGAGGTCGTCGCCGACCGCGAGCGGACCGTGCTGCGGCTGCATCCGGCGGTGTCGCCGGTGAAAGCGGCGATCCTGCCGCTGATCCCGCGCAACGAGGACATGGTCGCGCACGCGCGCGGCCTCTACGACGAGCTGCGCCGGCGGCGGGTCGTCGAGTACGACGACAGCGGGCAGATCGGGCGGCGCTACCGGCGCCAGGACGAGATCGGGACGCCGTTCGCGTTCACGATCGACGAGCAGACACTCGAGGACGAGACGGTGACGGTGCGGGACCGCGACTCGCTCGCGCAGGAGCGGCTGCCGATCTCCCGGGTTGGCGAGTGGCTCGACGACGCGCTCGAGCTCCCCTGGAGCCCGCCGGCGCTCTAGCGGTAGACGGCGCCGCGCTCGACGAGCCGCACGTTGGGCTCGAAGCCGAAGCGCGCGTAGAGGCCGTGCGCGTCGCGCGTGTGCAGGATCCAGCGGCGGCCGGCGTGCGGGCCGTTCTCGATCATCTCGCGGACGAGTTCGCTGCCCAGTCCGCGGCCGCGGTGCTCCTCGAGGACGTAGACGTCGGCGAGGTACATGAACCTGCCCGCGTCGAAGGTGGACGCGCGCGCGAAGCCGACCTGGCGGCCGTCGCGGTAGAGGCCGACGACGCGGGCGCTCGCGTCGATCAGCTCGTCCTGCTCCGCACGGGTGCGGCCCGCCGACCAGTACGCCTCGGTGCCGAGGTACGCGTGGATCGCGTCGCGGTCGAGCCGCGCGCGGTCGTCGTCGAGCTCATAGCCGTCTCCGAGGTCGCGGATCACGCGCTCAGCGTCCGGAGCCGGAAGCCGCCGTGATAGCCGTACGACGCGGTGATCACCGTCAGCGCGTCGCGGCGGGCGCGCTCGCCGAGCCCGAGCCCGACGGCGTCCGCGAGCGGCCGGGCGAGGAGCGCCTCGATGCCGCGGATCCCGTCGCCGGAGAGGGCGACGGCCTCGCTTTGCGCGGCGCAGGCGCGGCAGACGGCGCCGCCGGCACGGGGCGAGTAGCCGACGAGCGCCGAGTCGTCGGCGCCGCACTCGGCGCAGCTCGTCAGGTGCGGCAGGTAGCCGGAGAGCCACAGGAGCTTCAGCTGGAACGCGAGCGCGAGTGGGTCGAGTGAGGGACGGTCGGCGGCGTGCGAGAGCTCGTCCAGCAGGTCGAGGAACCGCGTCAGCGCGGTGAAGGCGCGCTCGTTCGCCTCCTGTTCGGGGAAGAGCCGCAGCATCGCCTCCGCGCCGATCAGCCCGACGGAGAGGCGGTAGTAGTCCTCGCGCGCGGCGTGGTGCGCCCGCACGAGCTCGACGCCGGTGACGGTCTGCAGCTCGCCGGATCCTTGATGCAGGATGAGCTCGACGTGCGAGAGCGGCTCGAGGCGCGCGCCGAAGCGCGACGTCGTCTTCCGGACGCCCTTCGCCACCGCCCCGACGCGACCGCGGTCGAGCGTGTAGAGGTGGAGGACGCGGTCGGCCTCGCCGAGCCGGAACGACCGGAGCACCACCGCCTCGGTCTTGTAGGAGCGCCCGGCCATGGCGTTTTCAGTCTAGTCGGGGGCTCGGGCGGCCTGGCACACGGGGCAGAACCAGGTTCCGCGGCCGCCGAGCCGGGTCTTCACGATCGGCACGCGGCACCGGCGGCAGGGCTCGCCGTCGCGGCCGTATGCGTTCAGCGCATCCTGCATCGAGCCGGTCGCGTAGACGCCGTCGCCGAGGTCCGTCCCTTCCTTTGCGATGCCGCGCCGGAGCGCGGCGCGGATGCCGCGTCGGAGCGCGGCGAGGTCGTGCGCGCTGAGCGCGCCGGCGGGCGCCCGCGGGTCGAGGCGCGCGCGCCAGAGCGACTCGTCGGCATAGATGTTCCCGAGCCCGGCCACGGTGCGCTGGTCGAGGATGGCCGCCTTCAGCGCCGCGGAGCGGTCGGCGAGCCGGTTGCGGAGGAAGGCCGTCGTGAAGTGCGTGCCGAGCGGCTCGGGCCCGACCCGGGTCGCGAGATACGGCTCGATCTCGTCAGGCTCCAGCACCACCCAGGTGCCGAAGCGACGGACGTCACGGTAGGCGACGTCCGAGCCGTTTTCTAAAGTGACAACGGCACGGCGGTGCGGGACGTCCTGCAGGCTTCCGCGCCGCCCGTGACGGAAGCTCCCCGTCATCCGGAGGTGAACCAGGAGAACGCGACCGCTCTCGAACCGAACAATCAGATACTTGCCTCGCCGCTCGACTGCGTCGACGCGCTCGCCCGACAGCTCGGCCGCCACCTCGACCGGGTCGTGCGGGCGGACGAGTCGCGCGTCGTCGATCTCGACGCGCTCGAAGGTGCGCCCGAGCAGAACCGGCTCGAGCTGCCGGCGGACCGTCTCGACCTCGGGCAGCTCGGGCACGCGTCCAGCGTAGCCGCGTCGCCGGGTGACGAGCCCGGCTGCTGGCTACGACAGCGTGTCGAGCACGATCGGCCGAGCCCGCGGCGGCTCGTCGACCAGCTCGTACGCCGCGAGCACCTCGGCGGCGGCCTCGTGCGCCGAGCGCTCGTCGTGTGCGTGCACCTCGGCGAGGGTCGCGCCCTGCGCGACGGCGTCGCCACGCTTCGCGCGGCAGACGATCCCGACCGCGTGGTCGACGGCGTCGTCCTTCTCGCGCCTGCCTGCGCCGAGATGGAGCGCCGCCCGGCCGACGGCAAGCGCGGCGAGCCGGCCGACGTAGCCGGTCCTCGGCGCCTGGACCTCGTGCACGAGCGGAGCCGCCGCAAGCTCCGCCACGTCGGGGTCGCCGCCCTGCGCGCGGATCCACCGCTCGTACGCCGCCGTCGCGGAGCCGTCGACCACCGCCTGCTCCGCGCGCCGGCGCGCCTCGGCGCGATCGACGCCGAGATCGGACAGCGCGAGCAGGTGCGCGGCAGCGTCGAGCACGAGCTCGGTGAAGTCGGGCGGACCGTCGCCGCGAAGCGTCGCGACGGCCTCGCGCACCTCGAGCGCGTTGCCGACGGCGCGCCCGAGCGGCTGGTCCATGTCCGTGAGGACGCAGACGACCTCGAGACCGGCGTGCTTGCCGAGATCGATCATCGCCTCGGCCAGCACCTGCGCGTCCGCGAGCGACTTCATGAACGCACCGTCGCCGACCTTGACGTCGAGGACGATCGCGTCGGCGCCGCCGGCGATCTTCTTCGACATGATGCTCGCGGCGATGAGCGACACGTTGTCGACCGTCGCGGTCACGTCACGGAGCGCGTAGAGCTTCTTGTCCGCCGGGACGAGGTTCGCGGTCTGCCCGACGATCGCGATCCCGACGTCGCGAACCTGCGCGACGAACTCGTCCGTCGTCAGCTCGACGCGGAAGCCGGGGATCGCCTCGAGCTTGTCCAGCGTCCCGCCGGTGTGGCCGAGGCCGCGGCCGCTCATCTTCCCGAACGGCACCTCGCAGGCCGCGACGATCGGCCCGACTGCGAGCGTCGTCTTGTCCCCCACGCCGCCGGTCGAGTGCTTGTCGACGACGCGCCGCCCGAGCGCGCCGCCGAGGTCGATCGTCTCGCCGCTCCGCACCATCGCGTCCGTCATCGCGAAGGTCTCGGCCGTCGACAGCCCTCTGAAGTAGACGGCCATGAGGAACGCCGCCATCTGGTAGTCCGGAACCTCGCCGCTCGTGTACGCGAGCACGAGCTCCGAGACCTCCTCGGAAGCGAGCTCGTTGCCGTCGCGCTTCCGCTGGATCAGCTCCGCAGGACGGATCAACCGGCCTTCTCGGCGACGAAGATCGTGTGGCGGGCGGTCGCGCGGAACGGCACGGCAACCCGTGGGAGGCTCGGCGCAAGGTGGGCGCGGTCGATCGTCGATGAGACGAAGGTGCGAATCGACTCGATGTCGGGGAAGACGAGCGTCGAGTCGATGTCGCGCTGCTCGACGTTCGCGAAGTGCCGCTTGAGCAGATCGGTGCCGTTCACCCGGTTGAAGCTGATCGGGGCGCGGCGCTCGCCGTCCTCGAAGAGATCCCAGACCTCGGACAGGTTGTCCTCGCCGACCGTCGTCGCGACGAGCCGGCCGTGCGGGCGCAGGACGCGCGCACACTCCGAGATCGCGCGGTCGAGGTCGGGCGCGTGGTACAGCACCCAGGCCGCGAACACGCAATCGAACTCGCCGTCGCCGAAGGGGATGCGCTCGACGTCCGCGATCTGCGCGTCGATGCCGCGATTGCGCGCCAGCTCGACCATGCGAGGCGAGATGTCGATCGCGCGCACGTCGGCGCCGAGGTCGCGCGCGAGCCGTTCGGTGAGCTCGCCCGGCCCGCAGCCGACGTCGAGCAGCCTCGACGGCCGGACCGCCTCCACCGCCGCGATCGCCAGATCCTCCGGGCTGTCGCCCTCGACGAGCGAGCGAAAGATCGCGTTGCGCTTGTTGAGCCGCTCTTCGCTCGCGAACTCCCAGCGGACGAGCAGCGGATTGTCGAGCCTCATGGCGTGAGGATCGGCTGTCCCGGGATTCCGCGGGACGGCGCCTTCCCGTGCAGCCACGCGTTGACGGTCGCGCCGACGTCGGCGAACTCCCCTTCGTGGATGCGGCCGGCCGCGTTTCGCCCCTCGACGTACGCGAGCAGGAGCGCATACTCGCGCGAATGATCGGTCGACGGCGTCGTCGGGTCGCACCCGTGATCCGACGTGAGAACGAGCAGGTCTCCCGGGCGTAGCGCGTCGAGCAGGTCCGGGAGTCGACGGTCGAAGTCCTGCAGGCAGCGGTGGAAGTTCACCGGGTCGTTCCGGTGGCCCCAGAGCATGTCGGTCTCGACGAGGTTGACGAAGACGAACCCTTCGTCGAGCTCGCGCAGGAGCTTCTCCGTCTGCTGGATCCCCTCGATGTTCGACTTCGTCGGATGCGACTCGTCGATGTCGCAGCCGGCGAAGATGTCGCCGATCTTGCCGACGCCGTAGACCTTCGTCCCGGAGTCGCGGAGCAGCGAGAGATAGTTCGGCCGCCGCGGCTCGAGCGAGAAGTCGTGTCGGTTGGCCGTGCGCGTGTAGTTGCCGGGCTCGCCCACGAACGGTCGCGCGATCACCCGCCCGACCCCGTGCTTCCCGGTAAGGATCTCGCGCGCGACCCGGCAACCCTCGTACAGCTCCTCGAGCGGGACCGTCTCCTCGTGCGCGGCCACCTGAAAGACGGAGTCGGCCGACGTGTAGACGATCCACTTCCCGGTCCGCTGGTGCTCCTCGCCGAGCTCCTGGATGATCTCCGTCCCCGACGCCGGCCGGTTGCCGATCACGCCGCGCCCGGTCCTGTGCATGAACGGGTCGATGACGTCATGCGGGAAGCCGTGCGGGTAGGTCGGGAACGCCT
Source organism: Gaiellaceae bacterium (assembly GCA_035541175.1). Taxonomy (GTDB): domain Bacteria; phylum Actinomycetota; class Thermoleophilia; order Gaiellales; family Gaiellaceae; genus Palsa-739. The sequence continues at coordinate 10,265 of DATKNT010000081.1, forward strand.
GCGCGGTCACGACGCCCATCAGCTCCCAGTGTCCGGCCGTCGTGTCCTTGCCCTTCGACCGCTCCAGCAGCCGTCCGGCGACGGCCGGCGCCCCCGGCTGAGGCGGGCAGCCCTCGAGCGGCTCGATGTTGCCGAGTCCGAGCGCCTCGAGATTGGGAAGATCGAGCCCGCCCACGGCCCGCGCGACGTTGCCGAGCGTGTCGGAGCCTTCGTCGCCGTACCGACCGGCGTCCGGCAGCTCGCCGGCACCGACCGCGTCCAGCACGATGACGCAAGCGCGGGCCATACGGCTATTCTAGGTCGGTCATGCTCAACGTCCTCGGGGTGCTGGCGTTCGCCGTCTTCATCGTGTGCGTGATCGCCACCGCGGCCGGTGTGACCTGGCTCGTCGTCAAGTTCTCGCCGGGGAAGAAGCCGGAAGCCGCCCCCAAGCCCTGACCGGGGCTATGCCGGAGCGAGCGGGAGCACGTCGGAGAGCGGCGTGTACTCGAGGCTGTGCGCCTCGGCGACCGCCTCGTACGTGATCTTCCCGTCGACGACGTTGACGCCGAGCGCCAGCGCCGGGTCCCGCGCGACCGCCTCCGTGACGCCGTGCTCCGCGATCGCCTCGACGTACGGGAGCGTCGCGTTCGTCAGCGCCTTCGTCGAGGTGATCGGCACGCCGCCGGGCATGTTGGCGACGCAGTAGTGCGTGATGCCGTCGACCTGGTAGACCGGATCCGAGTGCGTCGTCGGCCTCGCCGTCTCGACGCAGCCTCCCTGGTCGATCGCGACGTCGACGATCACCGCGCCCTTCTTCATCTCGCCGAGCATCTCGCGGGTCACGAGCTTCGGCGCCCGCGCGCCGGGAATGAGGACGGCGCCGATCACGAGATCCGCCTCCGCTACCGACTCCTCGACCTGGAGGCTCGACGACATGACGAGGCTGACGCGCCCCGAGAGGATGTCGTCGAGATAGCGCATGCGGTCGATCGAGCGCTCGAGGATCGTCACCTGCGCGCCGAGGCC
>DATKNT010000082.1:0-16705 GCA_035541175.1 Gaiellaceae bacterium
CCTGGCCGACGCCCTCGGCGCCCGCGACGCGGGCGCCTACGACCTCTCCGCCGGCTGCACCGGTTTCATGTACGCGCTCGCGCAGGCGTACGGGATGCTCGCCGCAGGTCTGGCGAAGCGGGCGCTCGTCGTCGGCGGCGACGTCCTCTCGAAGATCCTCGACTGGACCGACCGCTCGACGCTCGTCCTCTTCGGCGACGGCGCCGGCGCCGTCGTGCTGGAGCCCGTTCCCGAACGGGGCTTCCTCGGCTTCGAGCTCGGCGCCGACGGCGGCGGCGGCGGGAACCTCTGGCTGCCGGGCAGCGGCTCGAGGGCCTTCGATAAGAACGAGAAATACGTCATCATGAACGGGCGCGAGGTGTTCAAGTTCGCCACCCGCGTCCTCGTCCAGTCGGCCGAGGAGCTCATGGACCAGTGCGGCATCACCGTCGACGAGGTCGACGTCTACGTCCCCCATCAGGCCAACGTGCGAATCATCGACCACGCAACCAGGAAGCTTGGAGTCCCGTCAGAACGGGTTGTGGTGAACGTCGACCGCTACGGCAACACCTCCTCGGGGTCGATCCCGCTCGCGCTGGCCGACGCCCGCGCGGACGGGAGGCTCCGGCCGGGTCGGCTCGTACTGATGACCGGCATGGGCGCGGGCCTCACCTGGGGCAGCGCGCTGATGCGCTGGACGAAGGACACCCCCACGAAGGAGAGCCCGTGACGAAGATCGCGTTCTGCTTCCCGGGTCAAGGGTCGATCGAGGCCGGCATGGGCCGCGACATCGCGGTCGCCGTCCCCGAGGCGATGGCGATCTACGCCCGCGGCAGCGCCGCGTCCGGGCTCGACCTCGAGCACCTGTGCTTCCACGGCGCCGCCGACGACCTCGTCGACACCGCCGTGCAGCAGCCGGCGCTCGTCGCCACCTCGCTCGCGGTGCTCGCGGCGGTGCGGGCGCGCGGGATCGAGCCGGACTACGTCGTCGGCCATTCGGTCGGCGAGTTCGCCGCGCTCGCGGCCGCCGGCGCGATCACGGTCGAGGAGGCGCTCGAGCTCGTGCGCGAGCGCGGTGTCGCGATGGCCGAGGCGGCCGCGCGCCATCCAGGCTCGATGGCGGCGATCCTCGGGCTCGAGGACGAGGTCGTGGAGACGCTCTGCCGCAAGATCCTCGGCGTCTGGCCGGCGAACTACAACTGCCCGGGGCAGATCGTCGTCTCCGGCGAGAACGACGCGGTCGACGAGTGCTGCGAGCGCGCCCAGCAGGAGGGGGCGCGGCGCGCGGTGAAGCTGAAGGTCTCGGGCGCGTTCCACTCGCCGCTCGTCGCCCGCGCGGCCGACCGGCTGCGCCCGGCGATCGAGAAGGTTCGCTTCCAGGAACCGACTGCGCCGTTCATGTCGACCGTAACGGCGCGGCTCGAGTCGGCGCAGCGGATGGGACCGCTGCTCGTCGACCAGCTGACGGCGCCGGTCCGCTTCACGCAGGCCGCCACGGAGCTGATGCGGGAGGGCGTCCGCACCTTCGTCGAGGTCGGCCCCGGCAACGTCCTCTCCGGGCTGGTGAAGCGCATCGACCGGACGGCGAAGGCGGTGTCGGTGAACAACCTCGCCTCGCTCGACAAGCTCCACGAGGTGCTCGCCGAAGCGTGAGCTTCGCGTCGCTCGAGGGGAAGACCGCGCTCGTCACCGGCGCCTCCCGCGGGATCGGCGCGGCCGTCGCGCGCGAGCTCGCGCAGGCCGGAGCGGCCGTCGTGATCGGCTACCGCGCGGGGCAGCAGGAGGCCGAGGAGCTGGCGGCGGAGATCGGCGCCCGCGCCGTGCAGGCCGACGTCTCGAGCGCCGCCGAGGCGCAGCGGCTCGTCGAGGCGGCGGGCGATCTCGACATCCTCGTCAACAACGCCGGCGTCACCCGCGACGGCCTGCTCGCGCGCATGTCCGACGAGGACTGGGACGACGTGATCGCCACGAACCTCTCGTCCGTCTTCTACACCTGCCGCGCCGTCTGCCGGCCGATGATGAAGAGGCGCGCCGGCTCGATCGTCAACATCTCGTCGGTCGTCGGCGTCCACGGCAACTGGGGCCAGACGAACTACGCCGCGTCGAAGGCCGGGATCATCGGCTTCACGAAGTCGCTCGCGCGGGAGCTCGGGAGCCGCAACGTCCGCGCGAACGTCGTCGCGCCCGGATACGTCAAGACCCGGCTGACCGACGTCCTCCCGGAGGAGGCGACCGCCGCCATGCTCCAGAACACGCCGCTCGCGCGGCTCGGCGAGCCGGAGGATGTGGCCGGGGCGGTACGCTTCCTCTGCTCCGACGAGGCCTCGTTCATCACGGGCGACGTTCTTCTCGTCGACGGCGGGCTGGGAATGTGAACGACGGGATCGGGTCACTCAACGGACGCAGGCGCGTCGTCATCACCGGGCTGGGCGCGGTCACGCCGCTCGGGAACGACGTCGACTCGACGTGGCGAAACCTGCTCGCGGGCGGGTCGGGCGCCGGCCCGATCACGCAGTTCGACCACTCCGACTTTCCCGTGCACTTCGCCTGCGAGGTGAAGGACTTCGACGCGTCCGACTGGATCGACAAGAAGCAGGTGCGGCGGATGGACCGGTTCACGCACCTGATCCTCGCGGCGGCGCGGCAGGCGGAGGCCGACTCCGGGATCGACATCGCGAAGGAGGCCGACCGCATCGGCGCGGCCGTCGCCACCGGCATCGGCGGCCTGCGCTCCTTCCAGGACTGCTGCGACGTGCTGAGCGAGCGCGGGCCTGACCGGGTCAGCCCGTTCTCGATCCCGTCGATCATCCCGAACCTCGGCGCCGGCTGGGTCTCGATCGAGCTCGGGACGCGCGGCCCGCTCCTCTCCGAGTGCACAGCCTGCGCCGCGTCGAACATGGCGATCGGCGACGGCCTCGACGCGATCCGGCTCGGCCGCGCGGACGTGATGCTCTGCGGCGGGACCGAGGCGGCCGTCTGCCCGGTCGGCATCGCCGGCTTCGGCGCGATGCGCGCGCTCTCGCGGCGCAACGACGATCCCGGCCACGCGTCGCGGCCGTTCGACGCGGAGCGCGACGGCTTCGTCATGGGCGAGGCTGCCGCGCTGCTCGTCCTCGAGGAACTCGAGCACGCGAAGGCGCGCGGGGCGACGATCTACGCGGAGGTCGCGGGCTACGGTCTCTCCTCGGACGCGAAGCACATCACCGAGCCGGATCCGACCGGGCCGGTGCGCGCGTTCGAGATGGCGCTTCGCGACGCCGGGATCGAGGCGTCGGCGATCGGCTACATCAACGCGCACGCGACCTCGACGCCGATCGGCGACGCGTCCGAGACGCAGATGCTGAAGTACGCGCTCGGCGAGGAGAAGGCGTACAGGACGCCTGTGTCGGGGACGAAGGGCGCGACGGGCCACTGCCTCGGCGCCGCCGGGGCGGTCGAGGCGATGTTCACGACGCTCGCCGTCCGCGACGGGAAGCTGCCGCCGACGATCAACTACGAGGTCGAGGATCCCGACTGCGACCTCGACTACGTCCCGAACGAGTCCCGCGACGCCGACGTCGAGGTCGCCGTGTCGAACTCGTTCGGCTTCGGCGGCCACAACGCCTGCGTCGTCTTCCGCAAGTACGACGGCTGAGCTTCCCGGACTACGGCTTTGCCGGCCGGTCCTGACTTTCTCGTGCCGGTGGGCGCGCGCCGGTGGTGCTCGCTCGTATTGCTCGCGCGCGCGTGAGAAGTTCTGAAAGGAGTGAACTTCCCTCACCCAAGGTCACTTTGACGACTTTCCCGGCTCGGAAGTCGAGAATGTGTGCGTGGCGGGCGGCCATTCTCCCCAGATATCGACGACGCGAACCCCGGACTATACGCCCGAGTGAGCTCAAGGTAGCGACCTCAGCGGCGGTCCTCAGGCGGCTGAGGACCGCCTCTTGAGGTTACGTCCGCAGCGCCTCGTACAGTGGCGACATGACCGACTTTGAGCTTCAGGTAGCCAAGTGGGCCGCTTCAACGCCGCTCGAACTCCTTGAGGACGAGCTCCGGGAACTTGAGAGAAGGCGCATGGAGTTAGAGGTGCGTATCGATGTCCTCCGTCGCCACGTCAGCCTGCTTGGAGCAGCTCGGGATCTCGCATCGGGGCTGACGGTTCACGGGCCGGCGCTGAGCAAGCGCGATGCGGTCTTGCGCGTGCTTTCAGATGCCCCCTCTGAGGGAATGCGGCTAGCTGAGATCCGTCGGGCTCTCGTCCAACGTGGGTGGTTGACCGGCGATCGGAGAGCGACTCATGCCCTTGAGGTCGCTGTCGCGACGATGGCGCAGCGCGGTGAACTCAGGCGAATTCGGCGCGGCCTCTATGAGCTACCACGGCCTCTGTCCGACCAGGTGGCCGCGTGAAGCTCGACTGGGTGCTCTCGTGTCGTGCCTTTTCAGGTCGCGGTGCCGAGCTCGATCTCGAAGGGGTCGGCGTAGACACATTTTGGCCAGGAAGTCTCCCGGCTCCGATCGAGTTTGCAGTCGTCCTTGGGCTTCGCGGCTCACGCGACGACTTTGCGGACCCCGTGAGTGTCGAGGCCTATCTTCTTGGGCCGAAGATGGCGAGTCTTGGAGACCTCGGCTTTGAGCTTGGGCCCATCGAATTCCCGGGCGGGTACCTGCCCGGATGGGAGTTCTCGTACCTTCACCCGCTTGCGATCTCCTTCGATGCCAACGAGTTTGGTCAGTATTCGCTGGAGCTCTACGTTTCGGACCAGCGCGCAACGGTGTTCTTCGAGGTGCGGGAGCCGTAACCAATCAGGCTGAGTTCGTCGAGGTCGTGCGGTCGCGGCGGGCGCGGAAGTGGACGCTCACGGTCCCCTGGGGCGAGCCGCCGCAGCTGACCGTTCCCGCCTGGCTGCCCGACGACGAGATCGAGCGCGTGCTCGACGAGCACCGGGACTGGATCGCGCACGAGCGGGCGAAGCAGGTGCCGCGGCTCCGGCTCGACCCGTACGCCGTGTCGGAGGTGGAGGCGCGGCGGGCGGCGCGCGAGCTCGTGACGATGCTCGTCGACGAGGAGGCGCCGCCGCTCGGCGTCACCGTTCGCCGGATCGAGGTGCGCGACCAGAAGACGCGCTGGGGCTCCTGCTCGACGCGGGGCACGCTGTCGTTCAACTGGCGGCTCGTGCTCGCCCCGTTCGACGTGCTCGACTACGTCGTCGTCCACGAGCTCTGCCATCTCGTCGAGCCGAACCACTCGCACCGCTTCTGGCGGCTGCTCGAGACGCGCCGCCCCGGGTGGAGGGCGCAGCGCGACTGGCTCGACCGTCACGGGCCGGAGCTACTCGCCTTTCGCCCCACGGCGTAGGTAGGCGTCGCTGCCGTCGAGCCAGTCGGCGCGCGGCGGGGCGAAGACGTCCACGTCCAGCGTGTCCTCGAGCGCCTCCGCCCTGTGCGGCAGATTCGAGGGCAGATGCAGCACCTCGCCGGCGGCGACGTCGACGACCTCCGACTCGTCGTCGCCGAGCCAGAAGCGGAGCGCCCCCTCGAGGATGTACGTCAGCTGCTCGTTGTCGTGGGCGTGCTTCGGGACGATCGCACCCTTCGCGAGGTAGACGTGCGCGAGCATCAGCCGCTCGCCGGTGACGAGGCGGCGTCCGATCAGCGGGCCGAGCTCCTCGTGCGGCAGGTCGTCCCAGCGGTAGTGCGTCGCCATGCGGGGACACTACCGTTCGGGATAGGGTCGGCCCGTGGACCGCTGGGCGACATTCGACTGCTACGGGACGCTGATCGACTGGAACGGCGGCATCGGCCGGCAGCTCGAGCGGCTGTACGGCGCGGACAACGTGCCCCGGCTGCTCCACCGCTACCACGAGATCGAGCCCGAGGTCGAGCGGGATCCCCCCGGCCGTCCCTACCGGCAGGTGCTCGACGTCTGCCTCGCCCGGCTCGCCGCCGAGGACGGGCTCGAGCTCCCGGCCGAGGAGGGCGACGCCCTCTCGCGCTCGCTCCCGGACTGGGACGCGTTCCCCGAGGTGCCCGCGGCGCTCGCGGACGCGCGCACCCGCGGCTGGAAGCTCGCGATCCTGTCGAACACCGACCGCGATTACATCGAGGCGTCGCTGGCGACGATCGGCGTGCCGTTCGAGCTCGCGATCGTCGCCTCGGAGATCGGCTCCTACAAGCCCGGCCTCCGCCACTGGCAGACGTTCTTCGAGCAGACGGGCGCCGATCCGGTCGGTCACGTCCACGTGGCCGCGAGCCTCTTCCACGACGTCGCTCCGGCGCGGCAGCTCGGGCTGCGGACGATCTGGATCAACCGGCTCGGCGAGGAGCCGGAGCCACAGCCGGACGCCGAGCTGCACACGCTCTCCGGCCTCGGCGAGGCCCTCGACGGGCTCGTCTCCGGGTAGCCTCCCGGCGTGGCGGTTCCCGAGACGATCAGCCGGCGGCCGGCGACGCGCGCCGACGCGGCCGCGGTGGCCGCGCTCGTCGCCGCGGACGAGACCGCGCTGCTCGGCCGCCCCTCGCGGGTCGTCGCAGGGGACATGCTGGCCTGGTGGTCGCGGTGCGACCTGGAGACGAACTCGTGGCTGCTGGAGGAGAACGGCCGCCTCGTCGGAGCCGGCTGGTTCGAGTACCGCGCGCACGCGCCGGTCGCGTTCTTCGTCGGGATCGTCGCGGCGGGGCAGAAGGGCCGCGGGCTCGGAGGCATGCTCTCGGACCTCGGCGAGAGCCACGCCGCCTCGTCCGGGGCCGAGCGCGTCCATACCTGGACGCTCGCCGCGGATGCCGCCGCGGCTGTGCTGTTCGAGAGCCGCGGCTTCCGCGAGGTGCGCCGCTTCTATGACATGGCGATCGAGCTTGACGGTCCCGTGCCGGAGCCGCTGCTTCCCGACGGGCTCACGCTCGAGACGTTCCGCGAGGAGGACGCTCGCCCGTTCCACGACGCCCTGAGCGAGGCGTTCAAGGATCACTGGGAGCACCACCCGCGGCCGTTCGAGCAGTGGTGGGCGGAGCGCCAGAAGGTGCACGACTACACCCCGGAGCTCTGGTACCTCGTCCGGGACGGCGAGGAGATCGCGGCGACCGTCATCAACGATCCCGAGCGGAGCGGCGGCGGCTATGTCGGCGCGCTCGGCGTCCGCCGGCCCTGGCGGGGCCTCGGTCTCGGCAAGGCGCTCCTCTACCACAGCTTCGCGGAGTTCCAGCGACGCGGACAGACGCGCGTGACGCTCGGGGTCGACGCCGACAGCCCGACGGGCGCGACCAAGCTCTACGAGCGTGTCGGCATGCACGTCGAGCTGGAGTCCGTCGTGTTCGAGAAGGCCGTCGCATGAGTCTGCTGCGCGGGAAGTGCCCGACCTGCCACGGGTACACGGCGGTGGCGGTCGGCGCGGAGTACGAATGCCACTCCTGCGGGCGCACGTTCGCGGCCGGGCTCGTGCGCGTACCGCGGGCGTGGGGGGACGACGGGGAGGCGATGATCGAGGCCGCGTCGCTCCCGCTCGACTACCCGGAGGTGGCCGTCGTCGAGGAGGACTCGCTCGTGGCGCAGACGCTCGCGGTCGCGTCCGACCTCCCCGTCCGGCCGCTCGTGCTCGGGGGCTGCTGCTGCTCGCACATCGGCGCGGTCGAGGCGCTGTCGGCGCGGCACGGGCGCCTCGGCGTGCTCTGGCTCGACGCGCACGGCGACCTGAACACGCACGAGACCTCGCCGTCGGGGAACGAGTGGGGGATGCCGCTGCGGATGCTGATCGACGGGGGTGCCGTCGACCCGCACGCCGTCGCGCTCGTCGGCGCGCGGAACCTCGATCCGCCCGAGGTCGAGTTCATCGCCGCCGCCGGAATCCGGGACGACGTCGACGCGATCCTCGGTGCGGTTGACGCCGTGTACGTCGCGCTCGACTGCGACGTCTTCGACCCGGACGAGCTGACCGTGTTCATGCCGGAGCCGGGCGGTCCGACGATCGCCGAGGTCGAGAAGCTGCTCGGCGGGCTGCGCGAGCGGGGAATCGTCGCCGGCGCGGGCCTCACCGGCCTCGCCCCCGACCCGGCCAACGTCGAGAAGCTCGAGCGGCTGTGCGCGGCGCTGGGCTTTTAGTGCCCGCCCCGCGCAACCCGCGGCGGACGGCCCAGGTCTAAGGTAGAGCCGTGTCCAAGATCGACGTCTCGATCGAGACCAACGAGCCCCCGCCGCCGCCCCCGAAGCACCCGAACACCTGCCCGGGCTGCCACTCGCACTACCGCGACGACGAGCTCGAGGAGTCCCTCTGGGTCTGCCGTCAGTGCGGCCACCACTTCCCGATGCGCGCGCGCGCCAGGATCGCCTCGCTCGCGGACGAGGGATCGTTCGTCGAGGAGGCGACGGAGCTCCACTCGGAGGACCCGCTCGGCTTCTTCGACCTCCGCCCGTACAACGAGCGGCTCGCCGAGGCCGAGCTGTCGACCGGGCTCTCGGACGCGATGGTGATCGGCCAGGCCGCGATCGAGCGGCGCTCCTGTGAGCTCGCGGTCATGGACTTCGCCTTCATGGGCGGCTCGATGGGCAGCGTCGTCGGCGAGAAGTTCTCGCGCGCATGCGACTCGGCGGCGGAGCGCGGCATCCCGCTCGTCACGGTCACGAGCTCCGGCGGCGCGCGGATGCAGGAGGGGATCCTCTCGCTCATGCAGCTGCCGAAGACGGTGTGCGCGATCGAGGATCTCCGCGACGCGCGGCAGGCGCTGATCGTCGTCATGGCACATCCGACCACCGCCGGCGTGCTCGCGAGCTTCGCGAGCCTCGGCGACGTGCTCCTCGCCGAGCCGGGGGCGCTGATCGCCTTCACCGGCCCGCGCGTCGTCGAGCAGACGACGCGGGAGAAGCTGCCGGACGACTTCGGGCTCGCCGCGCAGAACCTGCGCTTCGGCCATCTCGACGCGATCCTGCCGCGCGAGGAGATCCGGCCCGCCGTCGGACGACTGCTGAGGTTGTTCAGTGGCGCCGAGTGAGCACGAGCTGCGGCTCCGCGAGCGGCTGAGCCGGCTGAAGAGCGTGCCGCTGCTCGGCGGCGCCAGGCTGTCCGGCGAGCTCGAGCGCCTCCAGCGCCAGCTCGACCGGATCTCCCAGGAGGCGACCGACGACGAGATCTGGCGCTCCGTCGAGCTCGCCCGCCACGAGGACCGGCCGTACACCCTCGACTACGTCGACCGGCTGCTCTCCGACTGGTTCGAGCTGCACGGCGACCGGCGGCTCGCCGACGACGGCGCGATGGTGACCGGGCTCGGCCGGCTCGACGGGCGGACGGTTGTGCTCGTCGGCCAGCAGAAGGGTCGCGACATCCAGGAGCGGTCGCGGCGCCAGTTCGGGATGCCCTACCCGGAGGGCTACCACAAGGCGATCCGCGCGATGGAGCTCGCCGAGCGTCACGGCTTCCCGGTGATCTCGCTCGTCGACACGCCCGGTGCCTACCCGGGCGTCGCGGCCGAGCAGCACGGCCAGGGGAGCGCGATCGCGGTCTCCCAGGCGGCGATGGCGCGGCTGACCGTGCCCACGGTCGCGTGCGTGATCGGCGAGGGCGGCTCCGGCGGCGCGGTTGCGATCGCGCTCGCCGACCGGGTGCTGATGCAGGAGAACGCGATCTACTCGGTGATCTCGCCCGAGGGCTGCGCCGCGATCCTGTGGCGCGACGGCGGCGAGAAGAAGAAGGCGGCGGCGGCCTTCAAGCCGGACGCCGTTCACTGCCTCGAGCTCGGCGTGATCGACGCGATCGTCCCCGAGCCCGAGGGGGGTGCCCACACCGACCACGACGCGGCGGCGACGCTGCTCGGCGAGGCGCTGCGGCAGGCGTTCGACGAGCTGGACGGGGTGCCGGGCGACGAGCTGCGGCGGCGGCGGCGGGCGAAGTTCCGGTCGCTCGGCGTCTTCGCGTGAGAAACGAGTAGATTTACGCAGGTTCCTGGTCGTGCCGGCACGGTGCTGTCCACACCGTCCACAGGCTTATCCCCGATCGTGAAGCGAGCCCGTCTGCCGTTTACAGGCTGTCTACCAGGGGAAAACCGGTTGCCCACAACCACGATTCACCAGGCAAGCTGACGGCGTGACGGGCCGGCTCCGGGACTACGAGCGCAGGCGCGACCGGACGCGGACGCCCGAGCCGTTCGGCTCGAGCGGCGGCGGCGACGCCCCGATCTTCGTCGTCCAGCGGCACGACGCGCGCCGGCTCCACTACGACTTCCGGCTCGAGCGGGACGGCGTGCTCGCCTCCTGGGCGGTGCCGAAGGGGATCCCGCTCGAGCCCGGCGAGCGCGTCCTCGCCGTCCACGTCGAGGACCACCCCCTCGACTACGCGAGCTTCGAGGGCGAGATCCCGAAGGGGAGCTACGGCGCCGGCACCGTCGAGATCTGGGACCACGGCCCGTACGAGCTCCTCGAGGAGAAGCCCGACGGCGGGCTCACGGTGCGGCTCCACGGCGAGCGCCTCGACGGCACGTGGACGCTGATCCCGGCGAAGCTCGACGGCGACGAGCGGAACTGGCTGCTGCTGCGGAAGCGCGACGACGGCTCGTCCCCGCGCGGACCGCGCCGGGAGTACCGGCCGATGCTCGCGACGCTCGCCGGCGCGCTTCCGCGCGGCGACGACTGGCTGTTCGAGGTGAAGTGGGACGGCTACCGCGCGCTCGGCTACGTACGCGGCGGGGAGGCGAAGCTCGTCTCCCGCAACGGGAACGACCTGACGAGCCGCTTCCCGCACGCGGCGACGGAGCTGGCGAAGGCGGTGCGGAGCCCGGAGTGCGTCGTCGACGGCGAGGTGTGCGCCCTGGACGAGCGGGGGCGGCCGAGCTTCTCGGCGATGCAGCAGGGGAAGGCGGACACGCCGATCGTGTACGAGGTCTTCGACCTGCTCGAGCTCGACGGCGAGCCGGTCGTCGACCTGCCGCTGGCGGAGCGGCGGCAGCGGCTGGGCGCGCTCCTCGACGGGCGCAACCGGACGGTGCGGCTCTCCGAGAGCTTCGACGACGGCGAGGCGCTGTTCGCCGCCGCCGCCGAGCAGGGCCTGGAGGGGGTGATGGCGAAGCGCGCCTCGTCCCGCTACGCCGAAGGGCGGCGCACCCGCGACTGGCTGAAGATCAAGACCGCGCAGCGGCAGGAGTTCGTGATCTGCGGCTGGACGGCGGGCCAGGGGCGGCGAGCGGGCAGCTTCGGCGCGCTCGTGCTCGGCGCCTACCGCGGCGGCGAGCTGCACTGGGTCGGGAACTGCGGCACCGGCTTCACCGAGCGGACGATCGACGACCTGCTGAAGCGGTTGCGGCCGCTCCGGCGCGAGACGTCGCCGTTCGCCGGGGTCCCGACGATGCCGAAGGTGCGGAAGGGCGACGTCACCTGGGTCGAGCCGGAGCTCGTCTGCGAGGTGCGGTTCGTCGAGTGGACGCACGACGGCCACCTCCGCGCTCCGTCGTTCGAAGGGCTGCGCGACGACAAGCCGGCGCGTGAGGTGCGTCGCGAGACGCCGCCCGAGACGTCGGCGTCGGTCGGCGGCCGCGTCGTCAAGCTGTCGAACCTCGACAAGGTGTTCTGGCCCGACGAGGGCATCACGAAGGGCGACCTGCTCGAGTACTACGCGGCGGTGGCGTCCGCGCTCGTGCCGCACCTCCGTGACCGGCCGTTCACGATGCGGCGCTATCCCGACGGCGCCTTCGGCAAGGCGTTCTTCCAGAAGGACGCACCGAAGCACATGCCGGACTGGATCCCGACCTTCCGCGCCGAGGTCTCGACGCGGGCGACGCCGCGCACGCGCCGCTGGATCGAGGCGCCGCTGGTCAACGAGGAGGCGGCGCTGCTCTGGATGGTCAACATGGGCTGCATCGACATGAACGCGTGGTACTCGCGCGTCGACCGGCCCGACCGCCCGGACTTCGTCCTCTTCGACCTCGACCCCTCCTCCGACGTGGGCTTCGACGAGACGGTCGAGGTGGCGCTGCTCGTGAAGGCGGCGCTCGACGCGGTCGGGCTCGTGGGGTTCCCGAAGACGAGCGGCGCCGACGGGATGCACGTGCTCGTCCCGGTCGAGCGGCGGCACACGTACGAGCAGACGCGCGAGTTCGCCGAGATCGTCGCGGGCGCGCTCGCGCGTGCGCATCCGGGTCTCGTGACGACGGCGTGGGCGAAGGCGAAGCGGCGCGGCGTGCTCGTCGACGCGAACCAGAACGGCTGGGGGAAGACGATCGCGTCCGTCTACTCCGTGCGCCCCAAGCCGCAGGCGCCCGTCTCGACGCCGCTGCGCTGGAGCGAGGTGAAGGCGGGGCTCGACCCGGCCGAGTTCACGATGGATGTCGTCCTCGGGCGGATCGCCCGCCACGGCGACCTCTTCGCCGGCGTGCTGACGACGCGGCAGCGGCTCGACCGCGCGCTGAGGGCGCTGCGCTAGCCGAGGCCTTCCGGGTGGCCGAGGGAGCCGAGCTCGACGACGTCGCGGCGGAAGAGCAGCGAGGTCGTCCAGTCGGCGACGACGCGGAGCTTCCGCGAGAGGAGCGGCAGCTGGTACAGGTGGTACGTCCGCGTCACCCACCAGCCGGGGAAGCCGCGGAGCGGGAGGCCCATCACCTCGGCGATTCCCTTGTAGCGGCCGAGCGTCGCCACCTGGCCCATCATCCGGTAGCCGTACGGGGCGCGGTCGCCCGCGATGTTCCTCGCCAGCCGTCGCGCCTGCCGCAGCGCGTGCTGGCACGTCGGCGGGTCGGGCCGCGTGCTCCGCGTGTTGGGGACGCGCGCGCAGTCGCCGAGCGACCACACGTGCTCGTGCCCGCGCACGCGCAGGAACTCGTCCACCTCGAGCCGCCCGCGCTCGTCGAGCGGCAGCCCGAGCTCGCGGACGAGCGGGTTCGGCGTCACGCCGGCGGTCCAGACGAGCGTACGCGTCGGGATCCGCCTGCCGTCGGAGAGCGTCACCTCGTCGGCGGCGGCCGACGCGAGGGTCGTGCCGACGGCGATCTCGACGCCGCGCTTCGTCAGCTCCTCCGCCGCGTAGTCGCCGAGCTTCGGTGGGATCTCCGGCAGGATCGTCGGCGCCGCGTCGACGAGCAGCCAGCGGCGCGGGACGCCGTTCAGGCCGGGATAGAAGCGCGACGCGTCGGCGACGAGATCCGACAGCTCGGCGAGCGCCTCGACGCCGGCATAGCCGGCGCCGACGAACACGAACGTCAGCCGCCGCTCGCGCTCCGCCGCGTCGAGCGTCGCCTCGGCGTCCTCCAGCTGGCGGAGGACGTGGTTGCGCAGCTGGATCGCCTCCGGGAGCGACTTGAACGAGAGCGCGTGCTCGACGAGGCCGGGCACGGGGACGGTGCGCGGGACCGCGCCGAGCGCGAGCACGAGCTCCCGCCAGCGAACCGTCTCCGGCCCGCCGTCGGTGTCGACGGCGACCGTGCGCGCCTCGACGTCGACCGCGGTCGCGCGTCCGAGCAGCAGCTCCGCCTGCGGGCACATGGCGCGGAGCGGGACGACCGTGTGCCGCGGCTCCAGCGTGCCCGAGGCCGCTTCGGGCAGCAGCGGCGTGTAGAGCATGAAGTTCTCGAGACTGACGATCGTCGCGCCGCGCGCGCCGAGCAGTCGCGCGACGTAGGCGCCGGCGAAGCCGCCGCCGAGGATGAGAACGCCGCCGCGCGCCTCCCGCTCGCCCACGCTTCCTTCTAGCATCGGCCCGTGGCGCACGTCCAGGTCGCGGTCATCGGCAGCGGCGCCGAGCACGAGCAGCGGGCCGAGGCGGTCGGACGCGTGCTCGCGGAGCGCGGCGCCACCGTCGTCACCGGCGGTCGCGGCGAGGTGATGGCCGCGGCCTCGCGCGGCGCGAAGCGCGCCGGCGGCACGACGATCGGAATCGTCCCCGGCGAGTCCCGCGCCGAGGCGAACGAGTGGGCCGACCACGTCGTCGTCACCGGGATCGGTCACGCGCGCAATCTCGCGGTGGTCGCGTCCGGCGACGCGGTGATCGCCGTTGGCGGCCGCTACGGGACGCTGGCCGAGATCGGCCTCGCGCTCACGCTCGGCCGGCGCGTCGTCGTGCTCGAGCCGGGCTGGGAGATCGAGGGGACGCTTCGCGCGACGACGCCCGAGGAGGCCGTCGAGCTGGCGCTGGGCGGCGCCTAGCGCCGCGTTCGTTCCTACGACGACAGGGACGCGGCGGAATCGACAGGTCCCCGCGCGAGCGGCTGCGTGAGGCAGGTCGGGCCGCCGTCGCCCTTGCGCGAGACCTCGTCGCCGCGGTAGACGAGCACCTCGACGCCGGCCTTGGCGAGGCGCTTCCGGGTCGTGTCGTTGCCCTCGAGCGCGAGCCCGACGCGCGGGCCGAGCGCGAGGACGTTCGGTCCCATCGTCTCGAACTCCTCGTCCGGCACCTCGACGATCTCGACGCCCCGACGGTCGAGCAGCTCGACGAGCCGGACCGGCATCAGCGGCGGATAGCCGACCACGAGGTCGACGTCGAGCGGGCTCAGCAGCGACAGCAGGTGCAGCACCTCGCCGCGGCCGCGGAGGTGCGGCAGGTCGACGGCGATCACGTCGACTGCGGGGAAGGCGGCACGGAGCGCGGCGACGCCCTCGTCGTTCGTCCGGTGCGAGCGGCCGACGACGAGCGTCCGGTCGTCGAGCCAGAGCGTGTCGCCGCCTTCGGCGAGCGCCGGTTCCTCGAGACCGCCGAGCACCGGGATCCCCGCGCGGAGCAGGTCGCCGAGCAGCGCCTCGGGCTCCTCCCGCCGCTGCGGCTTGCCGGGGCGGAGGAGGAGCGCGCCCGCGGCGGTGACGAGCAGCGGGTCGTACGTGTACATGGCGTCGAGGCTCTTCGGCCGGCCGTCTGCGCGGATCACCTCGGCACCGCCGTCCTCGAGCAGCGCGCAGAGCGCTTCGTGCTCGCCGACGAGGCCGGCCGCGTCCGGCTCCGCGCGCCAGCCGAGCTTCTTCCACGACGAGATGTCGTCCGCCCGCGGCGGGCGCACGAGCACGCGCCGGAGCGGCCCCACGTTCACGATGACAGCATCCTGCGCAGCAGCGTCAGCGCGCCACCCTTGTCGAGGTACTCGTTGAGGTTCCCGCACTTCGGGCTCTGCACGCACGACGGGCAGCCGCGCTCGCACGGGCAGCCCTCGAGCATCCGTGCCGTGTCGGCGACCCAGCCCTCGAACCGCTCGAAGCCGCGCTCGGCGATCCCGACCCCGCCGGGATGGCCGTCGTAGACGAACACCGTCGGCGCGCCCGTGTCCTGGTGGACGTTCGTCGAGAGGCCGCCGATGTCCCAGCGGTCGCACATCGCCCACAGCGGCAGCAGCGCGATCATCGAGTGCTCCGCCGCGTGCAGCGACGAGAGGAGCGTCGGCATCGTCTCCAACCCTTCCAGCTGCCGTTCGGTCGGCAGGTACCACACCGCCTCGGTCTCGAACGTCGTCGGCGGGAGGTCGAGCTGGACCGTCGCGATCGTCGCGCCGTCGCGGATCCCCTTCCGCTGGAACGCGACGACGCGCTCCGTGACGGAGACGACGCCGAACGAGAGCTCGAGCCCGAGCCGGCGCTCGACGCGCTTCGCCTCCTCGATGTCGGTCGACGTCTCCTTCTTCACCTGCGTGTACCAGTCGCCGGCGAACGGCTCGACGACGACGCGGCGCGCAGCGAGGTCGAGCTCGCGGACGAGGTACGTGTCGCCGAGGTGGAGGTAGACCGCGCCCTCGTGCACGGTCGAGTACGCGCGCTCGCGCTCGACGAGCCCGAGCAGCGCGCCGGTGCTCGCGTCGACGACGGTGAACGCGTCGGCCGTGCTGGAACGGAGCGGCGTGCGTGCCGCGGGCGCGTCCTTGCCGGCCCAGACCCAGCCGTTCGGCGTGTGGCGGAGCTCCGGGACGAGCGGCGCGCGTTCCAGTGCCTCGTCACCGAGGATCTCGCGGTCGGCGTCGTCCACCGGCGCCTCGAATGCGGCCGCGGCGACGTGGCCGTCGAGCACGCGCGGGTTCGCAGGGTCGAGGATCGCCGCCTCGACGCGCCGGCCCAGCAGCGTCTCCGGCTCGCGCATGAAGTACTGGTCGAGCGCGTCCTCCGACGCGACGAGCACCGCGAGGCCGTGTCCGCGGCGGCCGGCGCGTCCCCACTGCTGGCGGAGGCTCGCCACCGTTCCGGGGAAGCCGACGGAGACGGCGCAGTCGAGCAGGCCGATGTCGATGCCGAGCTCGAGCGCGTCGGTCGCGGAGACGCCGAGCAGCTCGCCCTCGACGAGCCGCCGCTCGATGTCGCGCCGCTGCTGCGGCGTGTAGCCGGCGCGGTACGGCGCGAGCCGCTTCGCCGTCTCCGCGTCGACGCGCTCCACGGCGAAGCGGTGGACGAGCTCCGCCGCCTTGCGGCTCTTCGCGAAGCAGATCGTCCGCAGGTCGCGTTGGACGAGCGACGCCAGCAGCCGCGACGCCTCGCCGAGCGCGCTCGCCCGCAGGCCGAGCTCCGCGTCGAGCAGCGGCGGGTTCCAGAGCGCGATCGTCCGCTCCGCGCGCGGCGCCGCGTCGTCGCCGATCACGGCCGCGTCGACCCCGAGCAGCGAGTGCGCGAGCTCGCCGGGGTTCGCAACGGTCGCGGAGGCGAGGACGAACTGCGGATCGGCGCCGTAGATCCGCGCGAGCCGGCGCAGCCGCCGCAGGACGTTGGCGACATGCGAGCCGAAGACGCCGCGGTAGACGTGCGCCTCGTCGACGACGACGTAACGGAGGTTGTGCAGGACGTCGGCCCAGAGGTCGTGCCGCGGCAGCACGCCGA